>QCDD01000041.1 GCA_003281045.1 Pelagibacteraceae bacterium AG-349-L23 | reverse complement strand
TTATAGATAAAGGTGGTTCCTTAAATTTTGATACAATATTTAAAATATCAGAACAAGCTACTTTTCTTCCAAGTTTAAAGAGAATAATTAATTTTTTTACCATCAAAATTTCCATCCACTATGAATAGAAACTATTCCACCTGATAAATTTCTATAGGTACATTTTTCAAAATTGTTTTTAACCATTGCGTCAATTAATTCCTCCTGGTTTAAAAAATCTTCAATACTTTTAATTAAATATTCATACGGCTGCTTTTCACCAACAACAAACTTGCCAATAGAAGGTATTAGCTTAGAGTAATTTTTATAAAGGGTTTCTAAATTTGTATTCTGAATTTTTGAAAACTCTAAGCATAAAAAACGACCCCCTGGTTTTAAAACTCTATAAGCCTCAGAAAGAGCTTTATCTATATTGGCAGTGTTTCTTAAACCAAAACTTATAGTATAAAAGTCGAATAAATTATCAGATAAAGGAATTTTTTCGGCTGGAGATATAATCCAATTTATATTTTTAAACTTAGATAACTTTTCTTTCCCTTTACTTATCATCCCTTTATTTGGATCGACACATGTAATACGAGATAATTTATTTACATGTTTAACAAATAGTTTAGCTATGTCTCCAGTACCACAAGCAACATCAATTAAATTTTGATTACTGGATGGATTCATCATATTTAACAGACTTTTTTTCCACAATCGATGAATCCCTAATGACATAAAATCATTCATTAGATCATAACGATCGTACACTTGATTAAACACATTTTGGACTAATCCTTTTTTATTTTGTAGATACTGTTGCATAATTCAAAAATATATAATCAATATAGTATTAAATGCCAGAATTACCAGAAGTAGAAATTGTACGTCAATCTTTAGACAAAAAGATTAAACAAAAAAAGGTCAAAAAAGTAATAGTTAGAAATAGAAATTTAAGAACTAAAATCCCACTTAATTTTCCAAGATTCCTTGAAGGCAAAAAAATAATCAAAGTAAAAAGATTTTCAAAATATCTGATTATTTGCCTTTCAAATCAAAGTTATTGTCTTTTACATCTGGGTATGTCAGGAACTATTCATCTAATTTATAATCAAAAAAAAAGTTTGGTAACTAATACTAGTTTTTATAGCTCACCTACATTGCCTAAAAAACATAATCACGTAGAAATAGTTTTTGATGATCTTAAAATTGTATATAACGATCCAAGAAGATTTGGTTTTTTTGAAATAGTGGTTAATGAACATTTTTTGGATAAAAGATTCTCTAAACTTGGACCAGAACCTTTTCAATCAGAATTTAACTTAAGTTATATTTATTCTTTTTTAAAAGGAAAAACAAAAAATATAAAAAACTTTCTATTAGATCAAAATTTTGTATCAGGGATAGGAAACATTTATGCAAGTGAAATTTTATTTTTATGTAAAATTAAACCTGATAAAAAAGTATCTTTATTAAATAAAGAAGATTGTAAAAAAATAATATTTAATTCTAAAAAGGTTTTGATTAATGCTATCAAAAAGGGGGGATCAAGTATTAGAGATTTTAAAAATACATCAGGTAAATCAGGAAATTTCCAAAAGAATTTTAATGTTTATGAGAGAAAAGGACTTAATTGTAAGAGGTATGGATGCAAGGGAATTATTAAAAAAAAAATGATTTCCAATAGATCTTCTTTTTTTTGTAATATCTGCCAAATATAATAATTATTTAATTGACCAAAATTCATTCTCAAGTTATACCCCTGCGCATATGGCTAACACAAAATCAGCAATCAAAAGAATTAGAAGAATTTCAAAACAAACAGCTGTTAATAAGGCTCGAAAGAGTAGATATAAAAATGCTTTGAAGAAAATGAATTCTTTAATTGAAGCTAAAAAGAAGTCTGAGGCTTTAAAGTTCTTACCTAAGTTGAATTCTGAGTTGATGAAAATAGCTAAAACAGGCATCGTAAAGAAACAAAACGCTTCTAGAAACGTTTCAAGGTTTACCAAAAAAATAGCATCAATCTAGTTTAATAACACTTCAGGTTGTCAATCCTAATACA
>QCDD01000040.1 GCA_003281045.1 Pelagibacteraceae bacterium AG-349-L23 | reverse complement strand
TATGTAAAAAATATACTTGTATTTACACCATTGTTAATGTCTCATAATTTTGATTTTAATAATCTTATTCTCTCTGCAAAAGCATTTGTAATTTTTAGTTTAATGGCATCAAGCATTTATGTAATTAACGATATCATAGATTTAAAAGCTGATCAAAATCATCCTTTTAAAAAATACAGACCTCTTGCTGCTAAACTTGTCACAGTTAATCACTGTAAAGTTCTAATTTTAATTCTTTTAGCTTTGAGTGCTGTATTTTTACTTAATGTAAACAAAGAATTTATTATTATAATAATTTCTTATTTTATACTTTCAAATTTATATACCTTTTTTTTAAAAAGAATTATAATAATTGATCTTTTAACCCTCTCATTATTGTATACTTCAAGAATTTTAGGTGGAAGCTTCATTACAGATATTTCAACATCATCATCATTATTTTTATTTTCTGTGTTTTTTTTTACATCTCTTGCTGCTGTCAAACGTCTCACAGAAATAATTAATGTTTTAAAATTTAAAAAAATGAAAATTTATGGGCGAGGATACACTACTAGACATAAAAAAATGATTTATTGGATAGCTATATTGACTGGCTGGATATCAATTCTTATATTAATCTTCCACATAAATTCACCTGAAGTGATAAAACAATACTCCTCTCCAAATATTTTATGGATCATATGTTTTGTGATGTTTTTTTGGATTTCAAGAATAATTCATGTTTCTAGTAAAGGTAAAATTAAAGATGATCCTATTGTTTATGCAATTAGTGATAAAATAAGTTATTTATGTTTAGTGATTATTTTGTTTATTTTCTGGTTAGGAATTATTATTTAAAATTGTATAAATAAATTAATTTTAAAGTATGTTGAAAAACTCAAAGCGAACTTTAATTTCAGGATGGGGTGGGTACCCTATTAGAAAAACTAATATGGTATACCCTACAAATATAGAACAAATTCAAAATATAATTAAAAAAAGTGATTTAATAGCAAGAGGTAATGGTCGTGCCTATGGGGATAGTTCAATTAATGAGAAGAATACTATCAGCATGAAATACTTTAACCATATCTTATCTTTTGATGATAGTTCGGGTATTTTAGTTACTGAGTCTGGTGTTTTATTAGATGATATAATAAACACATTTCTTCCAAAAGGTTGGTTCCCTTATGTGACTCCTGGTTCAAAATTTACTTCGATCGGTGGTCTTATTGCTGCTGATGTTCATGGAAAAAATCATCACAAAGAAGGTAGTTTTAGAAATTTTGTAGATTGGTTTGAGCTAATTAATTCACAGGGTGAAATTAAAAAATGTTCTAAAAATGAAAATAGTGAACTATTTGAATGGACTATTGGTGGTATGGGTTTAACAGGGATAATAATTAAAGCAGCAATTAGACTGCGCCCCATAAAGACTTCATGGATTAAACAAAAAACATTAGTTGCCAAAAATATTTACCAAACTTTGGATATTTTTGAAAAAAATATGGATGCAACCTATTCTGTTGCATGGGTTAATAGCACAAGTGACAAAAAAAATTTAGGACAATCATTAATTATGTTGGGTGAACACGCATCTATAGAGGACACAATTAAAAAAAATATTCAAAATCCTTTAAAAACTAATTTCAATCAGTACATGAAGATACCATTTTATTTTCCTAATTGGTTCCTAAATAAAAAATTTGTTAAAATATTTAATTATATTTATTATTTAATAGGAAAAAATAGTTCCAAAGAAAAACTTGTAAATTGGGATAATTATTTTTATCCACTAGATAGTATTCTTGAATGGAATAAAATTTATGGTCGTAAGGGATTTGTTCAATATCAGTGTGTCATCCCGCTACATAAATCTAAAGAGGGTTTGATTGAATTATTAAGAGAAATTGAAAGATCAAAAGCAAGTTCTTTCTTATCTGTTTTGAAGAGATTTGGAAAACAAGATAGTAAATTTTCTTTTCCAATGGAGGGGTACACTTTAGCGTTAGATTTTCCAGTAAATAAAAAAACGTTTGATTTATTGGATAAACTTGATGAAATTACTTTAAAATATGGTGGAAGATTTTACCTAGCCAAAGATGC
>QCDD01000039.1 GCA_003281045.1 Pelagibacteraceae bacterium AG-349-L23 | reverse complement strand
AAAAACTCGGTATTTCGGTCTATGATATTAAAAGTTTAAAAAAATTTACAAAATTATATAATTTAGATATTGTTCAGTTATCTTATAATATATTTGATCAAAGATTAGATAATATAACAATTCTTAAAAATTTGAAAAAAAGAAAAATAGAAATACACGCGAGATCAATATTTTTGCAGGGTACTCTTTTGAGAAAAAGATATAATAATTCTAAAAATAATTTATTAAGAAAAAAATTAACTGATTGGAATAAATGGCTAAAAGAAAAAAAACTTCAACCGATTGATGTTTGTGTTTCAAATGCAATATTAAATAAAAAAATTAATAAGATAGTAGTTGGTTTTGATAACTATTTGCAATTCAAAAGATATTTGACAATCAAGATTAGAAAGAATGATATATCTTTTTTCAATACAAATAATAAAAAAATTATAAATCCTTCTTTATGGTATTAAAAAAATCAGTCGCTGTTTTGATACAAGCTCGCTTAAATTCACAAAGATTCCCTGAGAAAATTATTAAAAAAATAAATAATAAAACTATTATCCAGTTGATACACGAGCGATTATCATTTTGTAAAGAAATTAATGATATTATTGTAGTCACAACGAAAGATAAAAAAGATGACAAGTTAGCAAAATATCTATCAAAAAATAAATTCAAATTTTTTAGAGGAAATAATGAAAATTGCTTGAATAGATATTTTTATGCAGCGAAAAAATTTAATGTTCAAACAATAGTAAGAATTACTGGTGATTGTCCATTAGTTGATAGTAAATTAGTTGATGAATTCATAAAAGCGTTTAAAAAAAGGAAGGTTGAATATTTATCAAATACATTTCCATATAGTTTTCCTGATGGTCTAGATATAGAAGTATTTAGTTTTGATTTTTTAAAGAAAGCTTTCAAAATTGATGGTAAAAAAAAACAACTAGAAAATGTTGTTATTGATTATTTCAGAAGAAATAATAAAAAAATAAAATTTGCGAACATCACATCTAAATCAAAGTATAATGATATAAGATTAACTTTAGATCACAAGGCAGATTTCGAGCTTATAAACAATATATATAATCATTTTAAACCAAGAGTAAATTTTTCATGGAAAGAAATAATGAATTATAAAAAAAAGAATCCTGATATTTTTCTTATCAATAAACGATTTGTTAGAAATGAAGGCTCACAACTTAGTGTTGGTCAAAAATTGTGGGAAAGGGCTAAGGAAATTATTCCTGGCGGAAATATGCTCTATTCGAAAAATCCAGATTTTATTCTTCCCAAAAAGTGGCCTTCATATTTCAAAAAAACCAAAGGTTATAAAATCTGGGGAGTTGATGATAAAATTTATTCTGACATGAGCACTATGGGTGTTGGTACCAATATTCTTGGGTATTCAAATAAAGAAGTAGACCAAGCCGTGCAAAGAGTTGTTAAAGATGGAAATTTATCTTCATTTAACTCTCCTGAAGAAATAAATTTAGCTGAAAAATTAATTGAAATTCATCCTTGGGCCGAAATGGTCAGGTTTACTAGGACAGGTGGTGAGGCTAATAGTGTTGCTATTAGAATCGCTCGAGCATCTACATCAAAACACAATGTGGCATTTTGCGGATATCATGGATGGCATGATTGGTATCTTTCATCAAACTTATCAAGAGATAAAAAATTGGGTTTTCATCTTTTTCCTGGAGTTCAAATTAAGGGTGTCCCTAGACAATTAAAAAAAACCTCAATTCCATTTTTTTATGGGGATCTAAAAGAATTAAAGCGAATTATAAAGAAAGAGAAAATTGGAATAATAAAAATGGAGGTAGCTAGATCTGAGAAACCTAATATTAATTTTTTAAGAAATGTAAGAAAACTATGCGATAAAAATAATATTATTTTAATTTTCGACGAATGTACTACTGGGTTTAGAGAAAATTATGGGGGTCTACATAAAACATTAGGAGTAAATCCCGACATAGCTATTTTTGGTAAAACTTTGGGAAATGGATATGCAATAAATGCAATTATTGGAAAAAGGAAATTTATGTCTAACGTTACAAGTACTTTTATAAGTAGTACTTTTTGGGGAGAAAGAATTGGTTATGTAGCTGCATTGAAAACACTAGATGTTATGAAAAAAAAGAAATCATGGAAAAAAATAAATTATTTAGGAAAAAAAATAATCAAAAATTTAAAAAGTTTGTCTAAAGTCAATAATATCAAAATGAATATCTCAGAAATGCCTTCAATAATTAAATTTAACTTTATTTCAAAAAATGA
>QCDD01000038.1 GCA_003281045.1 Pelagibacteraceae bacterium AG-349-L23 | reverse complement strand
ACTTATCACCCCACCACCTTTTATTATGAAAGGTTGGCTCCAACATAGTTTTTTTGTAAGTTATTCCTAGAGATTTACATAATTTTTGAATTAATAATTTGTTATCTCTATGTAAATCTTCCAATTTTATAACTATGGGTTTTTTGCAATAATCATTTAGAATTCTAACTTCAAATAGTACTCTTTTTAAATACCATAATAATGTTCGAGGTGTAAACAGAGAACCTCTGTAAGTAAAAATTTTACTTTTTACAGCTGAATTCACCATGGCAATTGGGTGTCTGTACATATAAATGAGTCTAAAATTAAAACTTGGTATTTTTTTTATTCTTTCACAATGATGTAAATTTAATAGGATGTATTTAATTTTTGTAATTTTTTTATTACAAGCCAAATAGTATGTATAATGCAATAAATTAATTAAATTTTCAAAATTAAAAGTATTTATCTTGCTAAAGTTTTTATAGAAAATTTTCTTAAACTTTGCCGTATTAACTTTATATTTTTCTTTCTTATTTTTGCCTAATTTATCATGACACTCTGATCCACTAAGCTTTGAATTAAATAAAAAATTATAGTCCTTTAAGAAAGTTTTTAAAATGAACTTGGCTTGAAATTCATTTTTAATTTTTTTATAAAATTCATCATAGTAAATGCAACCTGGTAATTGCGAAATTTGATCATGATTATCCATTAATGCATGAAAGAAATCTGAGCCAGCTCTTCCACCTACACATAAAACAATAAATTTTACTTTTTTAAACATTTATATTTTTATCCATTCTGAAAATTTAAAATTTTTATCTTGAAAGCTTATATAGGAACTTTTCTTTTTTAACTTATAGCTATAGATATTTTCATCAATCTTTTTAGTTTCAATAAATTTCCAAGTTATTGGGTTATGTACTTCCATTATTGGATCATTAATAATGTGTATTACATCAATGCCATATTCTAATGTTTCAATAATTGATGCTGTAGCAGAAAAAAAAATAGATTTAGATTCTTTATTTTTGTTTTTTTTGTCGAATTTAAAATCATATTTTTTTAATAATTGATTTATATTTTTAATAAAACTCAAATGTTTTTCAGAATCATTCATTAATGGATGATTTTTTATTTTGAATGGATGCAAGGAATTTTTTTTTTGTTTTTTTAAAAAATTTTCTAAATAAATTAATAATAAATTTTTATCTTCAAAAGTCATTGGTAAGAAGATTTTATTTTTGAAATTCTTTTTATTTTGATGTTTATATCGAGCAGATTTTTTCAAAAAAATTTCTTTTCTAGACCAACCTAAATTTTTAGACAAAATTTTTTTTTGTAAATTTCCGTGAACTATAATTTTTTTAGGTGAACCTTGTCTTTTAATATACTCAGATGGTAATGGTGGCAATGCAGAGTGAATATACCCTATTGTTTCAACTGAAGCTTTTTTGTTTACGTTAGACAAAATATAATTTTGAAAAGTTTGACCTTCGTAGGGTAATATTAATTTTTTTACTTTTATAATGCTTAATATTTTCGAAATTGTTTTTTCAGTTTTTATACCAAGGGAAGATATAGATAAAAATATAATTGGAACATTAAACATTATTAATTTTTGTTCAAAAAATAAGATTAAAAGAATTTTATTTGCCTCCTCCTTTGTAGTTTATGGAAAACAAGAAAAAAATAGATTTAATGAGCAAATGGACCTAAGACCTTCATCTGTATATGCGATGTCAAAAAGTTATTGTGAATTATTGTTAAAAAATTATGCCCAAAATAAAGGTATAAAATGGAATATTCTTAGAATGTTTAATGTTTATGGAAATGATCAAAATATAAAAAATCCAGACGTAGGATTAGTTGGAATATTTATGAATCTTATTAGAGAAAAAAATTTAATAGAGGTTAAAGGCTCATTAGATAGATTTAGAGATTTAATTCATATCGATGATGTTGTTGAAGCATGGAAATTATGTTTAGAAAAAAATAAAACAAACCAAATATTTAATATTGCTAGTGGTAAAGCTACAAAGTTTTCAACAATTATTAATAATTTAATAAATATAATTAAACCTGACCAAAAAGTTAAAGTAATACAAAAAGGTGTCACTTACGGAGATTTAAAAGGAAGTTTAGCAGATATTAAAAAAACAAAAAAATATCTAAATTTTACCGCTAAAACAAAATTAGAAAATGGTTTATTAAAAATGTGGCAAAATGAAAACAAAAAATAATTGTAAGATATGTAAAAAAAAGGAAAATCTGAAGTAATTGTTACTAGAGATAAAACAAAAA
>QCDD01000037.1 GCA_003281045.1 Pelagibacteraceae bacterium AG-349-L23 | reverse complement strand
ATATAAAAAAATAAGTTGTAATAATCCTGCAATAGAAACTCCATATGATAAATAATAAACTAGTTCGTCGTTAAGAAATTTGCCAAAAAGTAAAATTCCAATCAAAACTATATTAAGGATTATTGGAGCTGCAGAGGCAGCAGCAAACTTATTGTGAGAATTTAGAATTGCAGCAAAAAAAGAGGATAGACTCACAAACATTAAAAATGGCATAGTTATCCTTGTAAGATTAACAGCTAGCTGAATTTTATCTGAATCATCAACAAAACCTGGCGCTATCAGCCTTACAAAAATTGGCATGAAAATTTCTATAATTAAAACTAAAAACAATAGTCCTAAAAATAATAAATTGAAAATTTCGTTAGCAAATTTTTGTGATCCATTTTTTTTTTTTACTAATTCTGAAGTATAACTTGGTATAAAAGCTGCATTAAAGGTTCCTTCTGCAAATAATCTTCTAAAAGTATTAGGTATTCTAAATGCTACAAAAAATACATCTGCTAAAAAACTTGTTCCAAGAAAGATCGCTATCAAAACATCTCTTAAATAACCAAGCAATCTACTGATAATAGTATAAAAACCAAAAGTCCCTGTTGACTTAATTAAATTCATAAATCATATTAGTCTTAATTTTACCCCATTTGTACACCTTATTAGCATAAATGAAAAAAACAAAAATTGATCATTACACAGATAAAGAAGCTTTGGATTTTCACAAAGATAAGAAGCCAGGCAAGATTGAAATATCTTCCTCAAAAAATATGACGACAAAAAGAGATCTGGCTTTAGCATACTCGCCTGGTGTAGCTGCTCCAGTAAGAGCAATCAGTGATAATCCTGAGGCTGCGTTTGATTATACAAGTAAAGGAAACCTTGTTGCAGTAATTAGTAATGGCTCAGCAATTTTGGGAATGGGAAATTTAGGTGCGTTAGCATCTAAACCAGTGATGGAAGGTAAGGCTGTTTTATTTAAAAGATTTGCTGATATAGATTCTATTGATTTAGAGATAGACTCCGAAAATCCAGATGAAATCATAAATAGTATAAAAAATTTTGCTCCAAGTTTTGGGGGTATTAATCTTGAGGATATTGCTGCTCCTGATTGTTTTATTATTGAAGAAAAGCTTAAAGAAATACTTGATATACCTGTGTTTCATGATGATCAGCATGGGACTGCGATTATCACAACGGCAGCACTGATTAATGCTTTGGATATTAGTAAAAAAAAAATTGATAGAGTTAAAATAGTTGTCAATGGCGCCGGAGCTTCAGCTATGGCTTGCGCTAATTTATTTAAAAAGACTGGTGTACCCCAAAAAAATATTACAATGGTAGACAGAAAAGGGGTCATTTACAGAGGTCGAGATAATTTGAACCAATGGAAATCAATTCACGCAATTGAAACAAAAGATAGAACTCTAGATGATGCTATTACTAATGCAGATGTTTTTTTAGGCTTATCTGCAAAAGGAGCGTTAACTAAAGACATGGTTAAAAAAATGGCAAAAAATCCAATTATATTTGCATGTGCTAACCCTGACCCAGAAATTACACCTGAAGAAATTGAAGAGGTTAGAGATGATGCAATTATAGCGACTGGAAGGTCAGATTATCCTAATCAAGTGAACAATTTAATAGGGTTTCCATATATTTTTAGAGGTGCATTAGATGTACGATCAAAAACAATTAATGAGGAGATGAAAATTGCAGCTGCACATGCGATAGCAAAATTAGCTAAAGAAGATGTGCCGGATGAAGTCATTGCAGCAATGGGAGGGGAAAGGCCTCATTATGGAAAAGATTATATAATTCCATCAACATTCGATCCAAGATTAATTAGTGTTATACCGGCTGCAGTTGCAAAAGCTGCTATTGACACTGGCGTAGCAAGAAAGAAAATTGATAATTTTGAAATCTATAAGGACCAACTTAAACAAAGATTAGATCCAACTGTAACAATTATGCAGGGTGTGAATACTTATATAAAGAAAAAACAAAAAAAAGTCGTTTTTGCTGATGGTGAGGATGAAAATACACTTAAGGCTGCGATAGCTTTTAAAAACTCTGACTTAGGAATACCCATCTTAGTTGGAAAAGAGGAGCTGATTAAAAATCAAATAAAAAAAATTGGTTATAATGAAAATTTTGATATTGAAATTATAAACTCAAAAGACACAGTCAAAAGAGAAAAATATGTAAAATATTTATTTAAAAAACTTCAAAGAGAAAAGGGAATGTTAGAATGGGATTGTGATAGACTTGTAAGAAACGATAGAGTTATTTGGGCTTCATGCATGGTTGCGTGTCAGGATGCAGATGCGATGATAACTGGGAACACAAGGAGATACTCATCTTCA
>QCDD01000036.1 GCA_003281045.1 Pelagibacteraceae bacterium AG-349-L23 | reverse complement strand
TTGTCACGGGCGGCGTGGTTTCATCATTAGGAAAAGGTCTCTCTTCTGCATCTCTAGCTTATTTACTTCAATCGAGAGGGTATAAAGTTAGATTAAGGAAATTAGATCCTTATTTAAATGTAGATCCTGGAACAATGAGCCCATTTCAACACGGAGAGGTTTTTGTAACTGATGATGGTGCTGAAACAGATTTGGATCTTGGGCATTATGAGAGATTTACTGGAGTATCTGCAAAGAAGTCTGATAATATTACAACAGGTAAAATTTATAATGATGTATTAAAAAAAGAACGTGAAGGAAAATATCTCGGAAAAACAGTTCAAGTTATTCCACATATAACTGATAGAATAAAAGAGTTTATAAAGAATGACTCGTCGAAAGAAGATTTTGTTATTTGTGAAATTGGTGGAATTGTTGGTGATATTGAGAGTCTACCATTTATAGAGGCCATAAGACAATTTGCAAATGATGTAGGAAAAAAAAATGCATTATTTATCCATCTTACTTTAGTACCTTATTTAAAGTCCTCAGATGAAATTAAAACTAAACCTACTCAACATTCTGTTAAAGAATTGAGAAGTATAGGTGTTCAACCTGACATTATAATATGTAGATCAGAAAGACCTATCCCGTTAGAACATCGTAAAAAAATCTCACTTTTCTGCAACGTAGATATTAAAAATGTAATAGAAACTGTTGATGTAAGAACAATTTATGAAGCACCGATAAGTTTTTTTAGAGAAAAACTTGATGTTCAAGTATTAAATTATTTTAAGCTTAAATCAAAAAAACCCGCAAACCTTAAACCATGGAAAAAAATAACTAAAATTATTTTACAAACTAAAAAACAGGTGAATATTGCCATAATTGGTAAATATGTTGAGTTAAAAGATGCTTATAAATCTTTAGATGAAG
This sequence comes from Pelagibacteraceae bacterium AG-349-L23, assembly GCA_003281045.1. Taxonomy (GTDB): domain Bacteria; phylum Pseudomonadota; class Alphaproteobacteria; order Pelagibacterales; family Pelagibacteraceae; genus Pelagibacter. The sequence continues at coordinate 1,971 of QCDD01000036.1, read as the reverse complement.
CTCTTACCCATGGGGGTATTCAAAATAATGTAAAGGTAAATTTAGTAAGAATTGACTCTGAAAAATTAAAAGTTTCTGAGATTAAATCAAAACTTAAACACATTTCAGGTATATTAATACCTGGTGGTTTTGGTAAACGAGGAACAACTGGAAAAATAGAGTCAATAAAATATGCTAGAAAAAATAAAGTTCCTTTTCTTGGGATATGTTATGGAATGCAAATGGCAATTATAGAATTTGCGAGAAATCAATTAAATTTAAAAAAAGCAACTTCGAGTGAATTTGATAGAAATGGTATACCTGTAATTGGATTAATAAATGAGTGGATTAAAGATGGAAAAACTATCAAAGGAACTGATAAAAATCTAGGTGGAACAATGAGATTAGGTTCTTATGATGCAAAATTACAAAATAATTCTAAAATTAAAAAAATTTATGGAAAAAAGATTATCAAAGAGAGACACCGACACAGATATGAAGTTAACATCAATCTAAAAGACAAATTTGAAAAAAAAGGAATGAGTTTTTCTGGTTTATCGCCTGATGGTTTTTTACCTGAGATCATTGAGTTAAAAAATCATCCTTGGTTTATTGGAGTACAGTTTCATCCCGAATTTAAATCTAGACCTTTTGCTCCACATCCTTTATTCTCATCTTTTATCAAAGCATCAAAAAATCATAAATGAGTAGCATTAAAGTAAATTGTGGAAAAATAGATATTTCGAACAATGATAAGATTTGTATAATTTCTGGACCTTGCCAGCTTGAAAGTGAACAACATGCAATGGATATGGCAGGAAAAATTAAGGAAATTACTTCAAAATTTGGTCTTGGATTTATTTACAAAACTTCATTTGATAAAGCGAACAGAACAAGCTTAAAAGGCAAAAGGGGAGCTGGATTAGAAGCTTCATTGCCTGTATTTGATAAGATTAAAAAAGAATTAAATGTCCCTATTCTAACAGACATTCATAATGCTGAGCAATGTGCAATCGTTTCAAAACATGTTGATGTTTTACAAATCCCGGCTTTTTTATGTAGACAAACAGACTTGTTAATTGCTGCAGCTAAAACAAATAAAATTATTAATGTAAAAAAAGGTCAATTTCTTGCACCATGGGATATGGTTAATGTAACAAAGAAAATTTCGGATTCTGGAAATGACAAAATATTAGTAACTGAAAGAGGTGCAAGTTTTGGATACAACACTTTAGTTTCCGACATGAGGTCGTTACCAATAATGGCTCAGAATGGTTATCCAGTAATTTTTGATGCAACACACTCAGTGCAACAACCAGGTGGTCTTGGAGAAAAAAGTGGTGGTCAAAGAGAGTTTGTTGAATATTTAGCAAGAGCTGCAGTTGCAGTTGGAGTTGCAGGAGTTTTTATTGAAACCCATCAAGATCCAGATAATGCTCCATCTGATGGGCCTAACATGGTACCATTAGATAAATTAGAAGATCTTCTAAAACAATTAAGCGATATAGATAATCTTATTAAAAATTAAGTGAGTAAAATTCTAAAAGTTAAAGCAAGACAAGTTTTTGATAGTAGAGGAAATCCAACTATTGAAGCAGAGGTTTATGTAAAAAACAAAAGTGCAAAAGCAATTTGTCCCTCAGGAGCTTCTACAGGTACTTATGAAGCCTACGAAAAAAGAGATACCAGTAATAAAAGATATTTAGGCAAAAGTGTATTCTCAGCAATTAACTTAATTAATTCCAAAATATCAAGAGCTCTGAGAAATAAAAATATACATGATCAAGAAAGAATAGATGAAATACTTATTAATTTAGATGGCACTAAACAAAAAACAAAACTAGGAGCTAATGCAATATTAGCGGTATCGATGGCTGCAAAAAAGTTATCAGCAAAAGTAAAAAGAATTCCTCTTTATAAATCTTTTTTTGCAACAAAAAATTTTCAATTACCTTATCCATTAATGAACATTATTAATGGTGGAGCACACGC
>QCDD01000035.1 GCA_003281045.1 Pelagibacteraceae bacterium AG-349-L23 | reverse complement strand
GTAATTATCTTTATAAAACAAATACCTCAAAAAAAAATTTTCTACATTTTAAAAAATATGCTGATGAAATAAAAAAAAAATACAAAAGTAATGGTGGTAAAATTTTAGATATTGCCTCAAATGATGGAACCTTTCTAAATTTTTTTGAAAAAAAGAAATATTTTAGACTTGGAATTGATCCAGCTAAAAATTTAAAAAAATTGTCTAAAAAAAAAGGAATAATACAAATAGATAATTTTTTTACTAAAAGAGAAAGTGATAAAATAAAAAAAAGATATGGTGATTTTGATATAATAACTGCTAATCATGTGTGCGCTCATGTGGAAAATTTAAGTGACTTTTTTAGTGGGGTTCAAAATCTACTTAAAAAAGATGGATTATTTATATTTGAAATTTCTTATAGGGCCTCAGTTTTAAAAAAAAATACATTTGATACAATTTATCATGAACATTTAGATTATCATGCGCTGTATCCAATTTGTAAATTTGTAAAAAAATTCAATCTCAATGTTATAAATTTTAAAACGCCAGATGCTCAAGGAGGCTCGTTAAGAGTCTATGCTTCAAAAAACAAAAATATTAGAATTCAAAAAAATATAAAAAAACAAATCTTGAAAGAAAAAAAAACACTAAATTTATTCAAAACTGTCACCTATAAAAAATTTGAAAAAAAAATTGTAGATTGTAAATATAAATTGCACTCAATTATTCAAAATTGTAAAAAAAATCATATGAATTTTGCAGGCTACGGTGCTGCAGCCAAAACAACTACTTTTTTAAATTATTTTGATATTTCGGAAAAAGATATTCAATTTATTTTTGATGATAACAAATTAAAACATGGCTTGTGTATTCCTGGTACAAAAATTTATATTTTAAATCCATCTGTTTTAGATAGAAAAAAAGTAGACGTTTTAATTATATTTGCATGGAATTATGCAGACATAATAATTAAAAAAAATAAAAAATTTCAGAAAAAAGGAGGAAAATTTTTAATCCCCTTTCCAAAACCAAGGTTGCTTTAATGAAAGTATATAATATTGGACTAATAGGTAGAGGTAAAATGGGTAAGGCTTTTCAAGGAGAAATTGAAAAGTCGAATAAATTCAATTTAGTTAAAATTTTTTCAAAAAGGGACATACGAAAAAAAAAACAGAACATTAGAAAATTTTTTAGATCAAATATATTTGATCTTATTATAATTACTTCACCAGTTGACTCGCACTATCAGTACCTAAATTATGCTATGAAAAATAAAAAACATATAATTGTTGAGAAACCTTTAGTGGAAAATTTCAATGAGCTTAAAAAATTATCAAAATTAAATAGAAATTTTAAACAAAAAATTATGATACACCATAATGATATTTTAAATTTTGAAAAATATAAAATTTTTAAAAAAGGTTACAAAAACTCCAAAAAAATTGAAATGATCTATGGAAAAAAAGATATAAAAAATAGCACCAAAAAACCTTATTTTGATTGGCTGCCTCATCCACTTGCTTTAATAGTAAAATATTTCGGTTTTCCAAAAAAATTTAAGATTTTGAATTACTCTAAAACTAAGAAAGAAAGTGGGCTTTTTGAGGAATTAAAGATTGAATTTTCATTTAAAAGATTACAAATATATTTAATGTTTTCAAATTTTCTTAAAAATAAAACAAAAAAAATATTCATTTTTAAAAATGTTAAAAAAGAAATATATGACGGATACAAAAAAAAGAATCGAAGAAGTATAAAATTACTTTTAGAAAAATTTTATAAAAAAAATAAAATTAATGAAATATCATTATTTTTTAAAAGTTATGATTTATTATTTAGGATAAAAAAAGATATTGAAAGAAGAAAGATAAACTAACTTTTATCAATTCTTAAGACACCAATAAATGCTTCTTGAGGAATTTCAACTTTTCCAAATTGTTTAGATCTAGCTTTTCCTTTTTTTTGTTTCTCTAATAACTTACGCTTTCTATCGGTAGCGCCACCACCATGAATTTTTGTTAAAACATCTTTTTTAAATCCTTTGATAGTCTCTCTAGCAATAATCTTACCTCCAATGGCTGCCTGGATTGGTATCATAAAATTATGCCTTGGAATTAGTGTCTTTAATTTTTCACATACCTCTCTTCCTGTTTTCTGGGCAAAGTCCTTATGTATCATTATCGCTAAGGCATCTACTGTTTCACCATTTACCAATATACTTAGTTTTACTAAATCACCCTCACGATGTTCTAATATTTCATAATCAAAACTTGCATATCCGCTAGTCATTGATTTAATTCTATCATTGAAATCAAAAACAACTTCATTCAATGGTAGCTCATAACTCAAAACAGCTCTATTTCCAGAATAACTTAAATTAGTTTGAACCCCTCTTTTGTCCTGACAAAGTTTTATAATTGATCCAAGATATTGGTCAGGTGTTATAATAGTCGCCTTAATCCATGGTTCTTCAATAAAATTTATCAAAGTTGGGTCAGGAAGACTCGAAGGGTTTTGTAAATCAATAATTTCTCCACTATTTAAATTAATCTTATAAACAACTCCAGGAGTTGTAGTAAGTAAATTAACATCAAATTCTCTTTCTAATCTTTCTGTAATTATTTCCAAATGAAGAAGACCCAAAAATCCACATCTAAAACCTAAGCCCAAAGCAGATGATGATTCTGGTTCAAAAGAAAAACTAGCATCATTCAATTGTAATTTTGCCAATCCATCTTTAAGTTTTTGATATTCAGAACTATCAACTGGAAATAACCCACAAAAGACGACAGGTTTACTTGGTTTAAAACCAGGTAGCGCATCTGGAATTGGTTTTGAAGCGTCGCAGATAGTGTCACCAACTTTAGTTTCTGAAAGAATCTTTATTCCTGTTGTAATAAAACCAATTTCTCCAGTATTTAATTCATCTATATTTTTTGCTTTTGGAGTAAAAACTCCAACTTTTTCAACAATATAATCTTGATTGGTAGAAAGCATTTTAATTTTCATATTTTTAGTTAATTTTCCGTTAATAACTCTAACTAATATTACAACACCTAGATAAGTGTCATACCAACTATCAACTAACAAACATTTTAAATCTTTTTCATAATACCCTTTTGGGCACGGTAATTTATCTATAATTTGTTCCAAAATATCATTTATACCCTCTCCTGTTTTTCCTGAGCATGGAATTGCATTTTCAGTGTCAATTCCTATGACATCCTCAATTTGTTTTTTTGTTCTATCCAGATCGGATGCGGGTAAATCAACTTTGTTTAAAACTGGAATTATTTCATGATTAATGTCTAGAGCTTGATAAACATTGGCTAGAGTTTGAGCTTCGACACCTTGAGTGCTATCAACAATCAATATTGACCCCTC
>QCDD01000034.1 GCA_003281045.1 Pelagibacteraceae bacterium AG-349-L23 | reverse complement strand
AAACTATAGACATATTGTTCTTCCAAGAATGAGAAATACGATGATGCTGAGTGGTAATCAGACTCAAGATGAGATGATTAAAGCTGTCGACAAAGGTATTTTTGCTGTGAGTTTTGGTGGCGGACAGGTTGATATTACCTCTGGAAAATTTGTATTCAATTGTACTGAAGCTTATGAGATTGTTAATGGTAAAATTGGATCTCCAATTAAAGGCGCGACACTTATTGGAGATGGCCCTTCAATTTTAAAAGAAGTTTCTATGGTTGGGAATGACATGATGATGGATCCTGGTATTGGAACATGTGGAAAAGCTGGCCAAGGTGTTCCAGTAGGCGTTGCTCAACCATCTATACTAATTAATAAGATGACTGTTGGTGGCACAAAACTTTAAATGGTCAAAGATCAAGAATTTTTAGAAAAAAAAGCATCATATTGTTTAGGGTTGGCTAAGAAATTAGGCGCAACCGAGTCCAGTGTGATTGTTAATAACTCTGTATCTGAAACTGTTAATTTTAGAAATAAAAAACTAGACGAGTCTAATAGATCAGATGATCTTGGAATAAGCATTACCACTTACATTGGAAAAAAAAAATCATCAATATCTTCCTCTAATTTACTTGATGATAATCTAAACATTTTGATCGAAAAATGTGTTGAGACAACAAAAAATACTCCTGAAGATGAATTTAATTCATTACCAGATAAAGATTTATTGGCCAAAGAGGTTAAGGATTTAGATCTTTATGACGATACCCATTTAGAAAACGATCAAAAAATAGATTATTTGAAAAAATTAGAATCTGCTGCTTCCAATGATAAAAAGATTGTTAATACAGAATCTAGTTTTACTCAAAATAAATCAAATTTTATTTTAGCCAATAGCGAAGGTTTTTGTGCTGGCTACAAAACATCTTCATTTACAGCTTCGAGCGTCACAGTTGCTAAAGATGAAAAAAGTATGGAGAGAGATTATGAATATTCTAGTAAATGTTTTCTGAAAGACTTGGATGACGCAGGAGAATTAGGTAAACAAGCTGCTGATCAAACAATTAGAAAATTAAGCCCCAAAAAAATAGGTAGTGAAAAAATTGCTATAATTTTTGACAAAAGAATTGCTAAGGGAATACTAAGTACTTTTGCAAGTGCGATTTCATCGTCAGCGATATCAAGAGGAACCTCTTTTTTAAAAGATAAAGTAAACCAAAAAATATTTTCTGATAAAATTAATGTTTTAGATAAACCGGATATACTCAAAGGTTTAGGCTCAAGAAATTTTGATAGGGAGGGGGTTAAGACTGATACTCTTAAATTAGTAGACCAAGGAATTTTAAAACATTATTTGATTGATACTTACAATGGAAAAAAATTAAACCTTAAATCAAATGGAAGATGTGGCGGGACAAGTAATCTTTATTTTGAAAATGGAAATATTAGTTTTAAAGATTTATTGAATTCAAAATCAAAAAGTCTCTATATTACAGAAACTATAGGACACGGAAGTAATATTGTAACTGGTGATTATTCTGTAGGTGCAACAGGGTTTTTAGTAGAAAACGGAGAGTTTAAGTATCCTATAAATGAAATTACTATTGCAGGTAATTTTAAAGACATGTTTAAGAATATTACTCTCGCAAATGATTTAGAGTTTAAATATTCAACCAATTCACCAACCATGATGATTGAGGGAATGGTTGTTGCTGGTAAATGAGTGAATTTTGCGTAATCGGCTCAGGTATTTCCGGAGCTACAATTGCGAATCTTCTTAATAAAAAAAATTCAGTAATCCTATTTGATAAAGCGAGAGGTCCAGGAGGACGTGCATCTTTCAAAAGAATGAAAGGTAATATAGGCTTTGATCATGGCACTCAATACTTTTCGCCAAAAACCCCAGAATTTAAAAAATTTACCAAAGATTTAATTAAAAAAAGAATTTTAAAGGTTTGGGGTGGTAAACACATTTTTCTTAGCACCAAAAAAAAAGAAAATAAAAAACATCTGAAAATTATAGGTAAAAATGGAAACAATGATATTAGCAAGTACTTATTAAAAAAAATCAATTGTAACTATCAAAGTGAATTAAAAAAAATTCATTATAAAAACAAACTTTGGCATTTATCATTTGCTGATGGAAAATTGAGATCTTTTAAAAGTATTATTTTGACCTGTCCTTTTCCGCAATTAAAAAAACTCTCTAAAAGATTCATAAATAATTCTTTTTTAAAAAAATCAATTAAAATGGATGCAAACATAACTACTATGATTGCTATAAAAAAAAACAAGAAATCAAATAGTAGCTATCTTTTTGAAGATCCAATTCTTGGTTGGGCTGGTAATGAAAATTCAAAAAAAAGATTTAAATCAAAATATGATTTATGGACCCTTCAAAGTACATTTAAGTGGGCAAATAAAACAATTAATCAAAATAAAAATAACAAGAAAGAGAATTCAAAAATTATGATTGATAAGTTCTTTCAACTTTCAAAAATTAAAAAAACAAAAATAAACTTCTCTCTTAATCATGGTTGGAAATATTCTTCCAATTCAAAACCTTTCAAAATTAAAAGTTTTTGGGATCCAAAGAAAAAAATAGGTATCTGTGGTGATTGGTTTGTAGGACCAAGACTAGAGTCGGGATGGATAAGTGCACAGGACTTATTTAAAAAAATTTCAAGATAAATTATTCAAAACTTTTCAATCTGTACTCCCAATTACCCATCCTTGAGTAGGTCACTTTTAAAATTCTTAAATTTTCTTGATCGTACCAAATATTAAAGTCTAATCGTTTATCTCTAGGAATATTCATATCTTTAGATTTAAGTGTAAAATGATCAGCATCATAAATTTTTCCATAAAGATCAATTTTTTCTTTTCCTATAAAAGTAACAACCTGTTCTTTAATACTTCCAGATATTGGGCTTATTTGAGATCCTGCCTGTAAAATTTTATGATTCCACCAATTTCCAATAACATTATTAAGGGTCGCTTCGCCATTGAATGAGGAGCCTTTAATATCAAATTTTTTACTATTTTTATTTAAATTTAGATTTACAAATTTTTCTTTATCATTTTGAAGGGTCTTAGAGTTATATGATATCAATTGATCCTTAATATATTTTTCTTCACCATATGACTCAACTTGAAAAATTGTAGCTCCTAATAGATCAACAGAAAATTTGAATTGATTTGTTATAATGGTCTCCTCACCATTTCTCTCAAAAAAATAATAATTGTATCCAATTAATTTACCATTTCTAAAAATCTCCATTTCAATTTTGTTATATTTATTGTAGTGACCAATATGTGCCATGGAAATTACTGGAAAAACTACAATAAATAAAATGGCTATAAATTTTTTCATTTGGCAATTACATTAGTGGACTTTATCTATAATAGAAATAACTTATTAAGATGTTTTTAAAAATAAAGAAAATACCAAAAGTAAATTGGAGCTCTGACAAGCCATATAATTTTAAACCAAAATTTTCCACTTTCTTTTTTTTATGCTTTGGTCTGACGTTGTTTGGTCTTGGTGAAGGTTTATTGATTGTTTCCTTTACAGGCGCTTCTCCGTGGAGTGTTTTAGCTCAAGGTATTTCCTTAAATGTTAATTTAAGTATTGGAACAATTACTCTTTTAATAAGTATTGCTGTTTTAATTTTATGGATTCCTTTGGGTCAAAAACCAGGAATGGGC
>QCDD01000033.1 GCA_003281045.1 Pelagibacteraceae bacterium AG-349-L23 | reverse complement strand
TTAGTAAGATACTCAGCTGACTTAGCTAAGTTAATGAATGAGCATAAAGTAAATGTTTACCAAACTTCTGATGAAATCTTAGCTCAACAATTAAAAGGTTGGGATAAGGTAATCGGTGATTTCAATAAGAAAGATCCTTTCTTTAAGAAAATCGTAGATTCTCAGAAAGCGTATGCGAAGAGAGTAATGAAATACTTGCTGATGAATCAGCCGAATTACAAACTTGCGTATGAAAATGAGTTTGGTCCAATAGCAAAAGTTAAGTTATAATTAACTTTTCATAAATTTTAAAGAGGGGGCCTCGGCCCCCTTTTTATTTGATTAATTCAAAACAATTCAATAAGAGTCTATATCTATGATGAGATCTTATATAAAATTTGCTGACCGATTAAGCGTCTCAATGGGTAAAGCATTTTCCTGGTGTATTGTAATTTTAATGGGTGGAACGTGCTATGAAGTTTTTATGGCATATGCTTTAAATGCACCAACTTTATGGAATTTCGATTTTAGCCTCCAAATGTATGGTGCAATTTTTATGATGGCTGGTGCATATACTTTGTGTACCGAGGCACATGTAAGAGGAGACGTCATTTACAGATTATTTTCTCAAAGAGTACAAGCTTGGATAGATATAGTTTTATATTTTATTTTCTTTTTCCCTGGTGTAATTGCATTAGCCTTTTATGGTTACGAGTATGCTGCGCTAGCTTGGAAAATAAAAGAAACAAGTTGGAATAGTCCAGCTCAAATTCAAATTTATATGGCGAAATCTTTAATACCTTTATCTGGAAGTCTGTTAACCCTTCAGGGAATAGGTGAAGTGTTCAGATGTATTATATGTATCAAAACTGGTAGTTGGCCAGAAAGAGGAACAGAGCGTGATGCCGAAGAAACTGAAAAAGTATTAATGAGAACTTCACAAGAAGGAAATAAAGAAGATGTTATTTAGTCTAACAAATCCTGAAGTGGCAATTATGATGATGGGTATATTTTTATTTGCCGTACTATTAGGTTTTCCGATTGCCTTTACTTTAATGGCGATGGGACTAGGTTTTGGATATTATGCTTACTTTGATCCAACTAAGATGGAACATCTTTTTGATAATAGGATATTCCAACTTTTTGTTCAAAACACCTACACTGTTATGGATAATAATGTCCTTACTGCTGTCCCGCTCTTTTTATTCATGGGATATTTAGTTGAAAGAGCAGGTATTGTAGCAAAACTATTTTTTGCAATTAGATTAGCATCTCATAAGCTTCCTGCATCAATGGCAGTTGCAGCACTGATTACTTGTGCCCTATTTTCAACAGCAACAGGTATTATAGGTGCAGTTGTTACTTTAATGGGATTACTAGCATGGCCTGCTATGATTAAAGCTGGTTATGATAAAAAATTTGCATCTGGAATAATTTGTTCAGGTGGATGTTTAGGAATTTTAATTCCACCTAGTATTATGTTGATCGTTTACTCTGTAATTGCTCAACTATCACCACTTAGGTTATTTGCAGCTGCTATTTTTCCAGGACTTATGTTAGCGGGACTTTACATTGCATACGCAGTGTTCAGAGCTTGGTTAAATCCATCAATAGCGCCAAAACCTGCAGCTGAGGAAATACCTCCTACTGCAGTAATTCTTAAAGAAGTTCTTGTCTCCTTCTTACCTTTATTTTCATTAATAATTTTAGTTCTAGGTACAATTTTAGCTGGAATAGCAACACCTGCTGAAGCTGCAGCCGTCGGTGCATTTGGATCGTTGGTGCTTTCATATTTTTATAAAACCCTTAAGTGGAAAAATTTTAAAGAGTCTGTCTTTTTGACAGCTAAAACAACTGCAATGATCATGTGGCTTTTCATAGGATCGTGGACATTTGCTTCTGTATTTTCTTATCTTGGAGGCCACGAGGTTTTCGAACATTTCTTTAAATCTCTAAATTTACAGCCTTGGCAATTTTTAGTAATTACACAATTGATTATATTTTTATTAGGTTGGCCATTGGAGTGGACGGAGATATTAATTATTTTTGTACCAATATTTTTACCATTAGTCGAATTTTTTGGAGTAAATCCGTATTTCTTTGCAATGTTGATTGCTCTAAATTTACAAACCTCATTTTTGACACCTCCCATGGCAATGTCTGCTTACTACCTAAAGGGAGTTCAATCAAAGAATGTTGAATTGATGCAGATCTTTGGAGGAATAATGCCATTTTTAGGTATTGTGATTTTAGCTATGGTTCTAATGTATTTATTTCCAGGTATAGCACTTTGGTTACCAGAGACATTATTTGCAAATTAATTTTAGATGACAGATATATTTTCTTTAAGTCTTGAAGAACTTGCTGCAAAGATTAAAGATGCTCAACTCACTTCTGTTGATGTTTGTGAAAAGTATATCGAGAGAATCAATAAATTTGACAAAGATATAAAGGCTTGGGCCCATTTTGACAAAAAAGTTTTATTAGAAAAAGCTGCAGAAGCTGACGATCATAGAAGATCTGGTAAACCAATTGGTCCACTTCATGGAGTGCCTATTGCGGTTAAAGACATTATTGGGACAGTTGATATGCCAACCGAATGTGGAACAGTTATTAGAAAAGGTAAATCATATTCACAAAATGCTGAAATAATTGATCTGCTTCATGCATCCGGAGCGATTGTAATGGGTAAAACAGCAACCTCAGAACTTGCTTATTTAGGACCCCCGGCAACCACAAATCCACATGATAAAACAAGAACACCAGGTGGTTCTTCAAGCGGATCAGCTGCTTCAGTGGCTTCGTTTATGGCACCTGCATCAATTGGATCACAAACTGGAGGATCCATTATTAGACCAGCATCCTATTGTGGAGTTGTGGGTTATAAACCTAGTTATGGTTTGATATCTAGAAATGGTGTTTTAAGAACTTCTTACAATCTAGATCATATAGGAATCTTTGGCCGAAAAGTTGAGGATGTGGCTATGTTGGCAAAAGTATTGATAAAAAAAGATAAATTTGATCCAGCAACTATACATTATTCAACGGAAAATATTTTATCTGAGACAAAAAAAGGACCTTTATTTGATCCTAAATTTATTTTTTATAAAACTGAACATTGGAAATTAATAGATAAAAAGTCTAGAGAGTCATTTGAATATTTTATTAATTCATTCAAAAAAAATATCGAGATTTTTGATACACCTTCTTATTTTAAGGATATTCACAAGTATCACCAAATTATTCATGAGACTGATTTAGCCAATAATTTTTCAGTGTATTTTAAAAAATTTAAAAAGAAATTATCGAAGTATATGCAAGATGCAATTACAAAAGGCAATAAACATTCCGCGAAAGAATACGCAGAAGCAATTGATTTTATGAAAAGAGGCTATGAGTCTTACGAGGAAGTTTTTGAGGATTATCATGGAGTTTTGTCACCAGCTAGCCCGGGTGTTGCACCAAAGGGTTTAAAAAGTACAGGAACAGCAGAATTTAATAAAGTTTGGTCTTATCTTGGCACACCATGTATTTCGTTACCTTTACTTGAAGGAGAAAATAATTTACCATTAGGCGTTCAATTAATTGGCAATAAATATGATGATCATAGATTTCTAGGAGTTGCTAATTGGTTAGAAAAAGAATGTCAGGAATAAAATGAATAAAATTACTACAATCATAGGATTATCTTTTGCAGTTTTCTTTTTAATTGGTTTAGCTACAACTTTGACAAGATCAATGATGATAGGCTTCTTGGATGTTATTCCAGTTTATCTCTTAATGGGTGCAGCTATCATCATGATGATATACGAAGCCTTTTTTGATAAAGATTAATATCAATTAAA
>QCDD01000032.1 GCA_003281045.1 Pelagibacteraceae bacterium AG-349-L23 | reverse complement strand
TTATAACAACTAATTAATCTTGACCTTATTTTACTAAAAGATATAACCAACATTTTGGCTTTGGGCGGTTAGCTCAGTTGGTAGAGCATCTCGTTTACACCGAGGGGGTCAAAGGTTCGAGTCCTTTACTGCCCACCAAAAGAATCAAAAGTGGGGGTGTAGCTCAGTTGGTTAGAGCGATCGCCTGTCACGCGATAGGTCGAGGGTTCGAGTCCCTTCACTCCCGCCACTTATTTAATTTAAAGCTGATAATCGTTATCAATTAAGCTGTATATTTTGAATAATGTGACCTAACACCACTTCATCTAGCTTTAAAAAATGATATATATTCCACCATGACAGCGGAATTTTTAAAAGATTATTTGCCCATTATACTATTTCTAATTATAGCATTAGGACTTAGTTGTGCGTTTATAGTAATTAATTTTATCCTATCTCCAAAAAATCCAGACCCAGAGAAGTTATCAGCTTATGAATGTGGATTTGAACCATTCCAAGACTCAAGAATGGAATTTGACGTTAGGTTTTATTTAGTCGCAATTTTATTTATTATTTTTGATCTTGAAATTGCTTTTTTATTTCCGTGGGCAATTTCTTTAGGAAATATTGGTATCTTAGGTTTTACGTCAATGATGATTTTTTTATTCATACTTACAATTGGATTCATTTATGAATGGAAAAAAGGTGCATTAGACTGGGAATAAAATTTTTTTAAATGAACAATAAATTAGATCAAGTACCTGATGAATTTAAACAACTTGCGGAAGATTTTGGCAAGAATGGGTTTATAACCACTTCATTAGAAAATTTAGTAAACTGGTCAAGATCAGGGTCTTTGCATTGGATGACTTTTGGTCTTGCTTGCTGTGCTGTTGAAATGATGCAAACAGCTATGCCAAGATATGATCTGGAGAGGTTTGGTGCTGCTCCAAGAGGATCACCTAGACAATCTGACGTCATGATTGTTGCAGGCACTTTAACAAATAAGATGGCACCAGCCCTAAGAAAAGTTTATGATCAAATGCCAGAACCAAGATATGTTATATCAATGGGAAGTTGTGCCAATGGAGGTGGTTATTATCATTATTCATATTCTGTCGTAAGAGGTTGTGATCGTATCGTGCCTGTTGATGTTTATGTACCCGGCTGTCCACCTTCTGCTGAAGCATTGTTATATGGAATAATGCAATTACAAAAAAAAATTAGAAATAAGGGATCTTTTAGCAGGTAAAATGAATAATTTAATTGATTTAGAGAAAAAAATAAATTCAGAACTTACGACAAAAATTAACAAGTCTTCAATTAAGCATGATCAAATTTATGTTGAAATTGATAAAGAAGATTTACTTGATGTTGTTTTATTCTTAAAAACAAACAAAGATATTAAGTTTAGACAGCTTATTGATATTACAGTTGTAGATTATCCAGAGGAAACTCAAAGATTTAAGATTGTATATTTATTCTTAAGCCATGAGTTTAACCACAGAATGATCTTAAGTTATTTCATCAATGAAAATGAGCTGATCTCATCTTTAACATCTGTATTTCCATCAGCTAATTGGATGGAAAGAGAAGTTTTTGATATGTACGGCGTAAATTTTAAAAATCATCCTGATTTAAGAAGAATTTTGACTGACTATGGTTTTGAAGGTCACCCATTAAGAAAAGATTTCCCTTTGACTGGCCATTCAGAAGTTAGATATAGCGAAGAGAAAAAAAAAGTTATCAATGAACCTGTAAAACTAGAACAAAATTATAGAAATTTTGATTATGAAAGTCCTTGGGAAGGAACAAAATATATAAAAGAAATATCAGAAACTAATGACAAAAAAAATTAAAAATCTTAATTTGAATTTCGGTCCACAACATCCTGCTGCACATGGTGTGTTAAGACTAATTCTTGAACTGGATGGTGAGGTTGTAGAAAAAGCAGATCCACATATTGGTTTGTTACATCGAGGAACAGAAAAATTAATTGAAAATAAAACCTATATGCAAGCTGTCCCATATTTTGATCGACTAGATTATGTTGCTCCTATGAATCAAGAGCATGCTTTTGCTTTGGCTATTGAAAAAATTTTAAATATCGATGTTCCAATAAGAGCGCAATATATAAGAGTTATGTTTTGTGAAATTGGAAGAATATTAAGTCATATATTAAATGTTACTACTCAAGCTTTAGATGTGGGTGCCTTAACACCATCATTATGGGGATTTGAGGAAAGAGAGACATTAATGACTTTTTACGAACGAGCATCTGGATCTAGATTACATGCAAATTATTTCAGAGCAGGTGGAGTTCATCAAGATTTACCAGCTGGTTTAGAAAAAGATATAGCGAAATTTTGTGAAACTTTTCCAAAAATAATAAATGATCTCGAGAACCTTTTAACTGATAATAGAATATTTAAGCAAAGAAACGTGGATATTGGAGTGGTGACCAAAGATGATGCACTAGACTACTCTTTTAGTGGTGTAATGATTAGAGGTTCAGGAATCCCGTGGGATTTAAGAAAATCTCAACCCTACGATTGCTATGATCAGTTAGAGTTTAAAATTCCAGTAGGTAAAAATGGTGATTGTTATGATCGATATTTATGTAGAATTGAGGAAATGAAGGAAAGTGTATCAATTATAAAACAATGTTTAGCAAGGATGGAGAAAGGTCCAATTAAAACTTTTGATGGTAAAATATCCCCTCCATCTAAAGCAGAGATAAAACAATCTATGGAAGCATTGATACATCACTTTAAATTATTTACTGAGGGATATCGTGTACCAAAAGACGAAATTTATACTGCTGTAGAAGCACCCAAAGGTGAATTTGGTGTTTATTTAATTTCAGATGGATCTAGTAAACCTTATAAGTGCAAGATTAGAGCGCCAGGATTTTCACATTTACAATCAATGGATTATTTGATTAAGGGTCACATGTTAGCGGATGTACCTGCTGTTCTTGGTTCACTTGATATAGTTTTTGGGGAGGTTGATAGATGAGTTTAAGAAGACCTGCAAAAAACCAACCTGAAAATTTTGAATTTAACCCTTCTTCATTAGAGGCAGCAAAAAATATTGTTGCCAAATATCCAGAAGGTAAACAACAAAGTGCTGTGATGGCATTATTATATATTGCTCAAAAACAAAATGACAACTGGATACCTTTAGCTGCAATGAAATACATCGCAAAATTTTTAAATATGCCATACATAAAAGTATATGAAGTTGCTACTTTCTATAGCATGTATAATCTATCCCCAGTGGGTAAATATTTTGTTCAAGTGTGTACCACAACCCCATGCATGATAAGAGGTGCAAACAAATTAGTCGAGGCATGTAAAGAAAAAATTTCAGAGGATGAATCAGTCCTTTCAAATGATAAAAGTTGTTCATGGATGGAAGTTGAGTGTCTTGGTGCATGTGTCAATGCACCGATGATGCAAATTAATGACGACTATTATGAAGATCTTGATAAAGAAAAAACTTTAAAAATTTTAGATAAAATTTTAAAGGGAGAAAAACCAACACCTGGCTCCTATAGAGGAAGAATAAATAATGAACCAGAAAATAATAGAAAAACATTAATGGATTTAAAAAATGCTTAAGGATCAAGACAGAATTTTTCAAAACTTATACAATGATTTGGGACCCGACCTAACTTCATCTCAAAAAAGAGGGGATTGGGTTAATACTAAAGAAATAACAGATAAGGGCAGAGACTGGATTATAAATGAAATCAAAGACTCTCAACTTAGAGGAAGAGGTGGTGCAGGTTTTCCAACAGGTTTAAAATGGTCTTTTGCGCCTAAAGAGGTCGGCTCTAGACCTCATTATTTAGTCATCAATGGAGATGAGTCTGAGCCAGGCACTTGTAAAGACAGAGATATTTTAAGATTTGAACCTCATAAATTAATCGAAGGTTGTTTGATTGCATCTTATGCAATTCAAGCACATGTTTGTTACATTTATATTAGAGGTGAATATTTTGTAGACGGACAAAAGCTACAAGCGGCAATTGACGAGGCTTATGAAAAAAAACTATTAGGTAAAAACGCTGCAGGTACTGGTTGGGATCTAGATATTTATATTCACTATGGAGCTGGAGCATATATTTGTGGAGAAGAAACTGCATTACTCGAAAGTATTGAGGGAAAAAAAGGTCAACCAAGATTAAAACCTCCTTTTCCAGCACTAATTGGACTTTATGGTTGCCCAACAATAATTAATAATGTGGAAACTATAGCTGTTGTACCAACTATATTAAGAAGAGGTGGGAAATGGTTTGCATCTTTAGGAAGAGAAAAAAATACGGGTACCAAAATTTTTTGTATATCTGGAAATGTAAATAATCCTTGTAATGTTGAGGAAGAAATGAACATTCCACTAAAAGAACTAATTGAAGTACATGCTGGTGGTGTCATAGGTGGCTGGGATAATTTACAAGCTGTCATACCTGGTGGATCATCAATGCCATTAATACCAAAAGATAAATGTGAGACTTTGACTATGGACTTCGACTCATTAATGGCTGAAAAAAGTGGATTAGGTACAGCTGGTGTAGTTGTGATTAATAAAGATCAAGACATTATAAAATGTATGGCTCGAATAGCGAGATTTTACAAACATGAAAGTTGTGGCCAATGCA
>QCDD01000031.1 GCA_003281045.1 Pelagibacteraceae bacterium AG-349-L23 | reverse complement strand
TATATCAATTAAACATTTTCCAATTGAACCTGTAGAACCAAGAATGGCAATTTTTTTTCTCATTATTTAATAAGATCTAATTTATTAATTAAAAAAGGTAATACACAAAGATATATTATTGGCATTACAAAAATAATACCATCAATCCTATCTAAAATACCTCCGTGGCCTGGTAAAATTTTTCCAGTATCTTTTAATTTAGCTTTTCTTTTAAAATATGAAATAATCAGATCTCCTATTTGGCTCGCTAATGAAATAAGTAAAATTAATAAAATTATAAATATGGGATCCGTTTCCAAAAGAATTTTACTTTTTTTCCCTAAATATCTTATATAAATTAACCCAGATAATAATGCCATTAAAAAACTTCCAATAGCCCCTGAATAGGTTTTCTTTGGACTTATTTTAGTTAGTTTAGGTCCCTTAAATGTTTTACCAAAAATATAACCACCAATATCAGTAAATATGCAAATTATAATCAAAAATAGAAAGAAATTTAAACCGATATATTGTCTAAGATAGATTGTTGAAAAAAAAGAAAAAAATAAAAAGAACAATCCAAAAATTCTGAGTAAATCTTTATATTTTGTCATTTTAAACCACTCAAAACTTGTTATCAAAAAAATTAAGCTCAAAAAAAATATAAAAGTTAAAGAACCCTTAATAATAAAAAAAAATGATACTGGTACCAAAATTATTGAACTAAGAATTCTTTTTTTTAATTCTTTGTTAATCATATTCTTCCAAAGTTTCTTTTAATATTTTTATACTCTTTAATAATTTTTGTGTAATCTTTTTCAGTAAATGCTGGCCATAATTTTTTTTCAAAGAAAATTTCTGAATAAGCCAGTTGCCATAATAAAAAATTGCTTAATCTTTTTGTGTTGCCAGTTCTAATTAATATATCAGGATCTGGAATATTTTTAGTTTGAAGATATTTTTCAAAGTTTTTTTCATTAATTTTAATTTTGTTTTTTTTAATTTTTTTAAAAGCATGTATAAGTTCTAATTTTGAACCATAATTTAAAGCTAAGTTAATTTGTAATTTTGAATTTTTTATGGTTTTTTTTTCAGCAAATTTTAAAAGACGATTTAATTTTTTTGAAAATTTTTTATAGCCTAAAATTTTAATTCTAATATTTTGCTTATGAATATCATCAAGTCTATTAATTAAAAAATTTTCTAATAAATTAAAAAGATAATTGATTTCTTTTTTTGGTCTTTTCCAATTTTCAGTAGAAAACGCATATAGTGTTAGAAACTTAATTTCATTTCTTATTGATGATTTTATTATTGTTTCAGCTGTTTTTAAACCTTTTTTATGACCTGCATTCCTGGAATTCCTATATTTTAACCCCCATCTTCCATTACCATCCATGATAATGGCTACATGATTTAATGGGTTCATATGGTCATTATTTCTTTTTCTTTTGCAGAAACTTTTTCATCAACAATTTGAATATGTTTATCTGTAATATTTTGAACATTTTTTTCAAAAGATTTTTCCTCATCCTCACCAATTTCTTTGGACTTCAAGAGTCTTTTAAGTTCCTCATTTGCATCTCTTCGAATATTTCTTATAGATATTTTGCATTTCTCACCCATGGATTTAATCAATTTTTTTAATTCTGTTCTTCTCTCTTCATTTAGTTCAGGCACTGGTAATCGAATTAATTGACCGTCAATTTGTGGGTTTAGTCCTAATTCAGATTTTTTTATAGCTGCATCAATTAAAGGAACATTATTTTGATCCCAAACCTGAACGTTTATCATTCTCGGTTCTGGTGTTGTTATACTCCCTATTTGATTAATTGGCATCTGTTGTCCGTATACATCCACTCTAACAATATCTAACATTGCGGCATTCGCTCGACCTGTTCTTAATGATGATAATTCTTTTGAAAAAGCTTCTATAGATTTACCCATTTTGAGGCTATGTGATTTTTCATCAAACATTTATTCCCCTATTTTAATTCTGCTAAACTCCTTAATCTTTAAATCATTAATAGCAAGTTCTTTTAAAACATCTTGAACTTTTTTTTTTGGTTCCATAACCCAAGCTTGTGTTAAAAGAGCATTTTCTTCTTTAAATTTATTCATCTTACCTAAACTAATTTTTTTCGCAATCTCTTCTGGCTTTCCTGAGTTTTTAAGTTCTTCGGTAACTAATTCCTGTTCTTTGTCTATGATGGCTTTATCAATTAATTTAGATTCTAAAGCTAAAGGGTTTGATGCTGCTATATGCATAGATAATTGTTTACCAAATGTTTTTACATTGTCGGACTTATCTTTGGTTTCTAATGAGACAATCACAGCTAATTTAGCCAAATTGTCTTTCACAACAGTATGTAAATATTGACAATTTATTGAGGAAGAGTTTGAAATTGTTTTTGTTTTACCGATTGTAATTTTTTCTCCAATCTTAGCAATTAAAGCAACTAAATTTTCTTCAACAGTAATATCATTTTTCATTTTGGATTTTTTTAATTTTTCAACATCTGAATTATTTTGATTATTTAGTTCACTTAATTCTTTCACAAAATTTATAAAATCATCATTTTTAGCAACAAAATCTGTCTCACAATTTACTTCTATAATTGATGTCTTGTTTTCATCTCCACTAATCGCAACAACTCCTTCTTTTGCATCTCTTGACATTTTTTTAGAGGCTTTTGAAATTCCTTTTACTCTTAAAATCTCTACAGCTTTGTCTAAATCTCCACCAGATTCCTTGATTGCTAAATTACAATCTTTAAAACCTGCACCAGTAGCTTCTCTAAGTTTTTTTACTTTTTCTATATCACTCATTTAATTTAATTTTTCAGGCTTTTTTTTTGAGAATTTTTTTTCAAGCTTTTCCCGATCAATTTCAGCAACAGTTTTAGATTTATCAACTTTTTCTTTTTTCTCGGTATCTTTTTTTGTTTCAATAGCAGGTGCAGCTTTTTTAGCACCTATGATTGTTTCTTTAATAAGATTACAATATAGATCTATAGATCTTCGAGCATCATCATTGCCGGGTATTGGAAAATCAATGCCATCAGGATTTGAGTTGCTATCTAATATTGCAATTATTGGAATTCCTAATTTTACTGACTCTTGAATTGCAAGTGACTCATAGTTTGTATCTATAATAAATACTAAATCAGGAACTTTTTTCATCTCAGCAATTCCTCCAAGTGATCTTTGCAATTTATCTTTTTTTACACTCATTTTTAAAAGCTCTTTTTTTGTAAATCCTCTATTCTCAGCAACTAAATCTGTCTCTAATTTTTTTAGTTTTTTAATAGAATTTGAAATGGTGCCCCAATTTGTGAGCATCCCACCTAACCATCTATAATTTACAAAATATTGTTCTGTTTCTTTCGCTACTTCTGCAATTGCCTCAGAAGCCTGTTTTTTAGTTGATACAAACAAGATTTTTCCATTGTTTGAAATAGTTTCGTAAACTTTTTCTAAAGCAATTTTAGTTAATTCTAAAGTTTGGGTAAGGTCGATAATGTGAATACTATCTCTTTTTCCAAATATATATTTCTTCATTTTAGGATTCCATCTTAAAGTCTTATGACCAAGATGTACTCCTGCTTCCAATAATTGTTGAATAGTAACGTTTGGTATCTTCATATTTTTTCCCGGTTAAGCCACCACAGTTATTTCCAATTAAGGACCGGAGGTTTAAAACCAACAAACTGTGTGCGTGTTTATTTTAAATTGAGGATTATTTACAAAGAAATTTTGAATTAGACAAGTCTTAATTATCCAATTATTGCTGAAATTTCCTTATTTCTTAAAATATTTATTGTTTTTCTGTCAATATTTCTCTTATTTTTTAAATAAAACTTTAAATCATTTTTATTGTCACTGATATTAATCTTTATCAATGTGTTTCCGTGTTGAGGCAAATATCTTGATACCTCATCTAGTTCTTTTGTTGATTTTAAATTAAATGTTACTTCTTGAATCGGTCTGTTTAACAAATCTTTTAAAGATACAATTTTTTGAACATTTAATCTTTTAAATCTATTTTCTGAGTCTGAAGAAGATTTAAACAATGTCAAAATAAAAGAATTTCCTTCTTTTAAAATTTCTCGATTTAATTCCAATGTGTCAGAAAAAACAAACAGCTCAAAAACACTCGATAAATCAGTGAGCTTTAAAACTGCATAAGGGTTACCTTTTGCGGTTTTTCTCTCTTGTATTTTAAGTAATGTTGCAGCTACATTTGACTCCTTTAGATCATCTTGGCTATTAAATTTTTGATAGTCATAAATATTATAATCATCAAAAACATCTTTAAACTGGTTTAATGGATGATCTGAAATAAAAAAGCCTACTGCTTCAAACTCTTTGGACAATCTTTCTTCGAACTTCCAGTCATCGATATTAGTAGTTATCTCATCTTCTTCATTAGCATTTTCACCAAATAGATCTATTTGATTGGCAGATTTATTTTCAAAAATGTTTTTGGATTTTGTAATAAAGTTGGGAATGGAATTAAATAGAGATTGTCTATTGATATTTAAATTATCAAAAGCCCCTGCTTTAACAAGTCCCTCTAGTTGCAATTTGTTAATATCTTTTGGATTTACACGATTTAAAAAATCTTTAATTGATTTAAATGGTCCATTACTTATTCTTTCTTGAACTATATTAGAGACAGCTTCATACCCCACAGCTTTAATACCACCTAAAGCATAATAAAATTTCCCATTTTCGGCTCTAAAATCTGCGAAACATTGATTTATATCAGGTCTAATAATTTCAATATTCAATCTTTTAAGCTCTTCATAAAATTCACTAAGTTTATTTTGATTAGATATATCCATAGTCATTGAGGCAGCAATAAATTCTTTTGGATAATAAGTTTTCAAATATGCTGTTTGATAAGATATAATTGCATATGCAGCAGCATGACTTTTATTGAAACCATATTCCGCAAATGGCTCTATTTTCAAAAAAATTCCAGCTGCCACCTCTTTACTAATTCCATTTTTGA
>QCDD01000030.1 GCA_003281045.1 Pelagibacteraceae bacterium AG-349-L23 | reverse complement strand
ATTATAAGTTTATTATATAATTTATTTTTCATATCGATTGCCAAAAAATAATTTTATACTTCTTATAACGTAATTGATTTCAGAATTTTTCATTGAATAGTACAAAGGTAAGGTCAAAGCTGAATTATAATATTTTTCAGTATTCGGATAATTTTTATCTTTAATTTTAAGACTCTTGAAAAAAGGATGCTTATAAATCGGTATGTAATGTAAATTACATATCACACCTCTTTTTTTTAAAAAATTGTAAAGTCCATCTCTAGTTTTTTTTAAATTTTTACATTTCAGTCTTGCTATGAAAAGGTGATAGCTGGATTTTTTAATTTTAGAAACATGTTGAAAATTTAACGGTAAATTTTTTAATTTTTTCCTATATGTCAACGCTAGATAATTTCTTTTAGTTATAAATTTCTTTAATTTCTTTATTTGTGACAAACCCAAGGCCGCTTGAAAATCAGTGATCCTATAATTTAACCCTAAATATTTCTGCTCGTAATACCATGTTGGATTCTTTTTATTTTTGAAATCTTTTTGATTTCTAGTTACACCTTGACTTCTTAGTAATCTTAAATTTTCATAAATGTGAGAATCATTCGTTGTTGCCATACCACCTTCACCAGTAGTGATTATTTTTACAGCATGAAAACTAAATATTGTAATATCTGAATATATATTTGAGCCTACAGGTTTCTTATCATAAAATGCTCCTAAAGAATGAGACGCATCCTCTATAATTTTAAATTTATATTTTGAGGAAAGTTTTTTAAGTTCTTTCATATCACATGGCAAACCACCTAAAGAAACTGCTATGATTATTTTTGGCAGTTTTTTATTTTTTTTTGCTTTAATTAATTTTTTTTCTAAAAAACTTATTGATAAATTAAAATCTTTTTCATCAATATCTATAAAATCTACTTTTGCTCCACAAAGTATGGCACAAGTTGCTGACGATAAAAAAGAGTTTGAAGTAGTCCAAACATAATCCCCTTTTTTTAAACCTAAAGCCAAGCATGAGATATGTAATAAGCTGGTTGCAGAATTACCTGCGATAGAAAATTTACTATTCGTTAATTTAGATATTTTTTTTTCAAACTTTTCTATAATTGGTCCCTGAGTAATAAAATCTTGTTTAAGGGCTTTTGATACTTCAGCAATATCTGAACTATCTATATATTGTTTGGCGTATGGAATTATCTTTTTCATGATTTTTCCTCAATTATTGATCTAGTGCTGTCTTGATTTAATTTTACTTTAATAATTCTATTGCAAAATTTTAATGAATTTAAATTATGCGAAATGATAATCATTGTCTTGCCAAATTTAAATTTTTCTAAAAAGTTTATAATTTCCTCCTCATTTTTTTTATCTAAGGAACTTGTAGGCTCATCTAAAATTATTAACTCAGGGTCTTTATATAATGCTCTAGCTAATCCTAATCTTTGTTTTTCTCCAATAGACAAATTAGTGCCACCTTCAGATATTTCATATGATGGATCAAATTTTTCTAATTTTGTTTTTCGCAAACAATCAACTACTTTTTCAATATCTATCTTTCTTTCATCATATTCAAATGAAACATTATTTTTAATTTTATCATTGAACAAAAAGACTGATTGTGGAACATAAGATATATTTGATAACCATCTTTTTTTAACATCTTTATTATTCAAAAGAATTTTATCCAAAAAAATTTCACCTTTTTCTAATTTATTTAAAGTCATTATTATATCAATTAGAGTAGTTTTTCCTGATCCACTCTCTCCATATATTCCGATACAATCGTTTTTATTAATAATGAAATTTAGATTTTTAAAAATAGTTTTATCCTTATATAAAAAACTAGCATTTTTAATTTCAAAAGTATTCTTGAGTAGTAATTTCTTACTGAAATTTTCAATTAAAAATTTTTTTTGCCCTGAAAATTCATTTAATATCACATTAATTGAACTCCTAAAAAATAGGATATGATTATAGTTAGACATTATTTTATTTATTGATGGAATTAATCTCAAGGATGCTGCCAAAATAAGTCCCAACAAGGGTATTGTTTCATTATAAGAAATTTTTGTTAAATCTAAAAAGAAAATAAAAATTAAGCACACAATTACTAAGATTAATTCTATAAATATTCTTGGATATTGTTTAAATGCATTTTGCTTATAGCAAGCAGAGTAAAAATTATAGATATGTTTTGAAAACATTTTTTCAAAAATTGGTCCAGCGTTAAATACTTTAACAGTTTTAATACCATCAAAAACTTCCTTTAATACTTGAAGTAATCTTTTATTACTTTTAATTCTAATATCACCCCATGCATTTATCCGAACATGTAAAAACTTATAAAATAGTAAAATTATTATTAAAAAAAAAAATAGAAGTATTAAAGTTATAAAAAAATTATAATATAAAAGGACAGAGATTATAGATAAACTTATTAAAATTTCTAAAAATAATGTAAATAATCCATTAGCAGCACTTGTGATGTGTTTCGTTTCGATATGAACATTTTGTAATAATTCAGATTGTTTTCTATTTTGAAAAAAAGAATAATCATTTGATAGATATTTATTTAAAAGATTTTTTGAACATAAGCTATAAATATTCCAAATAAATTTTTGTTGCCACCAATAATAAAATATAAAATAAATATTTTTGATAATATAAATCGATAAAAGAATAACAATTAATTTAAAAGTATTGATATGAAACTCAAGATTCAATGGGAGATTAAATGATGTGTTATCATTTTCATTTAAAATACTCTCTAACACGGGATAAATTAGGCTAATGCTAAAAGCCTCGAATACTGTTACTAGCAATGTCAAGCACAAATACAAATAGATCTTTTTTGGATTTTGGACTAGATTTAAAATTTTTAAAATTTTAATCATATTAAATTACTTTTTTTACACATACTATGTATGGTTTATTAGAAATTTCTGTGTGTTTAAAAATACCTTCTTTAGTTTTTTTTTGTTGCTCAAAAAGTTTATAGCATTTGAAGCTTTTGCATAAAATAATGTGAGATTTAACACTATTAAAAGTTTTTGTAGAAATGGAAAACCTTGAAAAGTTTTTTTTTTTTATTGTATAAAATGCTCTTTTATTGCTTTTTTTAAAATTTTTTTCATTAAAAAATAATGAGAATACATGACCATCCTCAGCAAAAGAGAAAATTGATGCACCTATTTTTTTTGGAATTTGATTAATATATTCGTCTAAAATTTTTTTTTTAGATTTATTTTTTTTGATATCAAAAAAAATAAATTTTTTTTTATCAATTTTGTTTTTAAAAAGATTATTCTTAATACTATTAAAGTTACTATTCTTACTATGAAGACTAACATCCCTTTCATCTCCTAAAATAATTTTTTTTTTTTTTATTTTTTTTATATCAATATTTCTATAAATAGGTTTAACTGTTTCCCCCCCACAAATAAGTAGATTATTCTTATTTTGAGTTGTTTTATTAATGATACCTAATGTTTTTTTTTGCCATTCTTTAGAACTTAAGAGATATGTTTTTTGAATTATATTTTGCATCAATCGTATTTTTCTAATTCTTTCTTTAATTCATCGTATTCTTTCATCTTTCTTTTCATAAAATTTAAAGTAAGTTTAGTTCTCTCAGAAATCCCTTTTGGAGTAATTACATATTTTAAATACTTTATTTTATTAGGTTGTTTTTGAAAATTTTTTAATTTAACTAAGCCTTTTTTTTGAAGAAATTTCAAACAGTAATTTAATTTTCCCAAACTAAATCCTAATTCTTCCGCAAGTTCTCTTTGAGAAGATTTTTTAACTTTCTCAATTTTTCTTAATACCTCAAACTGATCTTGCTCATTTTTCATATGTTCAATTTTTGAACATTATTAACGTTCAAATATTGAACAGTAAAGCACTAATTCTTATTTATTAGCTTAAATTTTTTGAAAATGTATATTTTTGAAGTTAAAATAAAAATTTAATGCAAATCCTTTAATATCACTGCTTTTAAAGGTTCATCTTTCTTTATATTAAAAGGTGATTTTTTATTCAAAATTTTATTAAAATACTTTGGTTCAAGTCCGTAGCCAGGTCTTATGACTTTTAAATTGTCTTTAGTGAACTTTTGACCTTTTTTTATATCTTTAGTTGTGAAAATTGATCTTCTAAAAACTTTAGATTTATTTTCATTTTTATTTCTGAAAAAAGAATTTTTACCTAAAAGTTTAAAGGCAATATCAACATCATTTCTTAGTTTTTTAATTTCTTTTCCTTTAAGTGAAAAATCTATATCAAATCCTTTTTTTTGATTATCTAAAGCAATATGTTTTTCGATAACTTCAGCTCCACTTGCTACACTAGCTATTGCAACTCTATTATCAGTAGAATGGTCAGATATACCAACCTTACATTTAAATTTATTTTTTAAAATTTTTATATTATTTAGATTAAAATCATCGATAGATGATGGATAATTGCTTACACAATATAAAAGGGTAACATCTTTGGCTCCATTTCTTTTTGCTACTTTAATGCTCGTTTCTATTTCATTTAAATCCGCCATCCCAGTTGAAATTATAAGTGGCTTTTTTGTTTTAGATACTTTTTTTATTAAATTCAAATCTGTCATTTCAAATGAAGAGATTTTATAAATTGGACAATGTAATTTTTCTAAAAAATCCACAGCTGTTTCATCGTATGGCGTACTAAAAACTTTTATCCCTAAAGATTTACCATATTTAAAAAGTTCTTTATGCCATTTTAATGGTGTTTGAGCCTTATCATATAAATCCCAAAGATTATAACCTTTCCACAAGCCTTCTTTAATTCTAAAATATTTCTTATTAGAATTAATTGTCATTGTATCGGGAGTATAAGTCTGAAGCTTAACAGCATCTGCTCCATTTATTTTCGCACATTTAATTAATTTTTTAGCCAATTTAAAATTTCCACAATGATTAGCTGAGATCTCTGCTATAAAAAAAACTTTATCTTTCATTTAATTTTTTTAATTTATAAATTTTTTGTGCTAGATTAGAAATTCTTTTATCATCTTTGCAAATTTCTTTAAGAATTTTAGAGGTTAAGTTAAAATCAAGTTTTAAAGAAAGTCTTAACAAATCCATCCAATTTTTATTATTTTTACTTCT
>QCDD01000029.1 GCA_003281045.1 Pelagibacteraceae bacterium AG-349-L23 | reverse complement strand
TCCGATATTCTTGATTGGAATTTAGTTCAAGCTGAAATGAAAAATAAATTAGGACTAGATATTTACGAAAGTTGGCTTAAAAAAATAACTTTTGTCGAGGAAATCAATAATTATATCTTATTATCTGTACCTACTAGATTCATTCGTGATTGGATTACATCTAGATACTTAGATCAAATCTTGAAAATTATAAAAAATTATAAAAAAGAAATTGTTCGAATTGAATTCAAAATAACTGAAAATAAACCTACTTCAACTCAGGATGAAAATAATACTAATGTCACAGAAAATAAAGAAAATGTTTCTTTTATAAAAGACTCTTATTTACAATATAATCGAATAGATCCTAACAAAAATTTTGAAAACTTTATTACTGGCTCCAGCAATAAATTAGCATACGAAGCTTCTGTAAAAGTTTCAGAGAATATTTCACATTATAATCCACTTTATCTTTATGGTGGTGTTGGAATGGGCAAGACACATCTTTTAAATGCAATTGGTTATCACCTGAAAAAAGACAATAAGGTTATGTTTATATCGGCAGAACGTTTTATGTATCAATTTGTAAAATCAATCAAATCTAATAATATGGTCAAATTTAAAGAGTATTTTCGTAATACAGATATTTTGTTAATTGATGATATACAATTCATGAATGGTAAAGAGGCAATGCAAGAAGAATTTTTTCATACTTTTAATGCATTATTAGACAAAGGTTCTCAAATTATAATTTCTGCTGATAGATCTCCTAATAAGCTGTCAAGAATTCAGGAGAGGATAAAGTCAAGATTTGCAGGAGGTCTAGTTGTGGATATTCAAAAAACTGATTTAGCACTCAGAAAAAAAATCCTTGAAAGTAAAATAAGTGACTTAAATAATTTGTATCCTGAAAAGTTTAATATACCTGAGGAAATTAAGGATTTTATAAGCATTAAAATCACAACGAGTGTAAGAGAATTGGTGGGTGCAATAAATAGAATTATATCCTTTTCAAGAATTTATAACAAAATACCAAGCTTAGCTGAGACAAAAGTTATATTAAAAGATTTACTTAATTTAAATGAAAATAAAGTAACTATTGATCTCATTCAAACTATTGTGTGTAAATTTTTTAAGATTAGTAAAAATGAAATGCTTTCATCAAGAAGATCTAGGTACCTAGTGAGACCACGGCAAACAGCAATTTATTTAACAAAAATTTTGACTTCAAAATCTCTTCCTGAAATTGGAAGAGAGTTTTCAAATAGAGATCACACAACTATAATTCACTCAGTTAAAACTATTGAAAAATTAAAAGAAAAAGATCCAGATATGATTGCAAATATAGATAAACTAAAAAATCAAATATTATATAGCAATAAAGAAAATGAAATTTAATGTAAACCAACAAGACCTACAGCAAGCATTAAATTATTGTCAAGGAGTCATAGAAAAACGAAGTACACTTCCAATATTGTCAAACATATTGCTCGATGCACAAAATTCAAAACTCACTATAACAGCGACAGATTTAGACTTAATATTTATTAATCAAATAAATAACGTCGAAGTCATAGAGGAGGGAAAAACAACCACTACGTCGTCTACTATGTATGATATTGTTAGAAAACTCTCATCAGGAAAAAAAATAAATTTAACTTTAACAGACAATAGCAAACTTCATCTAGAATCAGAAAAATCTATTTTTAATTTAAATTGTATGCCCGCTTCGGAATTTCCTTTAACAGATGAAAATTTTAATGAGAATGAATTTAGCCTTAAATCAAAAGACCTATTAAAGTTGCTAAATAAATGTAAATTTTCTGTGTCAAATGATGAGACCAGACATTATTTAAGTGGAATTTATTTTCATCAAACAGAGGTTGAGGATAAGAATTACTTAACTGCAGTATCAACTGATAGTCATCGTATGTCCATTTCTAAACTCAGATTAAATGAAAAAAAAAATTTTTGAGCCGATTATATTACCTAAAAAGACTATTTTTCAATTAAGTTCATTATTAGAAAATTATGATGGTGATGTAAAAATTTCAAATATGAAATCTAAGATAAAATTTGAATTAAATAATAGTATTTTAATTTCTAAGTTAATAGATGGAAAATTTCCTAATTACATTCAAGTAATTCCAAAAAATAATCAAAAAAAATTAGAAATTGACCTTAAAATTTTTCAAAGTTCGGTGGATAGAGTAGCCTCAGTATCGCTTGATAAAAAAGATGGTGTAAAATTTAGCTTAAGTAAAGATAAACTAGATTTGTCTGTAAATAATACCAACAGCGGTGATGGAAAAGAATCCCTTGTAGTGAAATTTGATCATGATTTAGAAATTAGTTTTAATTCTAAATATCTTATAGATGTTGCTTCACAATTAGATGGAAATAATATTGAAATGTTTCTAAATGATTCAGGTTCACCTGCGCTGATCAAAGATCCTGGTGATTTCGATAGTATTTTTGTAGTTATGCCTATGAAAGGTTAATTTAGCAATTTAAGTTCAGAATATATAGTTTTCTCTAAAATCCCTAAAAATTCTTCCTTGGAATAATCAGGTTTGATAGGTTCCAAAATTGAAATTGTAATTGTTTTGTTAATATCTTTTTTTCCTTTTTTTGGCCAGACGTAACCAGAATTAATAGCAACCGGTTGGCATTTTATTTTCAATTCTTCGTAAATCCTTGATGCACCTTTTTTAAATGGAGGTTGTTCGTGGGGTAATACTCGAGTTCCTTGAGGAAAAATTATTATTGGTCGATTTGTATTTGCAATTATTTTAGAAATATCTTCAAAAAAATTGATGTTTTCTTTCGATACCTTATTTCTTTTGATAGAAATTGATCCTATTTTTTTTAAGTACCAGCCAAAAATAGGTATCATAAGTAATTCTTTTTTTAAGATAAATACAGGAGAATTAAAAATCGTTTGTAGGAAAAAAGTTTCAAACATAGATTGATGAGAGGAAGCAATAAAAAATTTTTCATTTTTAATTAAATTTTCTTTACCTTTGATAATGATTTTTGTGGACAAAAAAATTTTTAAACAAATAGCAGCCCAATAACCCATTAATTTCCCACCAAAAAGTGTAAATTTTTGTGGTAAGATTAACGCTGGCAGAAAAATAATTGAAATTAAAATTATTCCTGAAAAAAAGAAAATTGAAAATAGAAAGTTTCTTATCATTAATTACCAAAAGCTAAATTATCTCATGGTGCTTTTGTCTTTTTTTAACTACTCTTATTTTAGATCCATTAATTAATATTTCTATAGGCTTAGGCCTAAGATTATAATTAGAACTGAGTGATATACCATAGGCACCTACATCACAAATTGCGATAAAATCTTTCTCTTTTAGTTCTTGAAAATTTTTTACGGAAGTAAACTTATCAGTGCTTTCGCAAATTGGGCCAACAAATTCATAAATTTTCTTTGATTTTTTACCTCTTTTTAACAAAGGTAAGATGCGATGTACTGCACCATAAAGCGCGGGTCTCATTAAATCATTCATAGCAGCATCTAGAATAACAAAATTTTTTTTATAACTCTCTTTTATATAAATTACTTTTGATATTAAAACTCCTGTATTGCCGATTATTGATCTACCTGGCTCAAATATAATCTGAGATTTTTTATTTTTTAAAAATTTTTTAATTGCTGAATGATATTTTTTATAATTTAGTTTTTTATCATTATTATATGGGATGCCCATACCTCCCCCAAGGTCAATAAAATCAAATTTATATTGGGTTTTTTTGATGATTTTATCTAATATTCTTAACATTTTTTCATAGGGTTTATGATCTAAAATTTGACTTCCAATATGAACACTTAAACATTTTAAATTAATATTTTTAGAATTCTTACAATATCTTACAAGTTCAAAAAATGTTTTATCATTAACTCCAAATTTATTATCTTTTTTACCTGTTGATATTTGGCTCAAAGTTTTCGCATCAGTATTTGGGTTTAATCTAATACCAATATTAACTTGTTTTTTTTTTATTTTAGCAATTTTATCAATTTCTATGATTTCACTTTTGGACTCTGAATTTATTAATAAAATATTTTTATCAATTGCAAAATTGATTTCTTTGGAAGTCTTACCAACTCCTGAAAAAACAATCTTCTTTGGACTAATTCCAGCCTTAAGAGCTAACATTAATTCACCCATTGATACAACATCTGCCCCAAGTCCAAATTTTTTTATTTCTTTTATTAAATTTAAGTTAGTATTTGATTTAATAGCAAAACAAATTAATGGTGATATGGATTTAAAATTTTTTTTAAAATCATTTATATTTTCTCTTAGTTGTTTATACGAGTAGCAATATGCAGGTGTTCCATATTTTTTAGCAATATTTTGCAGGATTGTATTTTCAATCTTAAGTTTACTATTTAAAAATCTCATTAAGCTTTATTTAGAAAGTAGCTTGGTATTTTTGAATTACTTTGAGATTCTTTATAGACTGGGTCTCCTTTTTTCCCACAAGCGATCAATGTAGAAAATACAATTATTGCTAAAATAATCTTTTTTTTCATTTTTTTCTTTTATATTTCAATATCATTTTTTTAATATTATCAAAAGATGTTCCACCATATGATTTCTTAGAATTTACAGAATTCTCTAAATCAAACACTTTTAATACATCATTTGATAGTTTTGGTTCAATTTTTTTAAGTTCAGCTAGCGTTAATTGATCGAGATTTTTTTTCTTTTTTTCAGCAAAGTTCACAATATTAGCAGTCACTTTGTATGCTTTTCTAAATGGCATTGAGTGATTTTTTACGAGATAATCTGCAAGATCAGTTGCAGTCAAATATCCTGTGTTAGCTAATTCTATCATTTGTTTTTTATTTGGCGTAAAATTTTTAAGAATCTCATCAAGTATTTTTAAACAATTTTGTAGTGTATCATTAGATTTAAAAACAATTTCCTTATCGTCTTGAAGATCTTTGTAGTAAGATAAAGGTAAACTTTTTAAAACTGTAAGCATAGAAAACAAATTACCATAAATAATTCCAGACTTTCCTCGTAAAAATTCCAGTAAATCTGGATTTTTTTTTTGTGGCATTATCGAAGAACCAGTTACAACTTTATCTGATAAATTTATTAACTTGAAAGCATCAGAGTTCCATATGATAAGTTCCTCAGCTATTCTAGAAATATGCATGGCACAGACTGAAATAGAGTAAAGAAAATCTAGCACAAAATCCCTGTCAGAAATTGTATCTATTGAGTTATTGGTTGGTTTTGTAAATCCAAGTTTTTTTGTAGTGTAATTTCTATCAATATTAAAAGAGGTTCCAGTTAAAGCTGCGACACCTAAAGGATTTTCATTTAAACTATCTAGATTATTTATGAATCTCTTTTTATCTCTTTTAAACA
>QCDD01000028.1 GCA_003281045.1 Pelagibacteraceae bacterium AG-349-L23 | reverse complement strand
TTTATGCAGACATATCAAAGAATAACCCAGAATATGTTTAAAAGTATGCCTAAATACGCATCTATAATTTTTAATCTAAACAGTAACCATCAGATCAAATCTGCAGTATATAAAAGTAAATGAAAAAAATAATTTTAATTTTCTTTGGAACATTCTTTTTATTTTCAAAAGTTAATGCAGAAACTTTTTCTAGTGCTCTATCAAAAGCATATAAAAATAATTCAGAATTGAACGCTGAAAGAGAAAATATTAATGTTTCTGAACAAGATCTAAATATAGCAAGAGGATCTTATTTACCAACGATTACGCTTGAGGGAACTCAAAGTCAGGAAGAAACCAACAAACTTACTAATCAAGGCGGAGGAGATGCCACAATTAGTGATGTGGACCCTTCAACAAGATCAGTCTCAATTACTCAAACTTTAATAGATTTTGGTAGAGGTGCAGATCTTGCAAAAAATAAGATAGGTATTGATCTTGCAAAAGCGAAATTATTAAAAAAAGAACAAGACATCTTATATAAAACTACAGAGGCTTATACGGGGCTAATTTCAGCAAATGAAAAGTTAGAAATTAATAGAGCAAACGTTGAGCTTTTAAGTAGACAAGTTGAAACTGATAGAATTAGACTTAGTAGAGGTCAAATTTCTTTATCAGATGTTTCTCAATCAGAATCTTCGTTAGCAGGCGCTGAGGCACAATTTATTAAAGCACAAAATGATCTATTAACCAGTAAATTAAATTATGAAAATATTATAGGCAGTATTAATGATGTGCAATCATTGGATAAAAGTTCAATTATTAATTACGAACTTCCAGGAGATCTTAATTCAGCAATTGAGCTTTCAAAGAAAAATAATCCTGATTTAATAATCGCAAAGTTAGAGTACGAACAATCTATTAAAGATAAATCAATAGCTAAATCGGATTTAGCACCTACTGCGAAATTATCTTTTGAAAGATCATATACTGAAGATTTAAATACAACATATGATGAGAGAGAAAGAGATACAGTTACAGCAACTGTTTCGTGGCCTTTTTTTTCAGGTGGGAAAAACATTGCTAAATATAAAAAAAATCAAAGTTTAGAAAATAGAAAAAGATTGATTTTAGATAGTGCCGTAAAACAAAATCAAACCGATGTAGCTAGCGCCTGGTCTAATTATCAATCTAATAGAAGTTTACTTAATTCTGTTCAATCCCAAGTTAAAGCTGCTGAAATTGCCAATGAGGGAATTGCTGCAGAATATAATAGCGGGGCAGGAAGAACAACTTTAGAGGTCATTCAATCCAACTCATTACTTTTGAATGCTCAAATTTCTTTGGCAGATTCTGAAAGAAATTACATTTTATCTCAGTTTAATTTGTTAAAGTCCTTAGGATTGCTAAACAGCGATTACCTAAAAATAAGATAATTATTGGTTTTTTAAGGAAAAATAAAATATCTTGCCAATGAGAACAAAATGTGTACATTTATTATATGATTCGAGTATTAAAAAAAGTAAGAAAAGAGGCAAAAAATGACAAAAAATAACTTAAAAGTAGTTAAATCTACGAAAGATCAAGAATTGGATATTAAAGAAAAAAACAAAGCATTAGATGCTGCGATTAGCCAGATAACTGACAATTTTGGAAAAGGTTCAGTTATGAAGCTAGGCGAAAAAAGAGCGATGGATATCGAGTCGATATCTACAGGTTCTTTAAGTTTAGATTTAGCTTTAGGAATAGGTGGTTTACCTAAAGGAAGAATTATTGAAGTTTATGGACCAGAGAGTTCTGGAAAAACAACATTAGCATTACAAGTAGTTGCTGAGGCTCAAAAGGCGGGTGGAATTTGTGCATTCGTTGATGCGGAGCATGCTTTAGATCCAGTCTATGCAAAAAAATTAGGAGTGAATACTGAAGAACTTTTAATTTCTCAACCAGATGCAGGTGAGCAAGCTTTAGAAATCGCTGATACACTAGTAAAATCAGGCTCTATTTCAGTTATCGTAATTGACTCTGTTGCAGCTTTAACTCCAAAAGCTGAAATTGAAGGTGAGATGGGTGATCATCATGTTGGTCTTCAATCAAGATTAATGAGTCAAGCTTTAAGAAAATTAACTGGTTCAATTTCAAATACAAACACAATGATGATTTTCATTAACCAAATTAGAATGAAAATTGGAGTTATGTTTGGAAGTCCAGAAACAACATCAGGTGGAAATGCGTTGAAGTTTTATTCATCTGTAAGAATGGATATTAGAAGAATTGGTGCCATTAAAGATAAAGATGAAATTATTGGTAATACTACAAGAGTAAAAGTAGTTAAGAATAAAGTTGCACCACCATTTAAAGTTGTTGAGTTTGACTTAATGTATGGCAGAGGAATTAGTAAAATGGGCGAGTTAGTTGACCTAGGTGCTAAAGCTGACATTATTGAAAAATCAGGAGCATGGTATGCTTATAAGGGCGAAAAAATAGGTCAAGGTAGAGAAAACGCAAAAACTTACCTTGCTCAAAATCCTAAAGTTGCTGCAGAAATAGAAATGGCAATTAGAGAAAAAGCAGGTGTGATTTCAAAGAAAATTGAAGGAAATCCATTAAGTCCTGAAAAAATTGAAAAAGAGAAGAAAGTAGCTGAAAAAGAAGAGGCTGCAAAAGAAGCTACTCCTTCTAAAAAGAACTAAAATTAAAGGTCATCTTTAAATTATAAAAGGCGCTTGTTATAAGCGCCTTTCCCCCTTTATCCCT
The DNA here is from genome assembly GCA_003281045.1 of Pelagibacteraceae bacterium AG-349-L23. Lineage (GTDB taxonomy): Bacteria > Pseudomonadota > Alphaproteobacteria > Pelagibacterales > Pelagibacteraceae > Pelagibacter. The sequence goes on along the minus strand of QCDD01000028.1, from coordinate 4,081 downwards.
ATCTAGACATAGAATAAAAAAGCTGTATTTTAAAGTATGGCGGATAAATCATTAAATGAAATAAGAAGTACGTTCTTAAAATATTTTGAAAAGAATGATCATAAGATCGTTGATTCCAGTAATTTAGTTCCAAATAATGATCCAACATTAATGTTTGCTAATTCTGGAATGGTTCAGTTCAAGAACGTATTTACTGGTTTAGAAAAAAGAGATTATCAAAGAGCAACCACTTCTCAAAAATGTGTCAGAGCAGGAGGTAAACATAATGATTTAGAAAATGTTGGTTACACTCCAAGACATCATACTTTTTTTGAAATGTTGGGAAATTTTTCTTTTGGGGACTATTTTAAAGAAAGAGGAATTGAACTTGCATGGAATTTAATCACTAAAGATTTTGGTTTAGATAAAAATAGACTTTACGTAACAGTTTTTCATGAAGATGATGAAGCCTTCAATTTCTGGAAGAAAATAGCGGGTTTTAGCGATGATAGAATTATCAGAATTTCAACATCAGATAATTTCTGGTCAATGGGCGAAACAGGTCCTTGTGGACCTTGCTCAGAAATATTCTACGATCATGGTGATCATTTAAAAGGTGGTTTACCCGGAACAAAGGATCAAGATGGAGATCGTTTTATTGAAATTTGGAACTTGGTATTTATGCAATATGAACAAGTTTCAAAAGATAAAAGAATAGATTTACCCAAACCATCCGTAGATACAGGAATGGGATTGGAGAGAATAGCTGCTCTTTTACAAGGCACACACGACAATTATCAAACTGATCACTTTAAGAAATTAATAAGTTCGATATCAGATGTTACTAAAGTTAAACAAGCTGATAATAACATATCAAGTTTTAGAGTAATTGCTGATCACTTAAGAGCAAGTTCATTTCTTTTAGCTGAAGGTGTTCTACCATCCAATGAGGGTCGTGGATATGTCTTAAGAAGAATCATGAGAAGAGGTATGAGGCATTCTCATTTATTAGGATCAAAAGAACCTATTTTTTACAAAATTTTTGAATCTTTAAAAAATGAAATGTCTGGAAATTATCCAGAGTTAGAACGATCCGAGTCTTTGATAACAGAAACATTAAAAATGGAAGAAGAAAAATTTTTAGTTTTACTTGATCGAGGAATTAAAATTCTAAATGATGAAATTTCAAAAATTGATAAAGTGTTATCAGGTGAAGTAGCTTTTAAATTATATGACACTTATGGTTTTCCATTAGATCTCACAGAAGATATTTTAAAAAATAAATCATTAAAAGTTGACCATCAAAAATTTGATGAGTTGATGAAAAAAAGCAAAGAACTTGCAAAAAAGAATTGGAAAGGATCTGGGGACAGCTCAGAGGAAGCAATTTGGTTTTCAATTAAAGATAAAACTGGTCCTACAGAATTTTTGGGTTACGAGTCTAATCAATCTGAGGGAGTAGTGTTAAATCTAATTAAAAATAATCAGGAATCAAAATCATTAGCTACTGGAGAAGAAGGAATAATTGTAACTAATCAAACTCCTTTTTATGGTGAGTCAGGAGGACAACTTGGAGATAAAGGCACAATAGTTTCTGGCAATTCAGTTTTTGAAGTTGAGGATACACAAAAAAAACTTGGAGATTTATTTGTTCATTATGGATCAGTTAAAACTGGAGAAATAAAAATTAATGATGTAGTTGAAATGAAAATTGATGTTAATAGAAGAGACAATTTAAAAGCTTATCATTCTGCAACTCACTTACTTCATGAGTCTTTAAGAAGAACTTTAGGTAAGCACGTGATGCAAAAAGGATCATTAGTTGCACCAGATCGTTTGAGGTTTGACTTTAGTCACATGAAACCGATTACTAATGAGGAATTAGAGACAATAGATAAATTAGTTAACGAATACGTTAAAAATGGTTCTGAAGTGACCACAAGAATTATGACACCAAAAGCTGCAATAGAAAAGGGAGCGCTAGCTTTTTTTGGTGAAAAATATGGTGAAGAAGTTCGTGTCGTTTCAATGGGTAAGGAAAAAGATGCTTATTTTTCAACAGAATTATGCGGTGGAACCCATGTAAAAAACACCGGAGATATTGGAAAATTTAAAACAGTCAGTCAATCATCTATTGCTGCAGGAGTAAGAAGAGTTGAAGCTTTAAGAGACAAACAGCTTGAGGATTTTATTAAGAATAAAGAAAAGCTTTCAACTTTATCTGTACAAAAAGATGAGGAGACTATCAAAGATTTGTCATCACAAATAATCAAACTTGGAGGTAAACCGAAAGTTGATAATAAAGATTTAAAAGAAATTATAAAAAATCTTTCAAAACAACTTGAAAAATTAAATGTTAATTCAGTTCTTCAAGATAAAACAAAAAATATTATTAATGACCAAAAAATAAAGGATATAAAAGTTCGATTTCAAAAAGTTCAAGATTTACCCCCTAAAGATCTGAGAAAATTAGTTGATAGTGGAAAAAAAGAACTTGGCGATGGGATTGTAATTGTTTTTGCAAGCAGTGAAGATAAAGTTGGTTTAGGAGTTGGTGTTACTGAAAAGCTAGTTGATAAATATGATGCTGTAAAATTTGCAAAATTAGGTTCAGAAATTATTGGTGGCAAAGGTGGGGGAGGTCGAAAAGATTTTGCCCAAGCAGGGGGACAGGATAAAAACAAAATTGATGAGGCTTTTGAAAAACTAAAGGCTTTAATTTAGCCTCTGTTTAAGATTGTTATCAATTACATCCAGAAATTGATTGGTTGTTAAATATTTGCTTGAAGGTCCAACCAATATTGCAAGATCTTTTGTCATAGAGCCATTTTCAACACTTTCAATACAAACTTTTTCAATTGTATTTGCAAATTTGATAAGTTCGTCATTACCATCAAGCTTTCCTCTATGTGCTAATCCTCTTGTCCATGCAAAAATCGAAGCAATTGGATTTGTGGAAGTTTCTTTACCTTGTTGGTGCATTCTATAATGTCTTGTTACTGTTCCGTGAGCTGCTTCTGCCTCCATTATTTTTCCATCAGGTGTAAGCAGTGTACTGGTCATTAAACCAAGTGAGCCATATCCTTGAGCCATAGTATCTGATTGAACATCACCATCATAATTTTTACATGCCCATATATACTTTCCGCTCCATTTCATTGCACATGCTACCATGTCGTCAATTAATCTGTGTTCATAAGTAATTTTTGCATCCTCAAATTTTTTCTTGAATTCTTTATTATAGACCTCTTCAAATATATCTTTAAATCTTCCATCATATTTTTTTAGAATTGTATTTTTAGTTGATAAGTAAACTGGCCAATTCTTAATTAATCCATAACTAAAACAAGATCTTGCGAAATCCTCGATTGATTTATCTAAATTATACATTGAGAGTGCAACCCCTGGACCGGTAAAATTAAATACTTCATATTTAATTTCATCTTTACCATCTTCAGAAGTCCATTTTACTTCCATCTTACCTTTGCCAGGTACTTTGAAATCTGTTGCTCTATATTGATCTCCAAATGCATGCCTTCCGATCACTACTGGGTCTGACCAAGAGGGTACGAGTTTTGGAATGTTAGAACAAATTATGGGTTCTCTAAATACAGTTCCTCCAATGATATTCCTGATAGTTCCGTTTGGAGATCTCCACATTTTCTTCAATTTAAACTCTTCAACTCGTGCTTCATCTGGAGTGATGGTTGCACATTTGATACCGACACCAATTTTTTTAATTGCATTAGCAGAGTCGATAGTGATTTGATCATCAGAGTCATCTCTACTTTTTATTCCTAAATCGTAATATTCGATGCCAAGATCTAAATACGGAAGTATTAATTTTTTTTTGATAAATTCCCAGATTATTCTGGTCATTTCATCGCCATCTAACTCTACTATTGGGTTTTTAACGCTAATTTTGCTCACTTATATTTTTATCTTAATAATTGAATTTCGCGATTTTATATACATATTAATGACAATTTATCAAATAGAAGAATATGTTTAGTAAGATATTTCCAAAAATTCACGCTGAAGGTTATAAATTTTTAGTTATAGCCGGAATAGTCACAATAGTATTTTATATTTTTAGTAATTT
>QCDD01000027.1 GCA_003281045.1 Pelagibacteraceae bacterium AG-349-L23 | reverse complement strand
AATTAATACGACCACAAAAATATATTTAAAACCAATTGTTTGGTATTATTATATAATGTATTGAAAGCACTATACCTACTGAGACAGTTAATCCGAATACCATTTTTAGGAAATCTTTTCCAATTAATGGAAAGACATAACCTAACTTATATTCTTTGTTCATGGTAGCTATAGCAAGTTCTCTTCCACATAATAAACCAACAAAAACCCATGTAGTAGACATAGGTAAATCGTTTAGTTCTTTAAAGTAGAATAAGACACCAGCATAAATTACATTAATAATTGTTGCTGATCTTGCGTACCTTGTTCCTGTTTTTTCAAGAACAACTTTTTGAATTGGTCCACCTTGAATGTAAAAAATATAGAATAATAGTGCTGTAAAGTAACCCATTACTATTAAAAGCAATGTTAAATCTAATTGTCTAGGTAGATACACAGCTATATTAGCCACGTCGTGAGACAACCAAACCCACCATAACCAACCAGAAGAAATCCAAACACTATTTCTCCAGAAGCCTACCCATTTTTCGTCTACTTCATCAAATTTTTCATTAATAAATTTAGAAACAGCTATCCAGGCGATGTAAGCAACCATTGCTGCTAAACCATAGCCAACGACACTTTTCATAAGCATTTTTTCAAGCACAACTGTTGAAGCAAATGCTGAAAGAACTAAGAAAGTAGTAGATACCGGTATTCCAATTCTTGTTAATAATAATAGTATTGCAGGCGCTACTGCGTGATACCATTGAATTTCTTGATAAGGTATTCTAGTTAATCTTCCATAAGAAATATCACCATCATACGAATACCATCCCCATGCTAACGCAATAATCATTACAGCTGATGCAGATCCTGCAAGTGTATACCATTTAAACCACTTCTTTTTTGAAGCTATAAATGTACCTAGTGTTTGAATTGAGTCGTTAGCGATTACGCTATAACCGGCAAGGCCAAAGCCTATAACCGTGTAAACTAAAGTCATATCCATTTTTTTCTCCTTTATATTATTGTTTTCGGTTCCTATCGATTCATGACTTAAGATTTGTTTTATGTGAGAATAAAAAAAATTCTATTAAAGAATAAACTAGTTTTAGAATTAGGGTGAGGATTCATCGACTATTATACTATTAAATACTGGTGTCTACTTTAAAATGTTTTTTATTTCTAAATAAAGTTGTTTTATTTAATTAGTTTCTTAATAAAATATACAGCTATTAGAGCTCCCAAAAATTCAGCTAAAATATATACAGGCGTATTCAAATAATTAATTCCCGTAAAAGAATCAGTAAAAGTTCTTGCTATAGCAACAGCTGGATTTGCAAAAGATGTTGATGATGTGAACCAATAACCGGCCATAATATATGTAGCTACACTTGCAGCTATTGTTATTTTGCCATCTTTTAGAGTAGCAAAAATAATAAAAATTAAACCAAAAGTAGCAATTATTTCAGATAAGAAAATATGAAAGCCATCCCTATTTTTTGTTGATAACTCAAGAATATTGTGTTCAAAAAAAACATTAGCCAACATAACACCTAGCAAACAACCAAGTATTTGGGCAGGAATATATATGATCAGAAGGTTTCCATTGATTTTTTTTCTTAAAAACATCGCTAAACTTACAAAAGGATTGAAATGTGCACCTGAAATAGTTGCAAAAGCAGTTATTAAAACGAATAGACCAGCTCCAGTTGCAAGTGTATTGGCTGTTAATCTTAAAGCATTATCATTTGTAAGGTTTTCAGCCATTATTCCAGATCCAACAATAACCATTACTAAAAAGCTACTTCCGATAAATTCACCTAGAAATATTTTGTTAGTATTTTTCACTAGATAATAATTTTATAAATTCCTATTAAAAATAATGGTATTTGTAATCCAAAGTTAGTTAGTATTGCTTTATCTTTACTAATAAATCCAGCGATAGTCCATCCAACAACCCCTAATCCATGAAAATAAATATTTAAAGGATATATATTTAGGTTTGTTAATAGAATACCAACTAAAACTAGAAATGTACTTATCCATTTAAGATATTTTTTAATAAACATACGTTTTCCTTTCAGCTTATTTTATTTAGATTTTAGATAATAACTTATCTACATTTTTTACATAATCCAAAAAACTCAAGATTGTATTTACTATATTTCATACCATCTTTGTCTTTGAAATTAGTTAAGTATTTAGAAAGGCTTGCACTACTTATTTCTGTTACTTTTTCACAGATCTCACAGATTGAAAATGCAGTAGCTTTTGATACCTGGCAACTTGAATTATGACAGGCAATAAAGGCATTTCGACTTTCAATTTTATGAATTTTTCCTATTTCTACTAACTTATCCAGCGCTCTATAAACTTGTAACGGAGCTTTAATACCTTTTTTTTGAACATCATGTAGTATTGAATAAGCTTTCATTGGTTCAGGAGATTTATCAATTAAATCAAAAATAATTTGCTGATTTTTTGTGAGAGTATCTTCTTTATGCATTGATTTCATTTTACTGATTCCTCGCTAATTTTTCAATTTAATAGATTGTTTTATCTTAAATAATGAAAGTATGAATAATAATAAAGCTGCTGTTATAATTGATGGACCTGAAGATGTATTAAACTCTAAAGATGTGAACAATCCTATAATTACAGATAACAAGCCTCCTACAATTGAATAGATAACCATACTCTGTGGACTTGATGACAAATTTCTAGCCATTGCTGCAGGAATAATTAACATCCCAGTGATTAATAATAATCCAACCATTTTAATTGAAATAGCAATGATTGCAGCCATTAAAATAGTAAAGATTGCCTTAGCTCTGTCTGGATTTAAGCCTTCTGCTTCTGCTAGTTCATAATTTACTGTTGAGGCGAATAAAGGTTTCCAAATAAATTTTAGAGTTAATAAGATTAATGCTCCTCCAATCCATATGATTAACAAATCATCAACTGAAACCGCTAAGATATCTCCAAATAATAATCCCATAATATCAAACCTGATAAAGGTCAAAAAACCTATAACAACAAGTCCAACTGCCAGAGATGAATGAGCTAGAAGACCCAACAAAGCATCACCTGGTAAATTGGTTTTTTTTTGAAGTTGAATTAGAATAAGTGCTATCAGAGATGAAATGATAAACACCGATAGTGCAATATTAAACTCCATAGTAAACGCTAATGTCACTCCCAATAGAGCAGAGTGAGCTAAGGTGTCACCAAAATAAGATAATCTTCTCCATATAACAAAACAACCAAGTGGTCCTGTTACAAAAGCGACACCAATTCCAGCTACCAAAGCTCTTATAAAAAAATCATCAAACATCTAATTTTTTTTAATTTCACCCTCATCTGTATGAACATGGTCGTGCTTATGTTCATATCTTGACAATATTTGAGAAGCTTGTTCACCAAATAAAGCTTTATACTCATTGTTTTTCGCAACATCCATTGGTGATCCCGAACAACATACGTGACCATTTAAACAAACTACATGGTCAGTAGCTGTCATTACAGTGTGTAGATCATGAGAAATCAATAAGATACCACAACTTAATTCATCAGAAATTTTCTTAATTAGTTCGTATAAAGCAATTTCACCAGTAAAATCTACTCCCTGTACTGGTTCATCTAGCACTAATAGCTCTGGTTTTTTTGATATAGCTCTTGCAAGTAAAACTCTTTGAAACTCACCACCAGATAAATCTCCTAAATTTTTATCTTTAAGATGAATGACACCAGTTAAAGACAAAGCTTCATCAATTGTCTCTTTATTAAGACTTTCAGTTAATACCATGAAATCATTTACTCTTAGCGGTAACGTCCAATCAATTGAGATTTTCTGCGGGACATATCCAACTTTATGGGTATATTTTTCAACTGAACCATCAATTTTTTTGTAAATACCTAAAGCAATTTTAGCTGTTGTGCTTTTTCCTGATCCATTTGGACCTATAAGAGTAACTATTTTACCTTTCTCAACTTGTAGTGAGACTCCTTTGACTAACCATTTGTTGTTCAACTGTAAACCAGCATCATTTAATTTTACCAATATATTTTGATCAGTGCTCATTTTATTTCTTGACTAATAAGTGTTATATTATTACATAGTGTTATATTATAACAATTTAAATATACAACATATGAAAAACATAAAGAAATTACCATTAATCCTATCAATATTATCATTCTTAACAATTTTTGTGCCAGTAAATGCTGAAATTAAAGTAGTGGCAACAATAAAACCAATCCATTCTCTAGCAAGTTATCTAATGGATGGTGTTGGTAAACCAGATTTAATTGTTGATGGTTATGCTTCACCACATGGATTTGCTCTTAAACCATCACATGCAAAAATGATTCAAAATGCAGATATTATATTTTGGGTAGGTGAAGACATAGAAAGTTTTTTAGAAAAACCATTAAAAACTATTGCAAAAAAAGCTGAAAAAATTGAATTAATGGAAATTAAAGGTTTAACCAAACTTAAATTTAGAGAAAGAAATATTTTTGAAGAACATGACCATGGTCACAAAGAAGATGATCATGATGACCATGCTAAAAAAGAAGACGATCACGATGATCACGATCATGACAAAAAAGAGAAAGAACATGGTCATGATGAACATGATCATGATAAAGAGGGTCATAAAGAAAAAGACGACGATCATGATGATCATGGTCACGGACATGAGGGACACGCACATGGCGAATTTGATCCACATATTTGGTTAGATCCAATGAATGCAAAAGTAATATTAAGTGAAATGGCAGAGCATTTAATTGAAAATGATCAAAAAAATGAAGCAAAGTACAAAGCAAATTTAAAGAGAGCACATAATGATTTAGATAAATTAACTAAGAAGGTTAAATCTGAATTAAATAAGGATTTTAAATCAATTGTTTTTCATGATGCATATCAATACTTTGAAAAAAGATTTGGCATAAATATTCTTGGAGCATTTACAGTAAATACAGATGTATTACCTGGTGCTGAACAATTAGCTGAAATTAGAGAAGTAATTGAGCATGATAAAGTAAGCTGTATATTTTCAGAACCTCAATTTAATCCTGATATTATTAAAGCTGTAGCAAAAGATACTAATGTTGCAACAGGTGTAATCGATCCATTAGGAGCTACACTTGATCCAGGTAAGGATTTATATTTTGATTTAATTGGCAATATGTCAAAATCTTTCAAAGGTTGTTAATTAGAAATTGATATTTAGTTATAAATAATATCTAATAATGGGATGAGTACAGTTTCCCTGACATTAGATGAAATTTTCGATTTAGCCAAAAAAACTTTATTAGCTAATGGTTGTGATGATGAAACAGCTTCAATTCTGTCTGACCTAATTAGAAATGCTGAAAGGGATGGATCTTTATCTCATGGTTTGTTCAGATTACCTGCATATGTAAGTGGTTTAAAAAGTGGAAAAATTAATGGTAAAGGAAAGCCTGAAATTAAAAAAATTTCTTCATCAGTTATAAAAGTTCAAGGCAATAATTGTTTAGCTCCAGTAGTTTTAAATAAAGGATTACCTGAATTAGCTAAAGCTGCAAAAGAAAATGGTGTAGCAGTGCTAGCAATAAATAATTCTCATCACATGGCAGCGATGTGGCCTGAAACAGAAAAGTTAGCAGAGGAAGGTTTGGTTGCCTTTGCTTGCACATCTTACAAACCTGCTGTAGCACCTGCTGGTGCAATAAAACCATTGTTTGGAACAAATCCAATTTCATTCGCTTGGCCACGACCTGGCAAAACTCCAGTTGTTTATGATATGGCCACAGCATCAATGGCAATGGGAGAAGTTCAAGTTGCAAAAAGAGAAGGGCACAAAGTTCCACTTGGAACTGGTTTAACTAAAGATGGTAAGGAGACTACTGACCCAGGTGCAATTGCAGATGGTGGTGTATTACTTCCTTTTGGTGGCTATAAGGGTTCAGCAATAGCAATGATGGTTGAGTTAATGGCTGGTGCTTTGGTTGGTGATAATTTTAGTTTTGAAACAGCGGCTAAAGATAATAATGATGGCGGACCACCAAGTGGGGGAGAATTTATCATTGCAATTTCACCTGACAAAACCTCAGGAACAAATTGGCAAAAACATGCAGATGAATTTTTTGATAAAATGAAATCTTTTGATGGAGTTAGACTTCCAGGTGAAAGAAGACACAAAAATAGATTAGATAAAGGCCCTCGAAATATTAATGAAGACTTGGTAAATAAAATAAAATCTCTAAGCTAAAGTAATTTCAATCGGTGTATGATCTGAAGGTTTTTCGCGACCTCTTGGATCTTTATTAATATTTATACCTTTAATTTGATCAATCAAAGAATTTGAAACTAAGAAGTGATCAATTCGCATCCCATTATTTTTTTGCCAAGCACCTCTCATGTAGTCCCAAAATGTATAACCTTCCTTAGTTCCATTAAAATGTCTATAGACATCACTAAAACCAAGGTTGATCATTTCTCTTAATTTTTTTCTTATTTCTAATCTAAACAGAGCATCATCCTCAAAACTTTTTGGATTATAAACATCTTCAGGCGCTGGAATAATGTTAAAATCTCCAGCAAGAATAATATTTGAATTTTTTTTACTTAAATTCTTTAATTGTTTAATTAAATCATCCAACCATTGTTTCTTGTATTTATATTTATCCGTATCTACAGGATTTCCATTAGGTGTATAAATGTTTATTAATTGAATATTTTTCTTTTTATACTCCAGTTCAGCTGAAATTATTCTTGATTGCTTTAATTTATCTTTAATTAAGTCAGTTTTAATATTTTTCAATTTACCTTTAGATATAATAGCAACCCCATTATAACTTTTTTGGCCGAATACGTGACTTTCATAATCCATTGCTGAAAAATCATCATAGGGAAAGTTTACATCCTCTGTTTTGATTTCCTGCATCATTAGGATATCTGGTTTATATTTTAAGAGATAACTTTTGATATTATCTATACGAGCTCTCACAGAATTTACATTCCATGAAGAAATAATCATTAAAGAGAAAAAGAAACACCACAACCACAAGATGACTTAGTTTGTGGATTTGTTATCTTAAATTGTTCACCAATTAATTCTGAAACATAATCAACTTCAGAGCCTTTTAATAAATCTGCTGAAGTTTTATCAATTAAAATATTTTCAAAGTTTAAATCATCTTTTGATTTTTCTTTATCAAAAGTGAATTCGTATTGAAATCCTGAACAACCACCACCTTTAATAGCGATTCTAAAAAAAGACCCTTTATCTTTTTTAGACAGCAAAACATTGATCTGTTTTAGTGCTTTATCAGTAAATTTAATTTCTTTAATCATAATTGATCACTGGTATTAGTAATATAATACTTAATATTTTATTTTAAAGGATGAAAAAATACTCAAAGATAGGTCAATTTAAAAGTAAAGGTAGGATATTTAAGGAATCTTTGTCAAAATATAGATCACCTTATCAAAGAGATAGAGATCGTATTATTCATAGTGCTTCATTTAGAAGATTGAAACATAAAACACAGGTATTTGTTAATACTG
>QCDD01000026.1 GCA_003281045.1 Pelagibacteraceae bacterium AG-349-L23 | reverse complement strand
TCTTGTTTGCCATGCTTACAATCATTATAAGTTGGTATATTGCTCATAGGACCCGGTCTATATAAAGCAACTAATGCAATAATATCCTCAATATGATTTGGCTTCATTTGAGTTAACGCTTCTCTCATTCCAGAACTTTCAATTTGAAATAAGCCAACTGTATTACCTGAAGATAACATTTCAAAAACTTTTTTATCTTCGTAATTAATATCCTCGATATTAAAATTTTTTTCTTTTTTTTTTATTAATTTTTGAGTGTTATTAATTACTGTTAATGTTTTTAATCCTAAAAAATCAAATTTAATTAACCCAGCATCCTCAGCTGAATACATATCGAATTGAGTTGAGGGAAGTAATAGATCTGTTGATGCATCTTTATATAAAGGAACAACTTCCTGTAATTTTCTATCAGCTATTACAACACCTGCTGCATGAGTTGCAACATTTCTATTCAATCCCTCTAGTTTTAAAGAGAGTTCTGTAAGTTTTTTAACTCTTGGATCATCTTTAATTAATTTTTGAAGTCTTGGTTCTCCTGCAATACATTCCGTTAAGTTTTGAGGTCTTGATGGATCAAAAGGGATCATTTTGGATATACTATCAACAAAACCATAGGATAACCCTAATACTCTTCCAACATCTCTAATAACCATTCTGGCTTTTAATTTTCCAAAAGTAATTATATGAGCAACACTATCCTTATACTTTTCAGTCAAATATTCAAAAACTAGGTCTCTTTTCTCCTCACAAAAATCTATATCAAAATCTGGCATTGAAATACGATCAGGATTTAAAAATCTTTCAAAAATAAGATTAAATTTTATTGGGTCAACATCTGTAATTAAAAGACACCATGCTACTAAAGAACCCGCACCAGATCCCCTTCCGGGACCTACTGGTATATCATTTTTTTTTGCCCATATGATATAATCAGAAACAATCAAGAAATAACTGGAATATTTCATTTGTATAATAATATCTAGTTCATGATCTAATCTATCTTTGTAAAGTAAAAATTTTTCATTTTTTGAAAGATCCTCACCCTTTATATTAAAAATGTTTTTAAATTTTTCTTTTAATCCATCTAAAGAATTTCTTTTTAATATCTCATCGGCATTTCCACCTTTATCTGAACTAATGTCAGGTAATATGGGTTTTGAAAAATGTGGTCGAAAGTTACAACGATACGGGAAATTATAATTATTTTCTAACGCTTCAGGTAAATCAGAAAATAATTCTGACATCTCAGAATTATCTTTTAGATAGTGTTGATTTGAGTATTTAATCCTATTTTTCTCATTTACGTAAGTTTTATTTTTAATACAAATTAATGCATCATGGGCCTCATACATATCTTTGTTTGAGTAAAAAACTTCATTAGTGGCTATTATTGATATTTCTAAATTTAATGACTGCGATAGATTAAACTTTTCAAATGAAATTTCATTTTGATCTCCATGACGTTGAATTTCTATATAAAATTTATCACCATATTTTTGTTTGAGTTTAGAGTATAATTTTTCAATTTCTAAAAATTTTCCTTTATTGAATAATTGACCGACTAACCCATTTATTGTTCCTGAAAAAATGGCAACCCCCTCATCATTCTTTAACAATTCCTCAAAATTTAAATGCGGATCCAAGGTTCCATCGTTATTAAGATATGATAATGAAGATAATTCAATTATTCTTTTATATCCAATTTCATTCAATGCGAATAATGGCAATAAACCAATAGTATCATCTAATTTAAAATTGATCTGAGTACCAATAATTGGTTGGGTTCCAACTTTAGATATTTTTTCGGCAAATTCTAGGGCACCACATAAATTCGATGTATCACACAAAGCTAGAGATCTAATTTTTTTTTCTTTAGAAATTTCTTTTAAGTCATCAATTTTTATTGCTCCTTCACATATTGAAAATTGAGAGTGTATTTTTAAATGATTAAAGTTTTGAATTTGAGACTCAGCCATTAATAGTTTTTATATTACCATCAACTATTTCCAATAAGCAATCCGACTTATTAGCAAAAAATCTATTATGAGTTGCAAATATTATTATTCTATCAGGCTTTATCTGTTTTTTTAAAAGCTCAAAAATTCCTTTTGCAGTTTCAATATCTAAACTTCCAGTTGGCTCATCTGCGAGAATAATTTGTGGATTGTTTATCAAAGCTCTTGCAATCGATACCCTTTGTTTTTCACCCCCAGATAATTGTGAGGGGTAGTGATTCAATCTTTTTGTTAGACCAACTTTTTTGAGCATTGTTTTTGATAAATTTGAAGCGTCCTCTTTATTTTTACCACTTGCTAAACTAGCTAAGGTTAAGTTTTCTATTGCTGTAAAATCAGACAGAAGATTATCTTGTTGATAGATTATCCCGATTTTATTAGCTCTTAATAGATCATTTTTTTGAGAATTGTTTGGATCAATCTTTTTATTATCAATAATTATAGATCCTGAGCTAGGTCGATCTATTAAGGACAATAAATTTAATAAAGTTGATTTACCTGAGCCTGATGGTCCCATTAGAGAATAAATTTTTCCAGACTTAAATTTATATGAAATTTTTTTTAAAACATTTATCCTTTTCAAACTTAAAAAGCTTTTATTAATTTTTGATAGCTGAATTAAATCACTCATATTTTAATGCTTTTATTGGATCTAGTTTGGCCGCCTTCATAGCTGGAAATATGGATACAATTATTGTTATAAAAATTGAACACAATGAAATAATAAAAATAGAAGACGGGTTTATTTCAGACGGCATTGTACTTAAAAAATATATTTCTTCAGGAAATAAACTTATATTAAAAACATCACTAAGAAATTTTCTAACATTTTCTACATACATAGAAAATGTAACCCCTAATATTATTCCAAACAATGTAGCAGATGTACCTATTATTACCCCAACTAAAAAAAATATCTTTATAATAGATTTATTTAATACACCAATAGATTTTAAAATAGCAATATCTCTAGTTTTATTTTTTACCAATATCGTCAAGCCTGAAATAATATTAAAAGCAGCAACAATAATTATAAGAGATAATATGATAAACATTACATTTCGTTCTACTTTTAAAGCTGAGAATAAAGAGCTATTAGTATCAGCCCAACTATACACAAAATCATTTGGAAATATTTTTTGAACAATCTCTTTTTGATTTTCAATATTTTGAGGATCCTTTAAATAAACTTCTAATTTTCTATCATCTTTTGAGAGATTCATAAATTCATCAAGGGTATCAATATTAATAAATGCTACATTATTATCGAAATCTGCTAAGCCACTTTCAAACAATGAAACAATAGTAAAAGATTTTTTCTTTGGAATACTGCCAATAATTGTATCTACACCTGATGATGACATTATTGATACATCATCTCCAAGCTTAAGATTCAATGTTAAACTTAACTCTTTCCCTAAAGAAATATAGTTACCTGTTAAATTGCTTTTATTCCCTACAAATGTTTTATCTTTTATTATCTTAAGTTTAGGAAAATCTTTTCTTGAATAACCTCTCAAAACAATACCTTTAGAGGTGTCTTTTTTAATAATTATTGCTTCTCCTGAGTTACTTAATATCATTTCACTCGCGATAAGATTGAGATTAGTATTCTTTATTTTATCAATTTGAATTTGATTTTCATAAGTATCAACAGTTATATGAGCATTAAAACCAACTATCTTATTTATTAATTCAGATCTAAATCCATTCATTACTGACATCACAATAATTAGGACTGCAACACCTAGGCTTATTCCGATAAATGAAAAGATAGATATAACATTTAAAAAGCCATCTTTTTTTCTAGCTTTTAAAAATCTAAATGTAATTTCTTTTTCTAAAGTTGAAATCAATTGTGAGCTTTTTGTTTATTAATAATCTTAATAATTTCTTTTAAATTAATTTTTTGAGTTTCTTTGTTTATTTCTTTAAATTCAAATAAATCACCTTCAGTTTGTTTTCCAATGATTATTTGATATGGAGCTCCAATTAAATTCATTTTTTTTATTTTTGAGGATAAGTTCTCATCAGTATCATCAATAATCGCATCGATATTATTTTGATTTAACTCAAGACTTATTTTGTTTGCTTTATCGAGTGCAGATGTATTATTTTTATTAATCATAGGAATTATTGCAATATCATATGGTGCAACAGAAATTGGCCATTTCATGATTTCATTTTTTTCATCATATTTTGCTTCTATAATTGCTCCTACTAATCTTGAAACTCCTATTCCATAAGAACCCATTTTTACATAGTCTTTTTTACCCCCAGGTAAATCGACTGCTGCTTCCATTGGTTTGGAATATTTGTCTCCAAAATAAAAAATATGACCAACCTCTATACCTTTCGTTTTCAATCTATTTTTCTCTGAAACTTTTTCATTAAACTCATCTTCTTTAAATTTATCATCAGTAACTGAGTAAAATTTTTCATATTGATTTCTCAATTCAAGTAGGGATTTAACATCAAGTTTTGTTCCTTCAAAATTCAAGTCAAATATTCTTTTGTCTGCATAAATTTTACTCTCTCCAGTTTCTGCTAGGATAATAAATTCATGAGAAAGATTTCCACCAATTGGTCCTGTATCGGCTGCCATTGGAATTGCTGTAAGATCTAATCTTTTAAAAGTTTTTAAATAAGATAAGAAAAATTTATTATAAGAAAATAATGCATCTTCATCTGTAACATCAAAAGAATATGCATCCTTCATGTAGAATTCCCGACATCGCATAATTCCAAATCTTGGTCTGATTTCATCTCTAAATTTCCATTGAATATGATAAAGAAGTTGAGGTAATGATTTATATGATTTTAGGGAAGATCTAAAAATATCAGTTACTAATTCCTCGTTTGTTGGTCCGTAAAGCATTTCTCGATCTTGACGATCTTTAATTCGTAACATTTCCTCACCATAATCCTCATAACGTCCACTCTCTTTCCAAATCTCGCTGGATTGTATTGTGGGCATTAGTATTTCTTGTGCACCTATTTTGTTTTGCTCTTCTCTGACAATTCTTTCAATTTTTTTCATTACTTTAAAACCAAGGGGCAACCAAGAGTATATGCCTGCTGAAGATTGTTTTATCATTCCAACTCTCAACATAAGCTGGTGAGACTTTATTTTTGCTTCTGAGGGGTTATTTTTTAAAATAGGAATAAAAGATTTAGAAATATGCATGTTAAATGATTATATTTCTTAAATTTAAATATTCAAATTTCATTAATAAATAAATGGCTATGAATATAATTGTTGTTATTCCAGTACAATAAAGGAATTTTTTTAACATTTTAGGATTTTCTGGTGAACCCGGATCTTCACCATTTACTTTGACTATTTTTTTTCTTTCAACATCTATTGGTAAAATTGCAAAAAAAACAATCCACCAGATAATAATGTAGATTATAGCTAAGCCAGTTGGACTCATTAAATCCTTACTAAATTAATATTAGTATATGGTCTTTTTCCTGTTTTTTCTTTTGTAAATTTTCTGCAAGCAATTTTAAGAGCATCTATTAAATTACTTTCTTGCTGTTTGCTCCCAAGTTTAAAGGATCTTGTTGTTTTTTCAATTTCGTCTTCCAACCCATAGAGAAATTCATCTTTTTCATAAATGGGTAAACCTCTAAATGTTGTAACAGGGTTATTATGGATATTTCCTTTAGGTGTTATTAATATAGTGACTTCCAAATATCCATTGCTACTTAAATTTTTTCTATCTTTAATTGATTGAGAGTCCTCTTCTACACTCACATTTCCATCTAAGTACAATCTTCCGCTGGGTGCTTTATCATATACCTCTGGTGCCTCACCGGGGTATAGCTTGACTATATCACCATTTTCAACTTGAACCGGATGAGGTACTTGCATTTCTTTCGCAAAATTTATGTGTTCTATCATGTGTCTGTGCTCTCCATGAACAGGGATTACACATTTTGGTTTAACCCATTGATACATATCTTTAAGATCCTCGCGGTTTGGATGTCCAGAGACGTGTATAAATTCTGTTTCTTCTGAGATAACCTCAATTCCATCTTTGACTAACTGATTATGTAATTTATAGAGCTTTTTCTCATTTCCTGGAATTATCTTTGATGAGAAGATTACTGCATCACCTTTTTCAATAAAAACATCAGGATGTGTGTAATTTGATATCCTCATCATTGCACCCATTGGTTCACCTTGGCTTCCTGTGCACAAATAAACTATTTTTTCTCTAGCAAAATTTTTAGCTTCTCTTGGATCAATTGGATCAATGGTATTTTGTAAATATCCACATTGTCTTGCTGCCTTATAAATTCTATGCATAGATCTTCCAACTAGTGAAATTTGTCTTCCAGTTTGTTCAGCACAATAAAAGGCTGTCTCCATTCTAGCAACATTTGAAGCAAACGATGTCACAATAATTCTTTTTTTTAATCGACCCATTATATTCAATAAATTTTTTCTTACATCTAACTCTGAGCCTGATCTGCCAGCACTAAAAACATTTGTAGAGTCACAAATCATCGCCAATACACCTTCATCACCTATTTCTTTTAATCTTTTCGCATTTATTTCGTCACCTATTAGGGGATTTGGGTCGACTTTCCAGTCACCAGTATGTAAAACCACACCTGCGGGAGTTTTAATTCTTAATCCATTGGGTTCTAAAATAGAATGGGTTAAAGTAATGTACTCAATTTCAAAATCTTCCAATAGCACATTTCCATTTAACTCGACTATCTGTAAATCTTTTGTTATATCGATGTGTTTTTCTTTGAATTTTTCCTTAATTAATACAGCGGTAAACGGAGTTGCGAAAATCTTACATTTTAATTTTGGCCATAAGTGAGCGATTGCTCCAATATGATCTTCGTGTGCGTGTGTTAATATTATTCCTAATAAATTATCTTTTCTTTCAACAATAAATCCAGGATCTGGATATATTAAATCAATGCCTGGTATTGTATCATCAGCAAAAGTTACTCCAATATCTACCATTATCCATTTATGATTTCCAGGCTCACCATAGCCAAAAAGATTCATGTTCATTCCAATTTCACCTGAACCTCCTAGTGGACAAAATAATAATTCTTTTTTCATTTATTTAATTAACTTAGTAATTTTAATTAATCCTTTAATTGTGATATCTTTATTTTGTATTACACGAGTCTTTAAAGATTTTCTAAACAAATCAGAGTGACCACCAGTAATTACAAGTTTGAAAGATTTTCTAGTTTCTTTCTTAATCAAATTAATAATATTGTCAATTAGTCCTATATAGCCCCAAAAAAAACCTGAACGGACTGCCGAAATTGTATTGTTGCCAACTATATTTCTTATCTTCTTTAAATCTATTTGGGGTATCAATGAGGCTTTGTCAGACAAAGTATCAAGCGATATTTTAACTCCAGGGGCTATTATGCCACCTCTATAATATTTTTTTTCAACTACATCAAATGTGGTGGCAGTACCAAAATCTAAAATTATAAAATTATCTTTACCATTTTGTAGACTAATTGCATTAGCTAAACGATCTGAACCAGCCTGTTTATAATTAACTTTGATTTTAATTAATGAACTCAAATTAAGATTTTTAATTTCATAGCATCTAATTTTAGTTTTTTTATAAAAATATTTTTTAATCAAATTAAA
>QCDD01000025.1 GCA_003281045.1 Pelagibacteraceae bacterium AG-349-L23 | reverse complement strand
ACTTGGAAAGGAATATCGATATTTTGAACTATGTTTCTAATCATAACTCTATGAGACCAAAAATGGTTATAGGTTTTGCTGCTGAAACAACAAGTTTAGAGAAAAATGCTGTGCAAAAATTAAAAGATAAAAATTGCGACTGGATAATAGCTAACGATATCTCAAAAGATGAAAGTGGTTTTGATAATGAAAATAATGAAGTTACAATTTTCTATAAAAATGAAAAAATGAAAAAGGAGAAACTTTCATTAAAAAAGAAGTCAGAGATTTCAGAGGAAATTGTAGATAGAATAGTTGCTCAAATAAATTAATGGTTAAAGTTCTAATCAAAAAACTTGACCCAGCTGTACAATTACCCGAATATAAAACCAGTGGCGCATCAGGTGTAGACTTAGTCGCATTTATAAAAGAACCCATTAATCTAGAACCTAAAACATCTGTTTTAATTCCCACAGGATTATCTGTTGCTTTCCCAGAAGATTACGAGATTCAAATAAGACCAAGATCAGGTTTAGCAGCCAAAAATAATATTAGTGTATTAAACACTCCAGGAACAATTGATAGTGATTATAGAGGAGAAATAAAGGTTATCATCTATAATCATGGTAATGAAAATTTTTCAATTAATAATGGTGATAGAATTGCTCAAATGATCCTAGCACCTGTGGTCAAGATGGAATTAGAAGAAAAAAATGATTTACCTAAGTCTATTAGAGGTAAAGGTGGATTTGGTTCAACAGGTAAATGAATATCAATTTAGATAAAAATCAAATAGAGAGATTTTCAAGACAAATAGTTTTAAAAAATATTGGAAGCTTAGGTCAAAAAAAAATTATTGGAGCTAAAGTTTTAATTATTGGAATGGGGGGTTTAGGTTGTCCTGCGGCTGAGTTTTTAGCAAGAGCAGGCGTAGGTGTTTTAGGCATTGTTGACCCTGATATTGTTAATTTATCAAATATTCACAGACAAAGTCTTTACAGCATCGAAGACTTAAAAAAATCCAAAATAAAGTCTGCTCAAAAAAAATTAAAAAAGATAAACTCAAAAATAAAAGTAAACGCGTATAAAATGAGATTAAATATTAAAAATTATCAAAGAATTATAAAAAATTATGACTACATAATTGATGGATCAGATAATTTTGAAACAAAGTTTTTTATTAATGATGTTTCAAGAAAATATAAAAAATTTCTTGTAACTGGAGCAATAAGTAAATTTGATGGTCATATTTTTAGTTTTGATTTTAAAAATAAAAAAACACCTTGTATAAGATCTTTTTATCAAGAATATGAGATTTCAGACGATATATTAAATTGTGAATATGAAGGCATCTTGGGGACAGTAGCTGGTATAATAGGAATTATGCAAGCGAATGAAATTTTAAAAAAAATTTTATCTATCGGTAAAAATTTGAATGGTCAAGTTTTGGTTATAGACCTATTAAATCTGAATTTTAGAAAAATTAAATTTAAAAAGTTGAAAGATGTTAAAAAAAAAATTTAAACTTTTTCTTATAACTTTATTTTTATTATCTTTTACCTCATTAAGTTATGCTCAAGAAACTTTCTTGTCTTTAAAGAAAAGTAAAGTGAATGTAAGGTATGGACCGAGTTTTGAATCTCCTATAAAGTTTATTTATAAAAAAGTGAATTTGCCTCTAAAGCAAATTGATAAAAAAGAGAACTGGCGAAGAATAATTGATTTTAAAAACAACAGCGGATGGATACATTGGTCTCAATTAAAAAAAATAAATTCAATAATTCCCACAAAAGACAAAATTTTATTCGAAAATCCGACAAATTTTTCTAAACCATTGGCTAAAATTAAAAGTGGAAGGGTTCTAATAGTTCAAAAATGCAATGGAATTTGGTGCAAAATAAATACGGATGATTTTGAAGGTTGGATAAAGACAGACAATATTTGGGGTGTATTAGATTAAGAGTTTTTTGATTTACTCGCCCACCACTTATCTAAAATAAAATACCATATAGAATTAGCTATTGGTTCAACTATTGCGTCTGTTAGTGCTATCATAAAGCTGACATCAGCAACAAACATTAAAACAGTTATGGCTATAGCAAAATGACCAATTGTATAAATAATGGTTCTTAAAATTGAACCTCTATTATTTGTGTAAATCTGTCCAGCAGCTTTGAATATGCCGGTTGTTAATTCCATTATTTTTTAAACGGACTATCAAGCACACAAGCAACTAGGTGCACTCTAGCCTGTTCCCCACCATTAAAAAAATTATGATATTTCGTGTTATTTGTTATCCATACCTTACCATCAGCTGGAAGATGTTTTGCTACATTTTCAATTACCATTGAACAGCCCTTATTAGTTATAATTGGTACATGCAGTCTACATTCAGGATCTTTATGCCAGCTTAATGTCGATCTTGGCTCTTTTAATAGTAATCTAACTCTACCTAGTTTAAATCTTTTACTTAAAGTGTCGTAAACTTCTTTAAAATAAGTATTTTCAAATTCAGGAACCAATTGAGTATATTTTGACTCATCTATATCAACATCTCGAGAAACTTCTTTTCCAGTTTCATCAGCAATTGTCCAATATTTTCCTCTTATATTATTTCCCTCAATAGAACTTGTATCGTTTGGAATTTGGTTTAATGGTATTGCACCAAAGTGGGTAACCCCAGGAGAATTGAATTTTTTAGCTTTTAAAACTTTATCCAAATCATTTCTTAACTTTGATATATCAAAATTGAGATTAGGAACTTCGTAGAAGTCATCAAAATTTGCTGTTCCCATATTTTTTTTCCTGTTTTATAGAATTAGTTTAATTTCAAATCAAATCGATCAGAATTCATAACTTTTACCCATGCCGCGATAAAATCTTTAACAAATTTATCACCTGAATCTTCACATGCATAAACTTCTGCTAGAGCTCTTAGTTGAGAATTTGAACCAAAAATTAAATCAACTCTTGTCGCCTTCCATTTCGTTTTTTGAGTTTTTCTATCTTTACCAATAAATGTTTGTTCAGATTTATCCTCCTCTTTCCAAGTCGTATTCATGTCTAAAAGATTTATGAAATAATCGTTAGTAAGAGAACCAGGTCTGTTAGTAAAAACACCATGTTTTGAGCCATCAAAATTTGTGTTTAACACTCTCATACCACCCAAAAGTGCAGTCATTTCTGGAGCTGTTAAACCCATCAATTGAGCCTTATCAACAAGTTTTTCTTCTGCAGAAACATTTGAAGCTCCACCATTTAAGTAGTTTCTAAAACCATCTGCTTGTGGTTCTAAAAGACCAAATGAGTTGATATCAGTCTGATCTTGCCTTGCATCTCCCCTTCCTGCTGAAAATGGAACTTGAACTTTGTAGCCAGCTTTTTTTGCAGCCATTTCGATACCAACACCACCAGCTAGTACAATCAAATCTGCCATTGAAACACTTTTCTTTTTACTATCGAATTTGCTTTTAATTTTTTCTAAAGCTTTAATTACAGTCGATAATTTTTTTGGATTGTTCACTTTCCAATTATTTTGTGGTTCCAACATTATTCTAGCACCATTAGCACCACCTCTTTTATCAGAGCCTCTGAACGTAGATGCTGAAGCCCATGCAGTAGAAACTAAATCTGGAATTGATATTTTTGATTTAGAGATTTTGGTTTTTAAATCTTTAATATCCTTTGATTTAAGTTTATATTTAGGCTTATCAATTGGATCCTGCCAAATTAGTTGTTCTTTTGGAACCTCGCTACCAAGATAGCAAACTCTTGGCCCCATATCTCTGTGAGTTAATTTAAACCATGCTCTCGCAAAAGCATCATGAAATTCTTTTGGATTTTGGTGAAAATGTTTTGTGATAGGTCCATAGCTAGGGTCAACTTTCATCGATATGTCGGTTGTTTGCATCATTGGTGGATGAAGCACACCTTTTTGATGTGCATCGGGAACCATTTTAATCTCTTGCCCATTTTTCTTCGGAGTCCATTGATGAGCACCAGCTGGGCTTTTTGTTAGTTCCCACTCATGTCCATATAAACAATCCAAATAACCCATATCCCATTGAATTGGATTTTGAGTCCAAGCGCCCTCAATACCACTACTTATTGTATCAACACCTTTTCCAGATTTATATCCACTATTCCACCCAGTTGACTGATCTTGAAGTCTTGAAGCCTCAGGATCCGGTCCTTTATATGATTCAGATGCTGCACCATGAGATTTTCCAAACGTATGTCCTCCGGCAACTAATGCTGCTGTCTCATAGTCATTCATAGCCATTCTGCCAAATGTCTCTCTAATATCATGTGCTGCTAGTTTTGGATCTGGATTAGCGTCAGGACCTTGCGGATTTACATAGATTAAACCCATATGTGAAGCTCCTAGTGGCTGTTCCAAATCTCTCTTTCCACTATATCTTTCCACACCTAACATTTCTTTTTCTGAGCCCCAATAAATATCATCCTCTGGTTCCCAAATATCAGTTCTGCCAGCTCCGAAACCAAAAGTTTTAAAACCCATTGAGTCTAAAGCTACATTTCCAACAAGTATAAATAAATCTGCCCATGAAATTTTTCTTCCATATTTCTTTTTAATAGGCCATAAAAGTAATCTAGCTTTATCTAAGTTAACGTTATCTGGCCAAGAATTAAGTGGCGCAAATCTTTGATTACCTGTTCCTGCTCCACCTCTACCATCACCAGTTCTGTAAGTTCCTGCGGCATGCCAAGCTAATCTAATAAATAATGGACCATAATGACCATAATCTGCTGGCCACCACTCTTGGGAGTCTGTCATTAATTTTTTTAAATCTTTTTTTAATGCTTTGTAATTTAATTTTTTAAATTCTTTCGCATAATTAAATTTTTTATCCATAGGGTTAGATAAATTTGAATGCTGACTAAGAATTTTAAGATTTAAACTATTTGGCCAAAAGTCTCTTACTGTTTGACCTCTTCCTGCAGAAAACTTTGCAGGTGTTCCTGCACCAGTAAAAGGACATTTGCTCATTTGATTGGCTTTAAAAGACTTATTTTTGAAATTTTCAGTACTCATAATTTTTGTATTTCCCCCATGGTTATTAGAATCATTAATTTATAATAGTTCTAAACTAAATGTCAACAGTTTAGAACGATTATAATATAAATTTAGAAAGAAAGATTTTTAATTCTGATTTTGAGTATCACTCGCAACTCTTACTAAAACTTCCACAGAACTAATTTTTTTTCCTGTAATATTATTTTTGATATTAACTTTTCCAATTTCGTTATCATTACAATCTATAAGTAAATTTGTGTCCTCATCATAAAAATGATGATGTTTAGTAATATTTGTATCAAAATAACTTTTATCGCTACTTATCGTAATCTCTTTTAAATATCCTTTATCTTTAAAAGCATGAACTGTGTTATAAATTGTAGCTAGAGATATTTTTTCATTAAAATTTTCTGAAATGTTTTTTGCTAAATCATTTATGGTAAAGTGAAATGTTTTGTCTCTATTAAATAAGACTTCGCAAATTTTAAGTCTTTGTTTAGTAGGTCTAAGACCAGAATTTCTTAATTTGCTAACAAATTCGCTATTTTTATACATTGTTAATTATAATAGTTCTAAACTTTATGTATATTATAATGGTTTAAAATCAAGTATTAAGGTGATCTATTTATGAAAAAAAACTCCTATTCTTATGAAGAACTTATAAGTTGCGGAAACGGAGGTCTTTTTGGTCCTGGAAATGCAAAATTACCACTTCCACCAATGTTAATGTTTGATAGAATTACAGAAATTAATGACAATGATGGTGCTTTTAAAAAAGGCTCTTTAAAAGCTGAACTAGATATAAAGAAAGACCTTTGGTTTTTTGATTGTCATTTCAAAGAAGATCCTGTGATGCCAGGATGTCTTGGACTTGATGCTATGTGGCAACTCGTAGGATTTTATTTGGGCTGGATCGGAAATCCAGGAAAAGGCAGGGCCTTAGGCGTTGGTACTGTAAAATTTACAGGAGAAGTTTTACAAAATGTTAAATTAGTCAAATATGAAATCGATATGAAAAAAATTATGTCTCCTGGTGGTACAACTGTTGGTTTGGCTAATGGGATATTATTAGCAGATGAAAAAAAAATTTATTCAGCGGACAATTTAAAAGTGGGGTTATTTAAATAATGAGAAGAGTTGTAATAACTGGTCTAGGTGTAGTTTCTTGTTTGGGTAATAATCAAGAAGAAGTTCATCAATCTTTATTAAATTCAAAATCAGGAATTTCATTTGCTGAAGAATATAAAGAGCATAATTTAAAAAGTCACGTTCATGGTAAACCAAACATCAAACTTGAAGATCATATAGATAGAAAAACAATTCGATTTATGGGTTCAGGCTCAGCCTATAACTATATTGCGATGAAAGAGGCAATCAAAGATGCTGGTCTTGAGGAAAAAGAAGTAAGCAATTTTAGTACCGGTATAGTCATGGGATCTGGAGGCCCTTCAATTGAGAATGTGATTTTAGCAGCTGACAAAACAAGAGCAAAAACGCCAAAATTAATGGGTCCTTTTATAGTTCCAAGAACCATGGCAAGTACTGCATCTGCTACTTTAGCAGTTCCGTTTAAAATCAAAGGAACTAATTATACAATGAGTTCTGCATGCGCGACTAGTGGTCACTGCATTGGTAATTCAATGGAACTAATTCAAATGGGTAAACAGGATATTGTTTTTGCTGGTGGAAGTGAGGAAATACATTGGGCTATGACAGCTATGTTTGATGCCATGACCGCACTATCATGCAAATATAATGATACTCCTCAATCAGCATCTAGAGCATATGACAAAACTAGAGATGGGTTTGTAATCGCTGGTGGAGCGGGTGTGTTAGTATTAGAAGAATATGAACATGCAAAAGCTAGGGGTGCCAAAATTTATGCTGAGTTGACAGGTTATGGTGCCACTTCAGATGGATATGACATGGTAGCTCCATCTGGAGAAGGGGCTGTCAGATGTATGAAAATGGCAATGGCTACCACTAAAAACAAAATTGATTATATTAATACCCACGGAACTTCTACACCAGTAGGTGACATAACTGAACTAAAAGCTATTAAGGAAACTTTTGGGGAACAAATTCCAAAAATAAGTTCAACAAAGTCTTTATCAGGTCACCCTTTAGGTGCTGCATCAGTTCATGAGGCTATATATTGCTTAATCATGATGAAAAATAATTTTATTGCTGGATCAGCAAATATTTCTGAAATGGACGAAGATGCTAAAAAATTTCCAATAGTTTCGAAAACTGAAACCAATTCCACTTTAAATACAGTGATGTCTAATAGTTTTGGTTTTGGTGGAACTAATGCTGCTTTAATTTTTGAAAAGGTTTAATTTATGAGTTTGATGAAAGGTAAAAAGGGATTGATAATGGGTGTCGCGAATGAGAGATCTATTGCCTGGGGTATTTCTCAAAAACTATCTGAAGCAGGGGCCGAACTAGCATTTACGTATTTAGGAGATGCCTTAAAAAAAAGAGTAGTTCCTTTAGCAGAAAAATTAAACTCAAATATAACTTTTAGTTGTGATGTTGAAAAAAAACAGGACATAATAAAATTATTCGACGATATAAAAACTAAATGGAGTGAAATTGATTTTGTGGTTCATGCAGTTGCCTTTTCAGATAAATCAGAACTATCAGGTGAGTATTTAAATACCTCTAGAGAAAACTTTTTAAGAAGTATGTTAATATCATGTTTCTCTTTTACTGAAGTCGCAAAAGAAGCATCAAAAGTAATGAAACAAGGTGGTAGTTTGCTGACTTTAACTTATGAGTCCACCAAAGCTATTCCAAATTATAATGTTATGGGTGTTTGTAAATCAGCATTAGAGGCTAGTGTAAAATACCTTGCTAGAGACCTGGGTACTAAAGGTATGAGAGTCAATGCTATAAGTGCCGGGCCTATAAAAACTTTAGCAGCTTCAGCTATAGGAGATGCAAAATTCTTATATAAATGGAATGAAGATCATTCTTTCCTTAAAAGAAATGTAGATATCCATGATGTTGGAAATTCAGCATTATATCTATTAAGTGATCTTGCAAACGGTGTCACTGGTGAAATTCATTACGTAGATGCTGGATATAACAAAGTTGGAATGCCTGATCCTAGGAATATTACCTAATTTTTTTTTAAATCTTAAAGAGACGAAAAATCAAAATTATTTAGAAGTTAAATAAATTAGCTTTCTATTATATCCTTCAATTAAAGTATTTTTCCATGAAATTTTTAACTCATTATTAAAAAAGATATTTAACTCTTCTGGATTAAAAGTGGTATTTGAGTCGAACCTATCATAAGAAATTAATGAAATTTCTTTTGTTTTAAATTTACGGATAAATTTGACATAATTCTCGACTATCTTCTTCGGCATTTCGACAAAACTCGCAGCATTATGAAAATGATCTATGTTAGCGTCTACTTTTTCAATTAACCATGGGGGAATACATAAAATCTCTAATTCATTATTTTTAGAGAAAGAGATTGTATCTAAATTTTTAAGATCTAAATAATCTTTTATATTATCTTTGTAGAATCTTCTTAAATATTCTGTCCCCACATAAATATTAGGAACAACATCTAAATATAAAATTTTTTTTATATTTGGGAAATTTGTAATTAGAAAATGAATATTTGCTCCAAAACCTCCACCTATTTCAAAAAGACTAGATATATCATTAAAATTGAATTGTTTTGATAATTTACTAATTCTATCTGCCATCTCTAAATAGTGGCAAGAATACTTTTTATTTAAATACTTAAATGAGGAAATACATCCAAATTCAGTTGTATTCTCAAATTTATATTTTTTTAACAAATCATGAACATTTCTATCATT
>QCDD01000024.1 GCA_003281045.1 Pelagibacteraceae bacterium AG-349-L23 | reverse complement strand
TGTTGAAAAGCCCCCGACATTAAAAATCAATCAATTAATACATCTAAACAAAGTCGCAAAAAAAAAGAAGTTAAAATTTTATGTTATATATCAAAATAGAATGAATAATTCTGTAGATTATCTTAAGAAAAAAATAAATAGTGAATATATTAAAAATATAGTTTTTGTTAATTTAAAACTCTTGTGGTGTCGAAAACAATCCTATTATAATGATTGGCATGGTAAGTGGCTTTATGATGGGGGGGTTATTGCTCAACAGGGAATACATTATATAGATCTTCTTTGTTATTTTTTCGGTGAACCATCTGACTGTGTGAGCAGTGTCTCTAACAAATCTAATAAACTTCAAGCAGAAGATACTCATTTAGGGTTAATTAAGTTTAAAAATGGAGTTGTATGCCAGGTAAGTTTAACAACAGCTTTAAGACCAACTGATTTTCAAGCAACTATCGAGGTTTTTCAAAAAGAAAAACAAACAAAGCTTCATGGGTTATGTTGTAACAAAATTGATATTAATTATTATAACTCAGAGAAAAAAAAAGATATTAAATTATCAAGACAACTTTCGGAAAATGTTCCTACAGGTTATGGGCTTTCACATAAAAAAGTATTTCAAAATATTATAAATTTTGACTTAAAAAAAAAATCCCACAAACCTTTAAGTGCGATAGAAACTTTAAACACTCTAAAACTAATTCAAATGATGTATAAAAGTTCGGAAAAAAAATCATGGATTAATTTTAAAGATAAAAACTTAGATTCAAAATTAGGTAATAAATGAATTTAAATAAACTTATTCAAAATAAAATAAATTTAAAAAATCATCAAAAGTTTGTATCAATTATTGGCTTAAAGCCGTCAAAAGGAGCTCGTTCCCCAATCTTATGGAATAAAGCATACTCTAAACTTAAAATAAGCACGAGAATGTTTCCTCTCGATTTAAAACCTCACAAACTTGGTAAATTAATTAATTACTTAAAAAGACATGACCATTTTTTTGCCTCAGCTGTCACCATTCCCTATAAAGAAAAAGTAATTAATTATCTTGATGAAATTGATCAATCAGCATTAGAGATAGGTTCTGTTAACTTAATCGTAAAAGAAAATAATAAGTTGAAAGGTTATAATACTGATTATAGTGGATGCCAGTTCACTTTAAATAAGATATATAAAAAAATAAAAAACATTTTAATTATTGGATGTGGTGGCGCAGGTAAATCTTGTATTATAAGTGCGAAGAATAAATATCCTAAAGCAAATATTTATCTTTTTAATAGAGATCTAAATAAATTAAAAAAATTTTATAAGAGAATTAAAACTAATAAAAAAAATGTCAAAATTTTAAAGAATTTCAGTGATTTTAAAAAGTTAAAAAGAATTGATTTAATAATTAATACTACTTCTTTGGGTTTTGATTCAGAAATTACCTCAATAAAATCTAATTTAAAATATTTTTCCCCGATTTCTTTTTCAGAAATTAAATTTAATAAACTCAACACTAAAGAAAAAATTATAAATGCTAAAATAGAAAATATACTTGATACATTTACTTTTTTAAAAGCAAATTCTAATGTGGTAATTTTTGATATTATTTATCAGCCCTCTAAGACTTTGATAATGAAAATTGGAGAAAAGATTGGATTGAGGACAATAAATGGTTTAGAAATGAATTTTATGCAAGCAGTACAAGCATTTAAAATAGTTAATAAAAAAATAAAGATAAAAAAAATAATTAATGTAATGCAATAATGGATAATAAATTTCCAGGAAAAGATATAACTGATAGCGATTTAAAAGATAAGTTTCCTTTATCTTCTTCGATTAATAAAAAGAAAATTATTAAAATAGATAATAATATTAGTTTTGGTGGAGATGTGGTACCAATTATTTCTGGTCCAAACGGAATCGAAAACAAAGATCTTATTTTTAAATGTTGCGAAGTACTTGAAAAAAATAATCTTAAACTTTTAAGAGGTCAAATTTATAAACCTTTGACTTTTCCATATAGATCTAAGAAATACTACGAAGTAGGAGATGAAGGTCTTAAAATCCTAGAGGAGGTGAGAAAAAATTTTGATGTTATAATTGTTTCCGAGGTAATGGAGTCTGAAAAATTAGAATTAATGAAAGATGTTGTTGATGTTTTTCAAATCGGAGCTCGGAATATGCAAAATTTTCCGCTAATTAGTAAAACTGCAAAGCTAAATAAACCTATAATACTCAAAAGACATTTTGGATGTTCAATACGAGATTTATTAGGCTCATCAGAATATGCACTAATTGAAAAAAATGAAAAAGTTATACTATGTGAAAGAGGAATTTCAGCTCCTCACACACACAAATCTACAAGTCGTTTCATGTTAGATATTCAGGCTATACCGGCAATTAAAGAATATAGTTGTCTACCTATTATTTCAGATCCTAGCCATGCATGTTTTTGGCATGAATGGGTTGAGCCTTTAACTTTAGCATCTTTAGCCGCAGGAGCAGAGGGATTAATGATTGAATTCCATCCGGATCCAAGAAATGCCGCAGTTGATCCTTTACAAGCTTTGAATTTTGATGAGTTTACAACTTTAGTTAAAAAGTTAAGATTAATTGGCTCTTCACTAAACAAAAAAATACTTTAATGTTCAAGCCATTTGTATCGATCATAGTAAGAACAAAAAATGAGGATTTCTGGATAGGAAAATGTTTAAATGAAATTTTTAATCAGCAATATCAAAATTTCGAAGTAATATTAGTTGATAATGATAGTGACGACAAAACTATAAATATTGTAAAAAAAAATTTTCCAAAAGTAAAAATTATAAATTACAAATCAAAAATCTTTTTACCAGGTAAAGCCCTTAATTTAGGCATTAAAAAAAGTAAAGGGCATTTAATTGCAATGATTTCTGGACATTGTATTCCAAAAAATAATAAATGGCTTGGCACGCTTGTTAAAAACTTTAAGAATTCAAGTGTTATTGCCTGCTATGGAAGACAAGAACCATCTGATATTTCAGAACCTAATGATGTAAGAGATTTAACGTATCTTTTTGGATTAGACAAGAAGGTTCAATTAAAAGATCCTTTTTTTCACAATGCAAATAGTATGATCAGAAAATCAACATGGAAAAAAAAACAATTTGACGAAACAATTAAACATATAGAAGATAGACTATGGGCGTCATCAGTTTTAAAAAATAGAAAAAAAATTGTCTATGAACCCGAGGCAAGTGTAATTCATTTTCATGGTGTTGGGCATCATGGAAATTTGAAAAGAGTTAGTACAATTTCTAAAATTCTTAAAAGAAAAATATCTAAAAATAAAAAAAGATCAATTATTTGCATCATACCTTTAAATAAACCAATCAAAATAAACGGAAAATACTTAGTTGAAAAAACAATTGATGATTTAAAAAAAGTGAAAGAAATTGATAAAATTTTTATAAGTACAGCAGATAAAAAATTAGATAATAAGATAAAAGATAGAAAAGTTATTATTTTAAAAAGAGATAAAGATCTTCAAAAAGAGTTCTTAGGTATAGAATACGTTTTGAGCAAGACTTATTCACGTCATATAAAAAAGTTTAACCCGTCTCATGTAATAGTTGCAGAAGAAATTTATTTAAATAGACCAAAAAACTTCTTTCAAAACATAATTGATAATTTTGATGAAAATTATGAGTCTATTATCCCTATTTGTAAAAATAATAGTAATAATATTTGGAAAAAAGATGAGTTAGGTAATATTCACCCACTTTTTAAAACAAGTTTACCCTCAGAACTAGTCGACCATAAGATTTATGAAGAAGCGAAAGGTTTAGGAACTTTAGTTAAAGCTGAAATATTTGAAAATAGTGGTAGAGAGTCTAACTCACAAAAATTCATTGAAGTTGATAAGAAAAATACAATTACAACAAAAGAAATAATTAATTTTAATTTCGATTAAAATGGGTTCATTAACAATTTTTATACCTGCTAGGTCAGGCTCAACTAGGGTAAAAAATAAAAATCTTCAAAAGATAGGAAAACTCTCTCTTCTCGAGCGCAAAATAAAAATTTGTAAATCTCTGAAAATTGGCAAAGTTGTTGTTTCAACAAATTCAAAAAAAATAGCAAAATTATCTATCAAAAATGGTGCAGAAATACCATTTTTAAGACCAAAAAAATATTCAACATCAAAAGCTTCAACAATTTCAGCAATTTTGCATTATTTGAGATTTTTAAATAAAAAAAATATGAAGATACCCACTTATTTAGCAATACTTCCTTTAACTAATCCATTTTTAGAAAAAAAAACGATCATCTCTGCTTATAAAAAATTAATTAAAAATAAAAAAATGAATTCAATAATTGGATTTACAGAGGCTAATGACCATCCATTTACCTTTATTAAAGTAAAAAAAAAAATATATTTTAATATTTTTAGGCATGATGGGTCGATATATAGTGATCATGAGAGAACCCAAGACTGGCCAAAAGCATATATTGGTAGTGCTGGCTTAAAAATAACTAAAACTTCTTATTTTCTAAAATATTTAAAAGAATACTCACCTCTTTTTGGTATTAAAGCTTTTGATTTAAAAAAAACAATGGGAATTAAAATTACTAAAAAAGAGAGCTTTGATATTAACGATAGAACAGATCTTTTGTATGCAAATCAATTTTTAAATAAAAAAAAATAGGGATGATTTATTTTTTTTTATTTAAAAAGTTTTTAAAAGCTAGATGGATTTATAAAAAACCTAAACGTAAAAAGTTTATAATATATGATTTTGCACATTCAAATTATTTATTAAATTACATAAAAAAGGAGAATACTGCGATTTATTATACAAGAGGGGAAGAAATTAATTTTTTTGTTTTTTATAAAGCTGTAATGAGTTTTGGTTTTAGAAAAATAAGAAAAAATTATAAAAAGATTTTTTTTGATTATGTTAAACCAAAAGTAGTTGTTACTATGATGAGCAATTATACTGCTTTTTACGAATTAAAAAAAGAATTTCCAAATATAACAACTATAGCAATACAGACTGATATGGGGAATGAAAATTTTTTTAAAGTTTTGAAAAATCAAAAAAAAAACTTTTTTTCTTGTGATTATTTCTTTTTTTTTTCAAGTTCATTTAAAAAAATGATACAAAAATATATTACCATTAAAAAAAAATCTTTTGTAATAGGATCTTTTAGGAATAATTTTCATAAATATAAATCTCTTAATAATAAAAAAATATTATTCATTTCTAAATGTAATAAAGGCCAAACTGTTATAAATGAAATTCTTTTGCTAAAAAAAATAATTAGATATCTAATTAAAAATAAAGTTGGCAAAATTGATATTTCTCTTAAAACTAAAGATCTATCCACTATAAACTATTTCAAAAAAAATCTTGATGAGGATTTTATAAACATAATTCCCAGAAAAAATAATTATTCTTTAATACAAAATTATAGAAATATTATATTTACAGACTCAACCCTGGGTTATGAATGTTTAGCTAAAGGAAAAAAAATAATATCATTTGGTTTAGGATCACTAGATAAAAATTGGTGTATAAATAATGGTTTTAATCCAATAAATAAATTTGGATATCCTGCAAAATTTAATGATAATGGTTTTTGCTGGTCAAATAAAAGTAGTGAAAAAGATATTAATTTTTTATTAAAAAATATTTTATCAATGAGACAGTCCACTTTTAATAAAAAGATTAAAAATATGAGAGAAAAAATTATGGACTATGATCCAAAAAACTCTAAATTTAAAAGGCTTCTATGTGTGGTATAGCTGGATTTTTTGGAAAAAATAACAATCTACCAAAGAATGAGTACTTTAAAAAGTGTTTAGACATAATGCATAATAGAGGTCCAGATGCTAAAGGCCAAATATCTAAAAGTTTTAAAGGCCAATCTTTAGTATTTTTACATAGCAGACTTTCAATTATTGATTTAACCAAAAATTCTAATCAACCTTTTGAAGATGAAAATGGGATCCTAACTTTTAATGGTGAAATTTATAATTTTGTAGAATTAAAAAAGTTTTGTTTAAAAAAAAAGATTAAATTTAAAACAAATTCTGACACTGAAGTCTTACTAAAAATATTGAATTTGTATGGAGAAAACGCAGTTAAATATTTAGATGGAATGTGGGCCTTTGCATATTACAATAAAAAAAAAAAAAACCTTATCTTATCTCGTGATATGTTCGGTGAAAAACCCCTTTATTATACAAATGACTCAAAAAAAATATTATTTGCCTCAAATCTTAAATATATTGAAACAATATTAAATTGTAAATTTAATTTTAATCTAAAGAAGATATCAAATTTTTTAGCATTTGGATTTAAAGAATTTGGTAACAATAATCAAACAATTTTCAAAAATATTAATTTTTTACTACCCGGGCATACTATTTTGATAAATCATGATAATAGAAAAAAAATTAAAAGATACGTAAATTTTGATAAAAAAAGTATCTCAAATTTTGATTATTACAAATCAGCAAGAGCTTTAAGAGCTCAGCTAAATAAAACATTTAATACAAGATTTAGAGCCGATGTTCCTATAACCTGTCTTTTGAGTGGAGGAATGGACTCTAATTCAATTGCAGCTGTTGCCAAAAAACAAAAAAAAAAAATTTCCTATTTTTCATTAAAACATTTTTCTAAAGATTATAATGAAGATCACTTAATAGATAGAAGTGTAAAACACTTAAACTTAAAGCATCAATATGTAAACATTCCTAAAAGAAAAAATTTAAAAGAATTCAAAAAAATTATAGCTCATTCTTACAATGTAATGCCCACCATTACGTCACTTGCTTTTGCCATTATATGTAAAAGAATTAAGTCTTTAGGTTATAAAGTCGTAATAACTGGTATTGGTGGTGACGAACTATTCAAGGGTTATTATCATCATTTTATCTCATTTCTTTATAGCATAAGAAATAAATCTTATTTTAAAAAATATTATAATTTATGGGAAAAAAATCAGAAACCATACATAAGATCAAAAGAGTATAGAGATTTTGAGATAATAAAAAAATTTGCAAAAAAAAATAATACACTCCATAGTTTTCATGAGGATTTTGAATTAAAAAAATATTTCAAAAAAAAATATAAATTTAAAAAAAGAAGTTACTCCAAGAATTTTATGCACAACGCAATAATCAACGATATAAAACACTACTCTTTACCTTCTCAATTAGAATATGCTGATAATATTTCAATGTATTATTCCTTAGAGGCAAGATCACCTTTTTTATCAAGAGATATTATTAAATTATCAAATAGTTTACCTGACACATATTTTTTCAAGAATGGTTACCCTAAAGCATTACTAAGAGAAGCTATGAAACCAATACTTCCAGAAAAGATAATTCAAAACTTAAATAAAGTTGGTTTTTATATTTCTTTTTTTGATTTTTTTGGAAAAGAGATTAAGCAAATAAAGAAAATAATTAACAATAGTAAAATATTAAAAAAAATAATAGAAAAAAACAAAATCAAAGAATTGTTGTCAAAAAAACAGGTTCAGCATTCAGAGTCCAAATTTCTATTTTCTCTTTTGAATATTGCAATTATAGAGAGTTTTAATAATAAGAAGATTTAAAGTCATCACTTATAAATATATGGTAAAGATGTTAAATATAGTTGAAATTTAATTAGATTATATGTCGAGAGCGAAATTTAGTCGGTTTTTTTTATCAATAATCTAATTTCACCCTCACCCCAAATAATTTCTGAATTTTTATAATTGAATAATCCAGTTTCTAAATCTGTTTTTCTACCTATTTTCATTTTTTCTATAAATTCAACACCAAGAGATTGTAAAATTTTGTAAATTTCCTTATGTGAGCAGTGTCTTTCATATGGGACATACCAATTATCCATAAATATAAATCTATTTGTAGGCATACCAATTAAATCTAAAACTCGTTGAGAGTATTCTTGTGGTATTAGTTTCATAAATTTATTCATTTGTCTTCTTGCTGACCAGTATAATCCTCCAGTACCATATAAATACAGATATATGTAGCCACCCGGTTTACATATTCTATGAAGTTCTTTAATACCTTTTTTAAAATCGCTGGTATGATGTAAAACACCATTACTAAACACAATATCAAAAGTATCCCTCTTGAAATTCAACTTTAAAACATTTTGTTTTTTGAAAGAAATATTTTTAAACTTATAATTTTTTTTTGCAGTAGATATTCCAGTATCACTATAATCTACACCTGTTACTTTCTTCGCTTTTAATAATCTTAATGCATTAGAATATCTTCCTCCTCCACAACCCACATCAATAATATTTTTATTTTCAAAAAAATTATTTTTAAATGATTTAAAGTTTCTAAACCTCTCTAAAATAAAGTCTTTAGCATAAATATTTTCTTTATTTGAAAATCTTTTCCAAAATTTGCCATAAACTTTTCCAGTTTTTTTCTTTAATTCTTCTTTTGAATTTGATTTTTTCAAATCATTTTTATAATAACCAATATTTTTAAAGTTTTTTAAAATTTTTATTAAATTTATTTGTAAATTATTAATTCTTTTTTTTGGGTTTGTTATCTTAAACTTAATATGGGGATCATGAGGAAATAAATTTCTGAAATACTCATGCAAAATTATAACACAAAAATAAGGATGTTTTTTTAATAAAACTTTTATGTAAGAAAAAATTACATTTTGATTTTTAATTAGGTTTAATTTTGTTAATTTATTAGAGAATTGTTTTTTCATCTGATAATTTTATACTACAAAAAAATTCAAAAAAACAATTAAACATCACAAATATTAAGTTGAAATTCTATATTGCTGACATTGTATTTAATAGCTTCATCATTTGATAGGCTGATATTTTTTTTGAAATATTTAAAACTTAAGATTGAGTTAAATTTTTTAAGTATTATTAACTACTTTATAGCATTATAATCTATATTTATATGAAAAAATTAATTCAAAAATTTGTTAATCTTTTTGGTTATAAAGTTATGAAGATTGAATCAACCGATGCTACAGATTTAGATAGTTTAACAAAATCTTTGATTACAAAATCAGAACCAGTTATTTTTGATGTTGGAGCAAATAAAGGACAATCAATAACAAGATATAAAAGACTTTTTCAAAATCCCATAATTCATAGTTTTGAACCAAATAATGACGAAGTTAATATTTTAAGATTAAAATATATTGATGATAAAAATTTGCACTTAAATAATGTGGCAGTAGGTGATAAAAAAGGAAATCTAGAATTTAATATTAATGCTAGAAGTGGTCATTCAAGTTTTAAGAATTTAATACCCAATACTACTTGGATTAAAAAAAGAAGTAAGAGTATTAATATTGATGACAAGAACTATACTACTAAAAAAATAAACGCTGAAATAATAACTTTAGATGATTACGTGAATGAAAAAAATTTAATAAATATTGATATCTTAAAAATAGACACTCAAGGTTTTGAAGATAAAGTTCTTCAAGGAGCACAAAATCTTTTAAAAAATAATAGAATTAAATTAATCCAATTAGAATTAATTTTTTCTGAAATATATGATAACCCGTTAAATATTTATGATGTTGAAAAAACATTAATACCAAATAAATATAAACTTTTTGGAATCTCAAATAGTGGGAGTTTAATTTCACATTATATATATCAGTCAAATTTTATTTATATATCTAGTGATACTTATGAAAACTTTAAATTGATTTCTCCATATTTTAATAATTGATCCAATGAATTTATATTAGTAAATTTATAACAAAGTGTTGACCAAAGTTTACTAGAAAAATATTTTTTTTTGCAACAAAGTAGTTTTAAGAAGTAAGCAAATGAGCTGTTGTTATCTTTTTGAGTAAGTAAAAAAATTAAAATAATTTATAGGGTGTTTTACAATATAAGAAGAAATGATTAACTTTATTTATTATGTATTATAAATATAATTAAATGAAATCAAATAACTTAAAAAAAGTTTCAATAAGCTTTCATTCTATCGTATCTACTAAACTTAAAAAAAAACAGATAAATGAAATCTGTCTTCTTAAAGATAAAGAATGGAAATTTGGAATAAAATCCCAGACGAATTGGTTTGACAGGAATATAAAGAGAGACGATATTCATAATTTACTTTATATTAATACTAAACTTATTGGATATACTCTTTTAAGAAAAAGATTTTG
>QCDD01000023.1 GCA_003281045.1 Pelagibacteraceae bacterium AG-349-L23 | reverse complement strand
CATTAGCTTATAATGTTTCTAATAGTGATCTACAAAATATGATAAAAAATCGTAATAAATATTATGTAAAAGCTCAAAATAAAATTGATTGTCACAATAAAACTAAAAAAGAAATTGTGGATAAAATTTTAGATATTATATGAAACCAATTAAATTGATAATTAAGACTAATTCTGAAAAATATCCAATATTTATTGGAAAAAATCTTATTACAAAAATATCAAGTTTGATGATCAATAATTCCATTAAATCAAAAAAATGTTTATTAGTAGTTGACAGAAAAGTTCCTAAAAAATTTATTTCTGAAATTAAAAACAAACTACGAAATAAAAAAATATTTTTTTTCAATTTTAATGCCAACGAAAAAAATAAGAACCAAACTACTATAAATTCAATTTTAGAAATTTTACTCAATAAAAATTTTTCTAGAGAGGATAGTTTATTAGCAATAGGGGGAGGTATAACTGGAGACGTTGGTGGTTTTGCTGCAAGTTTATTTAAAAGAGGATTACATTTTATAAATATTCCCACAACTCTTTTGGCTCAAGTAGACTCATCGATTGGTGGCAAAACAGGAGTAAATTCTAAGTATGGAAAAAATCTCATTGGTAGCTTCTATCAACCAAAATTAGTCATAAGTGATATAAATACTTTAAAAACACTTAATAGAAGAGAAATTGTTTGTGGGTATGGTGAAATTTTAAAACACTCTATAATCTCTAAAAAGAAATTCTTTAAATATTTGGACCAGAATTTTGATGACGTTATTAAACTTAAATCTCCTTATATAGAAAAAGCAATATTTGAAAGTTGTAAAATTAAGAAAGATGTAGTTGAGAAAGATGAAAAAGAAAGTAATTTAAGAAGAAAGTTAAATTTTGGTCACACTTTTGGTCACTCATTTGAAGCTTCATTAGGATACTCTAAAAGATTAAATCATGGTGAAGCTGTTATCCTAGGAATGATGATGGCTGTAAAATTTAGCAATAAAAATAAATTCCTAAATATTAATGATTATAAATTGATTTCTGATCATTATAAAAATTCAAAATTACCCTCGGATATTAAAAAATATTTTAAAAATAAAGATCTTGATAAAATTATTAAATTTATGAAAACTGATAAAAAAAACAATTCTGATAAAATAAAGTTGGTTTTATTAAAAAAAATGGGCCAAACAATTTTAAACCAAGAATACTCAGTAAAAAATTTAAATGGATTCTTAAAAGATGAATTAATTGATTAAAATTTGAATAGAGTGAATATATTTTTTTAATTCTTCATTTAAAATTTTGTAAATCTTTTTGTCACTATCAATTCTTTTCATTTGTTTAAGTTCCTTTGATACTAAAGAAATTTTAAGATGAAATTTATCTGCCTGGTTTCCAGCGTGATTTTTATGGAGAAAAGATTTATCTTCAATTAATATACTCTCCAAAGCAATTTGATTTTGTAATTTTTTTTTTACGATTGCAATTAAATCATTTATATTCATAAGTATAATTATATTATCATGAAAAATATTTGCGACTGGAATAATTGTAAAGAAATTGGTGAATATAAAGCGCCTGTTGAAAAGGATAATAGTAAAAAATATAGGATGTTATGTTTAGAACATGTTAAAGAATTTAATAAAAATTGGAATTATTTTTCCGGTATGAATGATGATCAAGTAATTAGTTTTTTAAAATCAGATATGATTTGGCATAAACCTACTCAAAGTTTTAGTTCGTCTGATAATTTTTTTAAAGTTTTATGGAATAACACTTTAAAAGATGAAATGGATAACGATAAATTTAAGAGTGAATTTAATCATATGCGTCAATTTAAATTTGACCATAAAGATATTAAAGCCTTTAGTATATTGGGAGTTTCCGTAGGTTTAAAATGGAAAAAAGTTCAAGAAAAATTCAAAACACTTGTCAAAAAATTTCACCCTGATATGAATGCCGGAAATAAAAAATATGAGGAAAAACTAAAGTTAATCACTTTAGCTTACACACAACTAAAAAATACATATAGGAAAAAAATTGACACCCAATCTTAATATTCAGCCAGATATTAAAATTTCATTAAAACAATCATTTGGTATTGACTCTGAAATGGAAGTGGACGCATTCTCTGAGAAAAGCGAATATGTTCCAGAAATAGATAAAAATTATAAATTTGATAGAGATACTACACTTGCAATTGTCTCTGGATTTGCACACAACAAAAGAGTTCTAGTGCAAGGTTATCATGGTACAGGAAAATCTACACATATAGAACAAATTGCTGCTAGATTAAATTGGCCATGTATTAGAGTAAACTTAGATAGCCATATCAGCAGAATAGATCTAATTGGAAAAGATGCTATCGTTCTTAAAGAGGGAAAACAAGTTACACAATTTAATGAGGGTATTTTACCATGGTCAATTCAAAATCCAGTGGCTTTAGTTTTTGATGAGTATGACGCTGGAAGACCTGATGTAATGTTTGTAATTCAAAGAGTTCTTGAAGCTGAAGGTAACTTTACCCTCTTAGACAAAAATAAGGTCATAAAGCAAAATAAATTTTTTAGATTATTTGCTACATCAAATACAGTCGGTTTAGGAGATACCACTGGACTTTATCATGGAACACAACAAATCAATCAAGGTCAAATGGATAGATGGAATATTGTAACAACACTTAATTACCTTAGTCTAGATAAAGAAATGGATATTATATTAGCGAAAAACAAATCTTTAAATAATCCCAAAGGAAAAGAAAAAGTTTCAAATATGATAAAAGTTGCATCCTTAACTCGAAAGGGATTTATAGCTGGCGACATAAGTACTGTAATGAGTCCAAGAACTGTATTGCATTGGGCTGAAAATGCAGAAATTTT
The DNA here is from genome assembly GCA_003281045.1 of Pelagibacteraceae bacterium AG-349-L23. Taxonomy (GTDB): domain Bacteria; phylum Pseudomonadota; class Alphaproteobacteria; order Pelagibacterales; family Pelagibacteraceae; genus Pelagibacter. Next base: position 7,766 of record QCDD01000023.1, on the reverse strand, counting down.
TAAAGATGTAGGATACGCGTTTAGAGTCACTTTTCTAAATAAATGTGATGAAATTGAAAAAAATACAATTGCTGAATACTATCAAAGATGTTTCGGAGAAGAACTACCTGAGTCACTCGCAAATATTCAAATTTAAATGAAAAATAACAAGGCTGAAAACTTAAGAGAAAAACTTAAGCAAGCTTTAACTTCAACAGCTAGAGTGATTTCTGATGATATTCATCTAAAAACTATTGATGAAAAAAACAAAAAAGATTTGAATTTTGTTGATATTGAAAATCTTAACTCGAAAGGAGATTTTATTAAAGCTAGAGCAGAGTCAGACTCATCTGCTTTAAAAAAAAAGTTTTCAAATGATGAGATTTATAAAAAGAATTTACCTTTAAATTCCTCATATAAGACTCTTTACTCTATCGCAGAAAAAGTAAGATATGAATGCCTGGGCTCAAAAATGTTAAAAGGTATAGCAAAAAATCTTAAAGAAAATTATGATCAAACAATCCAATTAAAAAGAAAAGATCAATTAAATTCAAAAGAAGACGTTCCTGTGGTGGAAGCTTTTGAATTGTATATGTTAAAGAAATTTCTGAACGTTAAATTAAATACATTAACCAGTAATATGTTAAATTTTTGGGAAAAAGACTTCGATAAAGTAATGAATAAGCACATCGAATTTTTAAAAGAAAACCTAGAATATCAAAATGAATATTCCTCAAAGTTTTCAGAAATATTACAAGAAATGGATATTTTTAAAAATGAGGACAATGAAGAAACCAGGGAAGAAAACCAAGACAATGGTCAAAATAAACCTTCTAATGATGATCAAGACAACAATTCAGATGATACTAGAGATGAAAATGACAATGAAGAGACTGAAGCCAGCTTAGACTCTGAATATGACATAGATGAATACAAACTTGATGAGCAGTTAATTGATAGCGAATCTGATCAAAAAAATAACGAACAAGTTATTCAAAAAAAATCAATTAATGATTTACATACAGACTATAAGATCTTTACAACCCAGTTTGATGAAATAACAAAAGCAGAAAATTTAGAAAATTCTGATGAAGCTTCAAAATTAAGAAAAACTTTAGATCAACAATTAATAGGTTTTCAAGATGTCATTACTAAACTTGCAAACAAACTTCAAAGACAACTACTGGCAAAACAAAATAGGGCTTGGGAGTTTGATTTAGAGGAGGGGTTATTAGATAGTTCAAAATTACCAAGAATAATAATGGACCCTTATAATTCATTATCCTTTAAAAAAGAAAAAGATTTAGATTTTAAAGATACTGTCGTTACTCTTTTAATAGATAATTCTGGATCCATGAGAGGCCGACCAATAACGATTGCTGCAATTTGTGCGGATATCTTATCAAGAACCTTGGAAAGATGTTCTGTCAAAGTTGAAATATTAGGTTTCACAACAAAAAATTGGAAAGGTGGAAAAAGTAGAGAATTTTGGAATAAAGAGGGTAAACCAAAAACACCAGGGAGATTAAATGATTTAAGACACATAATTTATAAAGGGGCTGACACACATTGGCGGCAATGTAAAAACAATCTTGGTTTAATGTTAAAAGAAGGATTGTTAAAAGAAAATATTGATGGAGAAGCAATTTCTTGGGCATTTAATCGATTAAAAAAAAGAAAAGAAGAAAGAAAAATATTAATGGTAATTTCTGATGGTGCACCAGTTGATGACTCAACTCTGTCAGTCAATTCAGGAGATTTTCTTGAAAAACATTTAAAGAAAATTGTGAAATTTATCGAAGAAAAAACTGAAACTGAAATTTTAGCGATTGGAATAGGCCATGATGTATCAAGATACTATAATCGAGCGATTAAGATTACAGATGTAAACGAATTGGGAGATGTCATGATTTCCCAATTGAGTGAACTTTTTAAAAGTAAAAAAAATTTACATTAAAGATTGAACAAATCTTTATTTTTCCACTTTATTGTCACTTCAGCTCCACTTCTAGTTTGAGAATTCCAACAATTAACAATGGCAAAATTTTTTTCTAGTAAAGTCTTTCCTATGAATAATCCTAAACCTAATCCACTATTTTTATCAGTTGATTTGAGATAAGGTTCCCCAATTTTGGATAAAATATCGCTTGGATATCCATCACCATCATCTTCAATGGTAATTTCAGTAAAGTTATTATCGCTTTTCAAATTTATAAAAACTTTGCTTTTACTAAACTTATTTGCATTACCTATAAAATTTCTTAAGCCATAAACAATTTCAATCGATTTATAAATTTTTTTTGAATTTAGATCTTGTTCTAAATTAAGACTAAATTCTTTTTTACTTGTTTCCTTAAATGATGAAATAATTTGTCTTAAATATTCTCTCATTGATAAGTCCTCATCAATAAATTCATCCTCCTGATCAGGATTTAAGGATAATCTTTTTAATATTTCATTACACCTTTCAACCTGACTTGCTAAAAGTTCTATATCTTGTGAAACATCTTTTTGATCTTTTAATTGTTTTGATAATTCTTGGGTAATTACCTTTATTGTTGATAAGGGCGTCCCTAATGAATGTGCGGCAGCAGCAGCTTGTCCACCTAAAGATAACATCTCATGCTCTTTAGCCATGATTTCTTCCATCTTATTTAAAGCATCTTTTCTTAACTTGCTCTCTGCACCAAATATAATTGCAAAATAATTCAAAAAAAGAAGAGCTATTATTAAGGCTAAAGGTATCGCATAGATATAATAGTTACTAACATGAAAATGATCATTCAAAGGTTCGGGTAGATCTTTTGAAATAAAAGTTAACCCCAAAATAGATAGAGTAGTTAATAATACTAACAATGAATTAGTTCTAAAGCTTAAATTTGAAGAAGCAAAAACACTAGGTATTATTAAAAAAATGATAAATGGATTTTTAACACCTCCAGTCAAATAAATAAGTCCACTTAGTTGAATTATATCAATTAGTAGATGAATGAACGCCGACCTATCTGTTAATTGCGTTTTTTTGTAAACAAAAATTAAATATAAATTACCAATTACTCCAATAGAAATAAATAAATTTGCGAAAATAAAGTTGAAGTCAAAATCAAAATAAAAATACACAAGATATACTGATATCAATTGGCCTATAATACCAATCCACCTTAAATTTATGTAAATTGACTTTTTTAAAGAATATTGTTTAGAAGTTTCAAAAAACTTCATTTTTAAACATCTAAATTTTGTACATTTATTGCGTTAGATACTATAAAGTCTTTCCTTAAAGAAACATCATTTCCCATGAGTGTATGAATCAAGACTTGATCTTTTTTTAAATCTTTTGAGTACTGAACTTGCAATAAGTTTCTTGTATCTGGATTTAATGTTGTACTCCATAATTCCTCTGGATTCATTTCTCCCAAACCTTTAAATCTTTGAATGTTTAATTTCGACTTTTCAGACTCCATAAATCTATCAAATTCTTTTGATCCCTTTTTGATTTTTTTAAAATCTTTATTGTTGTTAATAATATATTGTTCAAGCTCTTTTTCGTCTTTGATATAAATTCCTTTGGATCCTTTATTAATTTTAAATAATGGTGGTTGTGCTAAATAAACATGCCCATTTTCAATTAGTTTATTAAATGGTTTGTTATTAAAAAAGGTTAATAATAAAGCTCTTATGTGTGATCCGTCAACATCCGCATCCGTCATAATTATAACTTTACCATATCTCAGATCTTTTAAATCTATTTCTTGAGATTTCGGATCTAATCCTAAAGCATTTATCAATGTCAAAATTTCATTTGATGAAATCATTTTTGATAAAGCTTTTGTTCTATGATCTGAACCATTATTACTATTGCCATTTTTCTTGCCATCGTTTGCGTCTACGTATGTATTAAGGATTTTTCCTCTCAAAGGCAATACAGCTTGATTAGCTCTGTTTCTGCCTTGTTTCGCTGATCCACCAGCTGAGTCTCCCTCTACAATAAATAGTTCCGTTCCCTCTTGTTTACCAATTTGGCAATCGGCTAATTTTCCAGGAAGTCCACTTAATTCAAGAGCACCTTTCCTTCTTACGCTTTCTCTTGCTTTTCGAGCAACATCTCGGGCTAACGCAGCTTGAATAATCTTTGCTAAAATAATTTTAGCAATAGATGGATTTTGATCAAACCATATAGAAAGTTTTTCGTTAACGATATTTTCAACTATCATTCGCACCTCTGAAGATACAAGCTTATCTTTAGTTTGAGATGAAAATTTAGGATCAGGGATTTTTGCTGACAATACACAAGTTAACCCTTCTTTAATATCATCACCTGAAATAGTAAATTTGTTTTTTTTCAAGAGGTTATGCTCATTAGCATATTTATTAACAACTCTTGTCAAGGCACTTCTAAAACCAAGCAGGTGTGTTCCACCATCTTTTTGATGAATATTATTAGTATATGGGAATACATCTTCACTATAGGAAGCATTCCATTTGAGAGAGCACTCTATTTCTACATTTTGTTTTTTACCCTCTATATAAATAGGCTTTTTAAATAAATCATTACCATTTTTATTCTGCAATTTTTCTCTTTTTTCGTCTAAAAAATTAACAAACTCTATTACACCACCATCAAATTTAAAAATGGTTTTCTTCTCTTTTTTATTTGTAAGGTCTGAGAATGTAATTTTTATTCCTTTGTTTAAGAAAGCTAATTCTCTCATTCTTTTTATAAGTGTATTTGAACTAAATTTGATAGATGAAAAAATTTCCTTTGAAGGTAAAAATGTTATCTGAGTACCAGTCTCTTTGGATTTCCCAATTTTTTTTAGTGGCGATTTAGCATCTCCCTCTTTAAACTCAATAAAATATTTTTGTCCATCTCTATGGATTTCTAATTGTAATTTTTCTGAAAGAGCATTAACGACTGATACACCAACACCGTGCAGACCTCCTGATACTTTGTATGAGTCATGATCAAATTTACCTCCAGCATGAAGTTGGGTCATTATTACTTCTGCTGCAGATTTTTTTTCTCCTTTGTGAATATCTATAGGAATACCTCTACCATCATCTTTAACAGTAATTGTGCCATCAGCATTCATCATAACATCAATATTTTTACAATAGCCTGCTAATGCTTCGTCTATTGAGTTGTCAACAACTTCATAAACCATGTGATGGAGACCTGTACCATCGTCTGTATCACCAATATACATTCCAGGTCTTTTCCTTACTGCTTCTAGACCTTTAAGAACTTTAATCGAGTCTGCTTGATATTTATTTAATGTCGCCATTTTTTATTTTATGGAAAAGTTAATTATATCATTTTTTACACTAAATTGCTCATTTAATAATTTTATCAGTTAACATAAAATGTCAAATTGGCCGCATAAAATAAAGATTATTTATGGCGGAGAGAATGGGATTCGAACCCATGAAAGAGTTACCCCTTTACACGCTTTCCAAGCGTGCGCCTTCAACCACTCGGCCACCTCTCCTAAAAAATTGATATAATAGCTAAATTATAAACTCATTATACTTATTTTTATTTTTTAATAAATAATCAGGAAAACTATTATTTAACTCGACTTTTTCTATAACAATATTTCTTTCGAAAATATCTTCACAATTATTTATTTTTTTCATTATATAATTTTCATTTAACATATAATCTTTCACAAGTTCACTGTGTGCAAAAGATTTCATTTTTGTTATAATCTCTGAAGGTTTTTTTACTGAACTAAAATGCCATCCACCATTTTTTAATATTTGTTGATTATTAAAAATTTTATTAAATAATTTATCCTGATTTTTAACTTTGATATTTCTTAACCATTGAGGTGATTTTAAATATTTTTTTACACACAAACGGGAGCCAAACCATGGAGGTTCTGACATACATTTCAAGTTGAATTTATAATAAAATAATTGTTGCTCAAAAAAAGAGTATTTATTTCTCACATCAAAATGCTTAATCATGTCAGGATTGGGTAATTCATCTATGTCTGAAATAATAATCCAATCATTATCCGAGGCATCAGTGATATAATTTGAAATTGAGTTTCTTATGGATTGATCAACTAAATGATTTTGGGACCAGTTTTTTTTAATCTTCAGATCTTTATCAATTAAAAGATTTTCTATTGGATGATAACTTATTTTTTTTTCAAACTTTTTAAATTTATTTATATCAAATTTAAATTCTTTCAATTTTCCAGTATGTGTAAGATTTGACTCAACTATTACAAATTTATCTACAAATTTATCTAAGATGTTAAGTCGCAAATCTAATAATAAATCTTCATCAAAATACATGAAACAATCAAATATCTTCATTTTATATTTGCAAAATTTAAGGCTTTTAAATAGTTTATTACATCATTATACAACAAATGAAAAATAAATTAAAAAAAATTTTTATTACTGGTGGAGCTGGATTTATTGGCTCACACGTAACAGAAGCTTTTTTTAAAAACTTTACTAAAAGTAAAATAATAATCCTAGACAAGTTAACTTATGCAGGAAATAAATCTTTTATTTCCTCAATTTTAAAATCAAAAAGAGTAAGATTTATTAAGAGTGATATAAATGATACCAAAAAATATACAAATTTTTTAAATAATTGTGATTTAGCCATAAATATTGCTGCAGAAAGTCATGTTGATAATTCTTTTATTTCCCCACTAAATTTTACAAAAACTAATTCACTTGGTGCTCATGCTTTTTTTTTAGAATGTATTAAAAAAAAAGTTAAAAAAATTCTACATGTAAGCTCAGACGAAGTATATGGTGAAAAAGTAACCGGCACCTGTTTTGAAAACCAACTAGTAAATCCTACTAACCCATATTCTGCATCAAAAGCTGCAGCTGAAATATTGATAAATAGTTACAAATATACTTATAAAAAAGAAATAATAATTGTAAGAGCTAATAATATCTATGGCATTAGACAATATCCAGAAAAACTTATTTCAACTTCTATTGTTAATCTAATTCATAATAAACCAATCCCTATACACGGAAATGGTAAAAATATAAGATATTATTTATCTGCAGAAGATTTTGCAAATGCACTAATACTTTTAGTAAAGAAGAGAGATAAAGGCACATTTAATGTTGGAAGTAATTTTTTTGAACAGAATATCAACATTGCTAAGCATATTTGTAAAATCTTCAAAAAAAATCCAAAAAAATTTATTAAATTTACCAAAGACAGATTATACAATGATAAAAGGTACTCAGTTTCATCAAAAAAAATAAAAAAATTAGGGTGGAGACCAAAAAGAAATTTGATAAAGGATCTTCCAATGATAATTGAGTGGTATAAAAGAAATCACAAAATATTCAAAAAAATATGAAAAAAAAATTTAAGTTTGTTCATAAGACAGGAAAAGTTTTTGAGGACAAAAGAGGTTACTTGTTGAAAATATTAGATAAAGGCTTTTCATCATCAATAGAAATTTTTTCAAAAAAAGGAACCATAAGAGCAAATCATTATCACAAAAAAGATGAGCATTTTTGTTACATATTAAAAGGAGAAATATTATTTTTTTACAGAAATAGATCTAAAAGATCAAAGTTGAATTATAAAGTTATGAAAAAAGGCGACTTATTTTTTACAACTTATAATCAAGATCATTTAGCCTACTTTTTAAAGAATACGCACTTTCTCTCGTATAGTAGTAGAAAAAGAGACAAATTCGATTATGAAAAAGATTTGGTTAGATTAAACATGGATAAAGAACCAAAGATAAAAAAAATAATCTCAAAATATAAATAGTGCAAAAAAAAGATTG
>QCDD01000022.1 GCA_003281045.1 Pelagibacteraceae bacterium AG-349-L23 | reverse complement strand
TAATTTACCAGTGGCAGCCGTTAGAGCTTTTTTAGAAATTTCTGTTGTAAGTATTGGCTGGTATTTAGGTGGAACAGTAGGGCTTGGAACTCTTTTATTCGCTTTTGGTATTGGTCCGTGCGTTGCTCTAGGTTTGTTTTTAGTTGATAAAGTTTTTGATTAGGCAGCAGCGCCTGATTTTTCACTTCTTTTTCTTTCATGAGGATCAAGAATAGCTTTTCTTAATCTACAAGACTCTGGAGTAATTTCTAAAGCTTCATCTGTATTTAACATACTTAATTGTTCAGCAATCGACATTTTTCTTACAGGAGTTAAGACAACATTTTCATCAGTACCTTGTGTTCTCATGTTAGTTAATTTTTTACCCTTCATAACATTAATAATCATATCTCCTGGCTTAGGTGATAGTCCCACAATCATTCCTGGATAAACAGGATCGTTATGAGTTACAAACATTTCTCCTCTAGCCTGTAAATTAAAGATTGCAAAAGCAACTGCCTTTCCTTGTTCCATGGAAATTAGAGCACCATTTCTTCTACCTTCCATTTCGCCTTCAAATGGACCATATTCATGAAAAATTCTATTGATGACACCATTTCCTTTTGTCAGTGTTAAAAATCTACTTGTATATCCCATCAAACCTCTTGTTGGTGCATGAAATATAAGTCTCTTTTTATTTTTACCAGTGTCTTTTAATTCTATTAATTTACCTTTTCTTCTATTCATTGAGTCAATTATTTTTGATGAATGTTCCTCATCAAGATCCATAGTAATTTCTTCTATTGGCTCAAGCTTATTACCATTTTCATCTTTTTTATAGAGAACTTTTGGAGGGCTCACAGTCATTTCAAAACCCTCTCTTCTCATTTGAGTAAGTAAAATTTCCAACATTAATTCACCACGCCCACTAACCACAAAAGAGTCATTCCCCTCATTTTCAGTAAATGTAATTCCAACATTATTTTGTGCCTCTTGAACTAATCGATCTCTAATCTGTGTACTTGTAAGTTTTTTACCTTCTGTGCCAGCTAAAGGCGATGTATTTACAGTGATGGTAATCGACATAGTTGGAGGATCTATAGGAGTAGCTTCTATTGGATCGTTAACTTCAAGATCACAAATAGTATCTGCAACGTTAGCCTTTTCTAAACCGGCAACAACTACAATATCTCCAGCTTCACCAACCTCAATTGGAACTTTTTTAGTTCCCTCGTATCTAAAAATTTTAGTTAATCGACCTTCATCAACTTTCTCCCCATTTAAGTTGATTGCCTTAATTGCTTGATTAGCTTTTGCGGTTCCTTGTGAAATTCTACCAACTAAACTTCTTCCTAAGAAACTATCAGCATAAAGCAGTGTAGAGAGCATAGCAAAAGGTTTTGATTTGTCTAATTCAGCTGGTTTGACATGGTCTATAATTTTATCTAAAAGTGGATTAAGATTTTCTCTAAAGCCATCAACTTCTAAATCTGCCCATCCGGATCTTCCACTGGCATATAAAACTGGGAAATCTAGTTGTTCTTCATTAGCATCTAAACTTACAAATAAGTCGAACGTTTCATCTAGAACTTCATTAGCTCTTTGATCTGATTTATCTAATTTATTTATTACCACTATTGGCTTTAAACCTTGTTTTAATGCTTTTGCTAAAACGAATTTTGTTTGAGGCATCACACCTTCAGCAGAGTCTATTAGTAATAATGCTCCATCAGCCATACTAAGCACTCTTTCTACTTCAGCAGCAAAATCTCTGTGGCCGGGGGTATCAATTATATTTATTCTAGAATCCTTCCAATTAATCGAGGCAGGTTTAGCTAATATTGTAATTCCTCTTTCTTTTTCTAATTCTCCAGAGTCCATCAGCCTTTCATCAACAACCTCATTTTCTCTAAATGAACCACTTTGCTTCATTAGATTATCAATTAGGGTTGTCTTACCATGATCAACATGGGCAATTATGGTGATGTTTCTTATAGTATTATTCATAAATCTGGGTTCTTATACATATTTAAACACTTTTGAAAACTTAAAAAAACTCATATTAGGCTTGAATTAATTGACTATTTTTTTTTCTAATTTGTATTTTTTCGCTTTTCGCGTTTAAGTTTTCTTTTTTCTTTAAAACTTAATTTAGGTTTTTTTTTAATACTAGAGTCTTTAAATGATTTTCCACTATACCTTTTCGACATAATAATAATTTTATATTACAAATTTTTTTAAGAAAAAAAAAGGGCAGTAAAAACTGCCCTTTAAGAATTTTGATTAGGAGTTATTGGGTTACATGCCCATGCCGCCCATTCCTCCCATACCACCCATGCCACCCATTCCCCCAGGCATTCCAGCAGGAGCTGCATCTTTTTCTTCTGGCTTGTCGGCTATCATTGCTTCTGTTGTTACTAATAATCCAGAAATTGATGCTGCATCTTGAAGTGCAGTTCTAACAACTTTAACTGGATCAATAATACCCTTAGCAAACATGTCACAATATTCCTCATTTTGTGCATCATAGCCATGAGTTTTTTTATTCTGCTCTAACAATTTACCAACAACTACTGAACCATCTACTCCAGCATTTTTAGTAATTTGTCTTATAGGAGCTTCTAATGCTCTTCTCACTAAATCAACACCAGCTTTTTGATCCTCCCCTTTGGCTTTTACTTTTTCAAGCTCTTGAGCAGCATATAACAAAGCACATCCACCACCTGTTACAATACCTTCTTCAACCGCAGCTCTTGTTGCATTAAGTGCATCTTCGACTCTGTCTTTTCTTTCTTTAACTTCAACTTCTGTAGCACCACCAACTTTAATTACAGCAACACCACCGGCTAGTTTAGCTAATCTTTCTTGAAGTTTTTCTTTATCATAATCAGAAGTTGTTTCATCAATTTGTTGTTTAATTGAAGAACATCTAGCTTCGATGTCAGATTTTTTTCCACTACCATTTACGATAGTACTATTATCTTTATCAACTTTAACTTTCTTACATGATCCAAGATCATCTAACTTCACGTTTTCAAGTTTAATTCCTAAATCTTCAGAAATAACACTTCCACCAGTTAAGATTGCAATATCCTCAAGCATAGCTTTTCTTCTGTCACCGAAACCTGGAGCTTTTACAGCTACTACTTTTAAACCACCTCTTAACTTGTTTACAACTAACGTTGCTAAAGCTTCGCCTTCAACATCCTCAGATATAATCATTAATGGTCTACCAGCTTGCACCACAGCTTCTAAAAGTGGAACCATTGGTTGTAGATTTGTTAATTTCTTTTCATGTAAAAGAATAAAAGGATTGTCTAACTCTGTCGTCATTTTATCACTATTCGTTATAAAATATGGTGATAAATATCCTCTATCAAACTGCATACCTTCAACGACATCAAGTTCCGTTTCAATTCCTTTATTTTCCTCAACTGTAATGACACCTTCGTTACCAACTTTTTGCATTGCTTTAGAAATCATACTTCCGATTTCTTTATCACCATTTGCAGAAATAGTTCCTACTTGAGCAATTTCATCACTATCTTTTACTTTTTTGGCTGAAGAAACTAAGTTTTGTTTTACAACATCTACTGCTGCATCAATACCTCTTTTTACATCCATTGGGTTCATCCCGGCTGTGACATATTTTACGCCTTCTTTAACAATCGCTTGAGCTAAAATAGTTGCAGTTGTTGTTCCGTCACCAGCTTCATCATTTGTCTTGCTAGCAACCTCTTTAACCATTTGGGCACCCATATTTTCAAATTTATCTTCAAGGTCAATTTCTTTTGCAACTGAAACACCATCTTTGGTAATTCTTGGAGCACCATAAGATTTGTCCATCACAACGTTTCTGCCCTTAGGACCTAACGTTACCTTAACAGTATCAGCTAAGATATTTACCCCTCTTATCATTGCTGATCTTGCTTCAGCGTCAAATTTAACAACTTTTGCCATTATACTTTCTCCTTTAACTTTTATTATTTACTTGAAATACCCATAATGTCCGACTCTTTCATTATGCTGTATTCTTTACCATCAATTTTGACTTCAGTTCCTGACCATTTGCCAAATAAAACTTTGTCTCCAACTTTAACATCCATTGGAATTTTTTTCCCATCTTCAGTTTTTGCACCACCACCAACAGCAACAACTTTTCCCTCTTGAGGCTTCTCTTGTGCAGTATCTGGTATGATTATTCCTCCAGCAGTTTTTTCGCTACTATCTAAAACTTCTATTAAAACTCTGTCATGTAACGGTCTAAATTTCATATATTCTCCTATATAAATATGAAGTTCATATAGAGATTGGTAAAACTATTTCAAGATATACTTGATATTTAGTTTATTAAAAAAGGTAGGAAATTGTGGATTTTTTGGGTTATAGATTATTTTGATGACTAAAAATTTAGACAAAGATGGTTTCTGCTCCATCGTTGATAATTATCAGCTTTTTTATATCGATTTATGGGGTGTTATTCATAATGGAATAAACCTTCACAAAGAAGCAATCAACGTTTTAAAAGAAATCACAAAAAAAGGCAAAGAATACATTCTACTCACAAATGCTCCAAGACCTAATGATGTTGTCAAATCCTTTTTAGAAAAAATGGGCATGGAAAAAGAAATTAGAGATCATGTTTTTACATCTGGTCAAGCATCACTAAATTATCTTAAAAAAAATTTATCCACCAAAAAATTTTTTCATGTTGGACCACCACGTGATTTTGATTTGTTTAATGACTTCGCAAAAATGAAGTCAGACAATATTGATGATGGAGAATACATATTATGTACTGGGTTATTTGAAAAATTTGAAAAAGATCTAAATTATTATAAAGATTTGTTTGAAAAAAATTTAGATAAAGAGATGGTTTGCACTAATCCTGACTTGATTGTGGATAGAGGCGATAAAAGAGAACTTTGTGCAGGATCAGTTGCCATGGTCTTTGAAAAAATGGGTGGCAAGGTAGTATATTTTGGGAAGCCATACCCTGAGGTTTATAATTTATCCATTAATAACAAAGGTAAAAAAATTCTTTCAGTTGGTGATAATTTAAATACTGATATTAAAGGTGCAAATCTTTTAAACTATGACTCGTTGATTATTTCAAATGGTATTCATAAAAATGAAATCAAAGAAAAAGGAATTGAAGCAACCGCGAAATCTTATGAAACAATCTGTAACTATATACAATCAGATTTAAAATGGTAAAGATGAAATTATATAATACTTTTAATATTAAAAAAAATCATAAAAATTCAATTATTTTAATTGGTAATTTTGACGGTCTTCATCTAGGACATCAAAAATTATTTAGATTAGCAAAAAAATATAAAAAAAAATATTCTTCAAGGATCGGTGTTTTGACTTTTGAGCCGATGCCAAAAATGTTTTTCAACTCGAATTTAAAAAATTTTAGATTATCTGATTTAAACCAAAAAATTGAAAATTTAGGTAAGCTTAATGTTGATTTTGTTATTACTAAGAAATTTAATCGTAAATTTTCAAAAACAAAATCAATTTCATTTATTAAAGAAATTTTAGGTAGAAAACTTAGTCCAAAATTTATTTTTGTAAGTAATAATTTTAGATTTGGAAACAAAAGAGAAGGAAATGTAAAACAATTAATTCATCACGAAAAATTATGTAATTATAAAATTGTTAAACCACAACCTTTATCAATTAAAAAACAAATTATTTCATCTTCATTATTAAGAAAATATTTGCAGAGCGGTAAACTTAATAAAGTTAATAAACTTTTAAATAGAAAATGGTCTATTGATGGAAAAGTTATAAAAGGTAGACAACTAGGAAAAAAGATTGGTTTTCCAACAGCCAACATAGATATCAAAAATTATGTGCTGGCAAAACCAGGTGTTTATGCTGTTAAAGTTAAGAAAATAAAAAGTTCAAAATATATTAAAGGAATAGCCAATTTAGGATATCGACCTACATTTAATGGAAAAAAAATATTATTAGAAGTTCATTTATTTAATTTTTCTGGAAATTTATATAATAAGTATTTAAGAGTAGAATTTTTAAAATTTATAAGAGCTGAAAAAAAATTCAAAAATATAGATCAATTAAAAAAACAAATTAAAATTGATTTAGTAACTGCAAAAAAAGCAAAATGAGTAAAAACCAAATTAACTTACCTAAAACAGCTTTTTCAATGAAAGCCAACTTACCAATTAGAGAGCCAGAAATTTTAAAACTTTGGAAAAAAATTGATCTTTACAAAGAGTTAAGGAATTCAAGAAAAGGAAAGGAAAAATTTGTTCTCCACGATGGTCCTCCATATGCAAATGGAAATATACATATGGGTACTGCGTTAAATAAAATACTTAAAGATATCATCGTAAAGTTTCATCAAATGGATGGCAAAGACTCTGTTTATGTTCCAGGTTGGGATTGTCATGGTTTACCTATCGAATGGAAAATTGAGGAGCAATATAAAAAAAATAAAAAAAATAAGAACGATGTTCCGATTGTAGAATTTAGAAAGGAATGCCGGACGTTTGCTGAAAAATGGATAGAGGTTCACAAAAACCAATTTAAAAGATTAGGTGTTGTTGGTGATTGGGAAAACTATTATTCAACAATGAGTTATGATGCAGAGGCACAAATTGTAAGAGAACTTGGAAAATTTTTAAAAGAAGGAAGTCTTTATAGAGGATTTAAACCAGTTTTATGGTCAACTGTAGAAAAAACTGCCTTAGCTGATGCCGAGGTTGAATATCAAGACCATAAATCTGATACGATCTATGCTTGTTTTCCAGTTAAATCATCAAAAATAAAAGAACTTAATGATTGTAATATTGTTATATGGACAACCACTCCCTGGACGATACCAGCGAACAAAGCTTTAGCATACAATGAAAGTTTGGATTACTTAATAATTAAAATTAATGATGACGGGAATTTTAAAAATAAAAAAATTGTTATTGCAGAAGCATTATTGGAGTCAGTTTTAAAAGATTGTGAGATTAAAGAATTTGAAAACCTTAAGAAATTTAAAGGTCAAGATTTAAAAGATACTATCTGCAACCATCCATTTTTTGATTTAGGGTATGATTACGATATTCCAATGTTAGAAGCACGTTTTGTAACTACTGAACAAGGAACAGGAATTGTTCATTGTGCACCAAGTCATGGACCTGACGATTTTAATCTTTGTTTAAATAACGGAATAAAGGCAATTGAGACAGTAGACGATGATGGAAGATATACAAAAAATGTTTCTTTGTTTGAAGGTTTACACATTTTCAAGGCTAATCCAGTTGTGATTGAAAAATTGAAAGATCAAAATAAACTTCTTTCAAATGGTGAATTAGTTCATTCATACCCTCACTCTTGGAGATCAAAAGCACCTTTAGTTCACAGAGCAACACCACAATGGTTTATTTCAATGGAAAGTCATAAACTTAGAAGTAAGGCTTTAAAAGCAATAGATGATACGACCTTTTATCCAAGCAAAGGTAAAGAAAGATTAAAATCAATGATTGAAACAAGACCAGACTGGTGTGTATCAAGACAAAGAGTGTGGGGCGTACCACTTCCAATTTTTGTAAATAAAAAGTCTAATGAAATTTTGATAGATGATGAAGTGTTTGAAAATATTGCAAATATTTATGAAAAAGAAGGTTCGGATTGTTGGTTTTCAGATGACCCTCAAAAATTTTTAGGTAGTAAATATAAAGCGGAAGATTTTGAAAAGCTTAGCGATATTGTTGAAGTTTGGTTTGATAGTGGATCAACCCATTCTTTTGTACTAGAGAAGAGAAAAGATCTTAAATGGCCTGCATCAATGTATTTAGAGGGTTCTGATCAACATAGGGGTTGGTTTCATTCCTCTCTATTACAATCATGTGGAACAAGAGGTAAGGCACCTTTCGAGTCTATATTATCTCATGGATTTGTTGTGGATGGAAAAGGTCTAAAAATGTCAAAATCTCTTGGAAATGTAATTGCACCTGAGGATATTTTAAAAAAATATGGTGCCGATATTTTAAGAATTTGGGTTGCCGCATCAAATTATGCTGAAGATTTAAGAATAGATTATTCTATTTTGGATCAGCATTCTGAGTCTTATCGTAAAATTAGAAACACATTTAGATATTTATTAGGAAATATAAATGACAAATATGAGGATGTAAATTTAGATAAAATTGATATTGAAAACTTGCCAGAGCTAGAGAAATTTATATTAAATAAGATACATTCTCTTAACAACAAATTTGAAAATTATTTTAAAAAATATGATTTTCATAACCTTTATAAGGAATTGTTGAATTTTTGCACATCAGATTTGTCGGCATTCTATTTTGATATAAGAAAGGACACTTTATATTGTGATCCAATTAATTCTGAGAAAAGAAAATCTTGTGTTACAATTTTGAATATTTTATTAAAATCTTTACTCAGATGGTTCGCTCCAATATTGTCTTTTACAACTGAGGAAATACATCAACTCATTTCAAAGAATAGTAAAAGCATCCATTTAGAAAAATTTCTTACTTTTCCAGAAAAATTTAAAAATGAACAGCTTTCAGAGAGATGGTCTCAATTAATAAAAATTAGAGATGTATGCAACATAAGTATTGAGGAAAAAAGAGCTAGTAAAGAAATTGGTTCAAGCTTAGAAGCAGAACTTAAAATTAAATTAAATGAGAAATATAAAGATATAATCTCAAAAATTGATTTATCAGAGCTTTGTATAGTATCAAAAACTCAAATTAATTTTGATGAAGGTTCAGACATTCTAGTTGAAACTAAGAAAGCCCTGGGTGATAAATGTCCTGTGTGTTGGAAAATAAGTGTTGAGCCTTGTGAGCGACATTCTCAATAATGTCTAAATATTTAAATAAAAATTTTATCGTTAACCTTTTTATAATTTTAAGTATTTTTGGCCTCGATAGGTTCACCAAACTCTATGTGATTTCTGAAAATGAAAAAAATTTGTCTTCTGAATTATTTGTATCAAAATTTTTGAATATCAATTTAATTTATAATGAAGGAATAGCATTTGGTCTATTATCATTTGATCAAAGTCATATGTACAACATTTTAACAATTTTAATTGCAGCTGTAATTTTAATTATTTTTTTTATGACTTTAAAAAGTGATGGTCTAAAAAAATATTCACTTTTAATGATATTTGCTGGAGCCCTAGGTAATTTATATGATCGAATTTTTTTTAAAGCTGTGCCAGACTTTATTGATTTTCATATCGGAAATTTTCATTGGTTTATTTTTAATGTATCGGATATATTTATTTCATTAGGAGTATTATTTTTGATTATTTTTGAAATAATTGATAATCAAAAAAATAAAATTGATGAAAAAAATATTTAAACTAACAACAATTATAATTATAATTTTAGCCTTAAATTCATGTGGAACTATTAAAGAGAGTTTTAGTTCAAAGAAAAAAAATAGTATAGACGAATTTTTGGTTGAAAAGAAATCACCTTTAGTGATGCCCCCAGACTTCGATGAATTACCATTACCGCAGCAAACTAATCAAGCAACTGAGAATGAAGAGGATACAAATATTAAATCATTACTTACTGACAACAAGGACTCAGATTTAGATAATCAAAACACTAATCAAAACACAAATTTTGAAAATTCCATTATAGAAAAAATTAAAAATAATTAATGATAACTTCAGGAATTTTTTTTAGAAATTTTAAGGGTAGTAAACAAAATTCTAAAATAAAAAAAAATCTTAAAAAATTAATTATAGAAAATGACCATATTCTTCAATCTTTTAGAAAAAATTATAAAGACCAATTTAAGATCAAAAATTTAAGAATTTTTAAAAGATTTAAAGATATTCGTATAATTGGAATCGGCGGTTCGTCATTGGGCACGAAAACTATTTATAGTTTTCTCAAAGATAAAATTAAGAAAAACGTATTATTTTATGATAATTTATCAAATCTTAATAAAAAATCTGGAAATAAAAAACATCTAAATTTAATCATCTCTAAATCAGGCAATACTTTAGAGACAATAATTAATTTTAATATTTTTTTTAAAAAAAGCGATAAAAATATTTTTATCACAGAAAATAAAAAAAATTATTTAAATTTATTAGCTCATAAATTAAAATCAGAGATTGTTCATCACAATAATTTTATAGGTGGTCGATATTCAGTTTTATCAGAAGTTGGAATGTTGCCCGCAGAATTAATGGGCCTCAATTCAAAAAGTTTTAGACAATTTAATGATTTAATTAAAAATAAAAAATATTTGAATGCGCTCATATCTAATGTGGGATTTACAATAAATTTAATTAAAAAAAGAAAATTTAATTCAATTATCATAAATTATGATGAAAAATCTCAAAACTTTTTTTCGTGGTATCAACAACTGGTAGCTGAAAGTTTAGGTAAAAAGGGAAAAGGGTTATTGCCAATCATATCTAACATGCCAAGAGATAATCATAGCGTTATGCAGCTTTATTTGGATGGTTTTAAAAATAATTTTTATACGTTTTTTTATGTCCATGAAAATAATACCCCTAAAATAGATAATAAATTGATTTTACCTTCACGAAATTTTCTTAAAAATAAAAATATTCAAAATATTACTTACGCTCAAAAAAAAGCATCAGAAAATGTTTTTACAAAAAAAAATATACCTTTTAGAAGCTTTGAAATTAAAAAAAGGGATGAAAAAACTTTAGGTGAATTATTTTGTTTTTTTATGTTGGAAACTATTTTGATTGGAAGAGCTTTGAAAATAAACCCCTACAATCAACCTGCAGTTGAGTTGATTAAAAAAGAGACTAAGAAAATTTTAGTTTAAATTTCCAAATATAATTTTCGATATTCCATATTTTTTCTCATCTAGAATTCTAAAATTTTTTGAAAACTCATCATTTTCTTTTTTATGCCTATGTACAATAATCACCCCATCTTTATTGAGAATTTTTTCCTGAAAAATATTATCAATAATATTTGACAATCTTTTTTCTTTATAGGGAGGATCCAAAAATATGATATTGAATTTAAGCTGAATTTTTTTCAAAAAGTAATTAGATATTAAGTCTTCCTCTATAATCTCATATTTTTCTCTCATATTTAAATTATTAAGATTCCTTTTTAAAATTGGTAAAACGCTATTATACTTTTCTACAAAAGTAACATGTTTAGCTCCTCTTGAGAGACACTCTAAACCAAATGAGCCAACACCTGCAAATAGATCTAAAACTATTGAATTTTCAATATTGATCTTAAATTTATTTGAGTGATTAATAATATTAAAAATAGATTCTTTTGCTAAGTCTTTTAAGGGTCTTGTCTCTTTGTCTTTTGGTTGTAAAATTTTTTTTCCTTTAAATTTTCCACCAATTATTCTCATTTTTTTATCACTTTATAGCCAATATCTTTTCTAAAAAAACCATCTGACCAATTTAGATTGTTGAGAAGTTGATGAATCCTATTTCTTGATTCTTCAAAACTATCTGATAAAGAAACAAAATTTAAAACTCGTCCGCCAACTGCTAAAGTAAGATCACTTTTTTTAATGGTGCCAGCATGAAATAAGTGATCATCAGTACTTAATTCAATTTTATTGATATTTTTGATTTCAACATTTTTCTGGTAGGTTTCAGGGTAACCTTTTGAGCAAAGGACAACACATATACTTTTTTTATCATTCCAATTAATTTCATTTTCTTTTAATTTTCCATTACAACATGCATTAATAATTTCACCGAAATCTGAATTTAGCTTAGGAAGAATAGTTTGACACTCTGGATCACCCATTCTAACATTATACTCAATTAAATAAGGTTCATTATTTTTTATCATGAGCCCCGCATATAAAAACCCTTTATATGATGATTTTAAATCTTTAAGTGCTTTTAAGGTTGGATTAATTATATTATTCAAAATCTTTTTTTCGAGCTCTTCATTTATCAATCTTGATGGTGAATAAGCACCCATACCACCAGTATTTTTTCCTTTATCACCTTCCTGAACTCTTTTATGATCTTGAGCCGTACCAAAATTTTTGTAAGTAATACCATCACTTAAAATGAAAAAGCTCATTTCTTCACCCTCTAAAAATTCTTCAATAAGAACATTTTTAGCAACACCAAATTTACCATCAAATATTTCCTTAACTGCTTGATAAGACTCTTCTTTATTTTCACAAATATAAACACCTTTCCCTGCAGCCAAATTGTCTGCTTTAATGACTATTGGAAAATTTGATTTATCTAAAAAATTTTTAGCTTGATCAATATCATTAAATACACCGAAATTCGCAGTTGGAATATCATATTTTTTACAGATGTTTTTTGTAAATATTTTAGACCCCTCTAATTGTGAAGCGACTTTACTAGGTCCAAATACCTTAGTACCAAAACTTTCCAAGTAATCTGTTAATCCATCAACCAAAGGTTTTTCTGGGCCAATTACTACTAATTCTATTTTTTTTGTAAGAATGAAATTTTTCATTTCCTCAAAGTTATTTATGTCTAAGTTAATATTCTCAGCTATTGCACCAGTGCCAGCGTTACCAGGAAAACAATAAATCTTCTCAATTTTTTTTGACTTATTTAATGCATGACAAATTGCATGCTCCCTTCCCCCGCTTCCTATAATCCCTACAATCATGTATAAACATATAAACTATAAATGAATAAAAAATTAGCAAAAGTAAAATATTTACCAAATAATTTTCAAGTAATTGAAAAAGGTGACTATGTAATTTGTGCAGTTTCGGGTAAAGCAATTAGTCTTGAAAATTTGACTTACTGGAACGTGGAACTTCAAGAACCGTATTATTCATATGTTGAGGCTTCTAAAAAAAGAGGGGAATTAGACAATAAATAGCATTATTTCCAACGGTTATGGGACCATATCCAGTTATTTGGATTAGCAAGTATCATTTTTTCAAGAGTCTTATTTAATTCGTTTGTAATATTTTCAATAGTATCTTCGTTTGAGAAGTGAATTGGTTTATGAACTTTCATTTTAAATTTGATACCCTCATATCTTTCTATAAAGATAGGTACAACAGGCATATTAAATTTTTTTATTAATTGTGCTGGAATGGTAGTAGTAAACGCTTTCTCATTGAAAAAATTTGATTTTATACCTTGTGAAACTCTCTGATCTATCATAAGTGCCGTTGAAAAACCTTGGTTATTAAGTTTTATTAATTCCTTTAATCCACCGATCCCTTTTTTAATTTGATTGTTGCAGATATATTTTTTTCTTATTCGTTCCATGAATTTATTTAAAAAAATATTGTTTAGTGGTCTATAGATTGCTGCAATTTTGATACCTATTTTGTCTATCTGCATTGCCATAAGCTCAAAGTTACTGAAATGGCCTGATATAAATACGACTTTTTGATTTTGATCTTTAATATTTAAAAGAACATCTTCACCTTCTATAGAAATATTTTTACTAAGATTACCATCTCTAAAATTTTTCATATAAAGATATTCTGCAAAAACTCTCCCATAATTATTCCACATTGAAGATTTAATTTTATTAAATTCTTTAGAATTATAATCTGGGAAAGCTTTTTTTATGTTATTATTAATTATTTCTTTTGATCTAAATATTGGACCAATGATTTCAAATAACTTTCCACTTAGAGAAGATGAGAGTTTAACTCCAATAATTCTGAATATAATGTAAAAAATACAAATTATAATAAATTGTGTTAGGTATTTAATTATTTTCATAAACCTTTGAAATATCATCAATAAAAGCTTCTTGGTTTAAAATCTTTAATTCTGATTTAATATAAAAAATTTTATAGTTGTTGTTTAGTCTCATGTAATCTTTTTCAGTAGTCATTACTTTACAATTTAATTTTTCAGACATTGATATGATGTCATCAATCTCTTTTTGTAAGTATCTATAATGATCAGGAAATTCAATTTCCTTGACAATGTTTATATTATTTTTTCTTAACATTGATACAAAAGTCTTATGATTTCCTATACCTGAAAAAACTAAATATTTATCATTTTTATCAAACTCATTGATATTAAGTGGAACATATTCTCCTTGATAAATATTTATATTAGGATCTAAATTGTTAATATATCTTATAATATTAACAATATTTTCATTATTTCCATTTAAAAAAACATTCTTATATTTTTTTAAATTTTTAATATTTTCTCTGAGTGGTCCAGATGGAATAGTGAAACTGTTGCCAATCCAATTATCGATATTAAAGCAAACAATATTATAATCATAATCTATTGATGGATCTTGCAAACCATCATCAAAAATTGCAAGTTTAAAATTTTCCTCAATTGCTTGTTTAATAGCAGACGATCTATCTTTGAATTTAAATAATTTTCCGTGATTTGATAATATTTTTTGCTCATCAATTTGGTCTGAATAATATTTTTTAATAAAACAAGTTTTTATTTTATCTTTTAAAATTTCATTAATCTTCAAGCTTAAAGAGGTTTTGCCTGTTCCACCTAGATAAATATTTCCTACACAAATAGTTTTAATTTTTGAATATTTCTTTTTTTTTGTTGTTAACTTTTTGAAAGATTTTAAAATTGTGAGTAATAATGATATGGGGAAAAACAAATAAGAAAGAATGCTAGGTTTTTTGTAATCCCAAAATTTGGGTTTTTTAAATTTCATTATGAATTGATTTATCTAACTCATTTAAGGTTTTTTTAAATATGGTTGTACCAAGATATTTCATTTTTTTTGCTTTTTTCATGTTTTTTTTAAAAATTATTGAATTTGCACATTGTTGAGGAGTGTTGATTGAAGATGATATTTCTAATTGATTTAAATATTTGTAAACATCTCTAAAATTATCAATATTGGGTCCGTGTAATATTTTTGCACCGAATCGAGCAGGTTCCAACGGATTTTGGCCACCTTTTTTAATAATTGACCCACCTAAAAAAACTGTTGTTGCAAATTTGTAAAACTTTTTAGACTCTCCAAAGGTATCAACTAGGTAAATATCAATATTATCTAATTTTTTTTTATTTGATCTACGAGATATTACATTTAACCCAAGTTCGTTAATTTGGGAAATAATCTGGTCAACACGATTAATATGTCTTGGTATTATAATTGTAATGATATTCTTTATTTTTTTTTTTAACAAAATGTGTGTTTTTGCTGCAAATAATTCCTCAGTGTTATGTGTACTTGCTGCCACAAAAGTTTTATATTTTCTAAATTGCGAGAATAATTTCTTATCTGCTTGATTTGTCTCAAAATTGTCATGTTCGATAAATTTTAAATTTCCAATAGAAGTTATTTTTTTTACTTTTAATTTTTTCAAAAAATAATTTGTCTCTGTGTTTTGTGAGTAGGCTTTATTTATTAAACCAAAAGTTGAGTGAGAAAATTTTTCAATCATTGACCAACGCTGAAAAGATTTTTTAGTAATTCTAGCATTTAGCAGAATTAAATGGACACCTCTTTTTTTGATAGATCGAAACATACTTGGCCAGATTTCTGACTCTAAAAAAATTGCTATATCTGGTTTCCAATGATCTAAAAATTTTTTTGAAAATAATATGTGATCAATAGGATAAAATTGGTGAATTGTTTTTTTGAATTTAATTTTTTCTAATATTTTTGATGAGCTCAATGTACTGGATGTTATTAATATTTTATCTATAGATTTGTCATTGTCATACTTTTTTATTATTGGTATAGCACTTAATATCTCGCCAACACTGGATCCGTGAAACCATATAAGTTTTCCAGTTCCTCTTTTTTTTGATATAAAACAAAATTT
>QCDD01000021.1 GCA_003281045.1 Pelagibacteraceae bacterium AG-349-L23 | reverse complement strand
TGTTCTGAAATTTCTATAAAATTTCTTTTAAACCAAAAACTCAGCCAATTAAAATCTTTTAGGTATACCTCTGGTGTATAATAATCTTTTGCTAAACTAAAATAACCTTTATTAATTAATTCAAGTTGTTTGGATAAATATATGTATTCATCATTAAACCAACTTACATTTAAACATGAAAAATTTGAGGGAAAAAATAAACAACCAGTGTAAATAAATTGTTGAATTAAAAAAATAAGTATTAAACTATAAATAAAAACAAACCTAAGTCTAAAAATATCAAAACTTAATTCTTTAAAATACTTTATGTACAAATATGTTGGTAACAAAATTAATGGAATCGTACTAAATTTTATTAAAATTGAAAATATTGAAAATATTGAAATGAGAAAAAAATATTCTTTCTTTTCATAAACAGGGTCTGCTTCTGAAAATTTTAAAAAATAATAAAAGGTTAAAA
This sequence comes from Pelagibacteraceae bacterium AG-349-L23, assembly GCA_003281045.1. Lineage (GTDB taxonomy): Bacteria > Pseudomonadota > Alphaproteobacteria > Pelagibacterales > Pelagibacteraceae > Pelagibacter. Next base: position 16,110 of record QCDD01000021.1, on the reverse strand, counting down.
TACAGAAAATAGCTGCTGGTAAATCAACTCCAAATTCAGAAATTCTAGTAAATTTGAGAATAAAATAGAATATTGTTATTAATAAAAAATAATCACTGACCGATTTTTTATTTTTTGAAATTATCTGATGTATAGAAAATAATATAATACCCAAAAATAATAAAAAACTAGGGAGTGTTAAAAAATCAAAATTTTTATCACTTAAAAAAAAAATTGAATATAAATTAAGCCAAATAGAATTATATACATAAGATTTGTCGATGTTTGCAAATCCAAAAATTATTTTTTCCTCAATTAAGCTTAGGGCGTATGGTAGATGATAATAACCAAAATCCTCATGATATTTCTGAGATATAAAAATAGGAATAAAAAGAAAAATTATTATTAAAAAAAAAATATTTCTAATTTTGAATAACTTTACTAAACTTTCATTTTTTTTTAAGAAAAAAGCTAATATTCCAAAAATAAAAATTAAAAAGCTAACAGAAAAGTTTATCCTAAGAAAAAAATGAAGAAATGTGATAATAAATGAAATTATTATTAATCCTAAAAAAATATCTAAAAAAAAATTTCTTTTTATATTTAAATCAATTATTCTTCCATACCCAGATATTGATAAAGATATAAAAACAATACTTATAAAAAAAATAAGTATTTGAAATAAAATCATAAATGTCTATTTTAGAGAATTTTGAAAATCCTCAATAGTTCTATCTAATGCTTTTGAAAAATTCATTTTGGCTCTCCATCCATACTGAGCTGCTAGTGAAATATCTAGTTTTTTTCTTTTTACTCCGTCTAATTTAATATTATTGTCAAATTTAATCAAAACTTTTGAGTCAATTTTTTTTTTCACTTTAAGTGCATAATCTTTAATCGTCATTTCCACTGAAGATCCAATATTAATTAGGCTTCTATTAGTTTTTTTTTTCAGAAAATATTCACAAGCCTCTGCTACTTCATCAACATATAAAATTTCTCTTAAAGGTCTTCCTGTGCCCCATAATTTCACAATTTTGTTTTTTTTACTCGCTACAGAAATTTTTCTAATTAATGCAGGTAAAAAATGTGAGTTTTTTAAATCATAATTATCATTGGGACCAAACAAATTACATGGCATCAAACAAATATAATTAGTTTTATATTGTTTATTGAATGCCTCAATCATTTTTATTCCAGCAATTTTAGCTACAGAATAACTCTCATTCGTACTTTCGAGAGATCCTGTCAATATTTGGCTCTCCTTAATTGGTTTTTTTAAATCCTTAGGATAAATACAACTTGAACCAAACAAAATTAATTTTTTTACATTTGTATCGTAGCCAGATGAAATAAGGTTTGTTTGGATTTGTAGATTATCTCTTATAAAGCTTGCAGGGTAATCAACATTAGCTTTAATTCCTCCAACCTTAGCCGCAGCAATTATAATTGCATCGGGTTTTTTTGTTTCTAGATATTTTTGAACAGATTTTTGATTTCTCAAATCAAGTTTTTTTTTGTCAATTATTAGAAGATTTTTATATCCTTTTTTTTTTAATATTCTTAAAATTGCTGATCCGAGCATTCCTTTATGACCAGCGATAAATATCTTACTTTTATAATTTATCATTATAAAATTTTAACTCATATCTTATCATTTCATCTATTAATTTATCTAATGATGTTTTAGGATACCACTTTAATAATTTTTTTGCCTTATTGGCATTTCCTTTTAAATAGTCAACTTCAACTGGTCTAAAATACCTTCTTTTACACTCAATAATCACTTTTTTATTTATAATATCAATTGCCTTCTCATTAACACCATTACCTACCCATCTAATTTTAAACCCAATTTTTTTTACTGCTTTATTTACAAATTCTTTAATAGTAAAAGTTTTTCCAGTAGCAATAACATAATCAGCTGGTTTTTTTTGTTGCAACATTTTCCACATTGCTTCAACATAATCTCTAGCATGTCCCCAATCTCTTTTTGAATATAAATTACCTAGAAATAATTTTTTTTGATTTCCTTTTTTTATTCTAATTAATCCTTGGATAATTTTTTTTGTTACAAATGTTTCACCTCTTATTGGACTTTCATGATTAAACAAAACTCCATTACAAGCAAATATGTTATAGGCTTCTCTATAATTAACTGTAATCCAATGTGCAAAAACTTTTGAAACACCATATGGACTAGCTGGATAAAATGGAGTATTTTCATTTTGAAATTTTTCTTTAGTTTTTCCAAACATTTCAGAAGTTCCTGCTTGATAAAATTTTATTTTCTTCTCTAAACCCAAATTTTTAATCGCCTCTAAAATTCTTAAAGTTCCCATACTATTAACTTCTGTAGAATATTCAGGTACTTCAAAAGAAACTTGAACATGTGATTGTGCTGCTAAATTATAAATTTCATCAGGTCTAGTTTTTTTAATAAGACTTAATATTGATGAAGAATCCGTTAAGTCTCCATAAAATAACACAAAATTAGATTTAGAATTTATATCATTATATATATCATCTATTCTGCTCGTATTTATTATTGATGATCTTCTTTTAACTCCATAGACTTTATATTTTTTTTTTAATAAAAACTTTGATAAATAAGCACCGTCTTGGCCTGTAACGCCGAAAATTAAAGCTATTTTTTTTTTCATCTAAATCAAATTTAGTTATACATCATAATTATTTTACCCACACAAGTTTTAAATATTATCCTAATTCAAAATTTTTATTTTGCTAAAAATTACCATTGGTATCAATTTAAGACCAAAAACATATCTTTTAAAAAAAATAAGTGGATTAAAAATTAGTCTTAAAAGCCAACCTAGATAGAATTTATCTATAAAATTATTAATCGGAGCTTGATCTTTAGTAAAAAATGAAATTGCCGCCCCAGTGCACAAAATAGTTGGTTTAAATGACAATTTTTCCTTTAAATATAGACCCAAAACCTCTTGAGTACCTCCTCCAATATTAATTAGAATAAAATTTGGTTTTACTTTATTTATAAAGTTTAATAATTTTTTATCATTTACTTCATAAGAATTATATTTTGGAGCAATGTAATTATGTATTTTTTTTAAACCTAAGTTTCTCAAGTAAGATTTGTTTGATTTCGAATATTCAAAATTTGGGTCAATAGAAAAAATAGATTTATTCTTATTAATCCTCAAATAATCAAAAAATAAACTTAAAAATTTATAACCTGAGAATTTTTTCACATTTATGTTTTTAAAAATTTTTAATAATAAAACAAAAAAACCACTATCAAAAAAAACCAAATCTGCTTTTTTAATTGATCTATAATATTGACTTGATTTTTGAATTGAAGCTAAAGCTGGACCAGCTGGGAAAACAAATAATCCTTTTTTAATAATATATCTATCAAAATTTTTAGTATCAATATTAATAAATCTTATTTTTTTGAAAATTATTTTACTAGTCATTACATACTTTTTGTTTAGTCAATATTTAAGACTTTGTAAATCTACTAATGTTTGAACCCTTTTTGTTAATTTCTGCATTAATCCAATCGTAAGTTCTTTTAAGACCATCTTTTAATTGAATTTTAAAACTCCAATTTAAAATTTTTTTTACTAAATCATTATTACTAGATCTCCCCCTAACACCCTTCGGTTTATCTAATTGATAAACTCGTTCTAATTTTTTTGTTCCAGAAATAGTCTCAATAATTTCAATCATTTGATTAATAGAAACTTGCTCATCACTTCCAATATTTACAGGTTCAGAATAATTAGACTCAAATAATCTGAGCGTTCCTTCAATACAATCATCTATATATAAAAAAGTTCGAGTTTGCTTACCATCACCCCAAACTTCTATTATATTTTCGTTATTATTTTTTGCTTTTATTACTTTTCTACATAACGCAGCAGGAGCTTTTTCACGCCCACCATCAAATGTACCGTAAGGACCATAAATGTTGTGATATCTGGCTACTCTTACAGGTATATTATAGTCTTCCATAAAGTGTCTGCACATACGTTCACTAAATAACTTTTCCCAACCATATCCATCCTCTGGGTCTGCAGGATAAGCATCTTCCTCTCTCAATCCTTCAATAAAAACATCTTTTTGTTTTCTAGTATTATAAGCACATGCACTAGAGGAAAAAAAATATCTTCTTACTTTTTCTTCTTTGCAAGCGATTAATAAATTTGTGTTTATCAAAACTGACTGCATACATTCTGCTTTATTATTTTCAATAAAACCCATTCCTCCCATGTTACAGGCCATGTTAAAAACATAATCAACATCTTTAGTAACCTTTCTGCAATTATTTATATCTTTCATATCCATTGCATAATAATTTTGTGACTCATTAAAATCCTGGAACCAGTATTCTTTAGGTTTTATATCTGTAGCTACTATTTTATTTTTGTTATTTAAAAGTTTTTTTACCAAATGGCCTCCAATAAAACCACCTGCACCAACTACTAAAATTTTTTTATTTCTAATCATATAGGTTTATTTTTTATAATTTAATTTATATAAGTTTGAAATAGGCTTTTTCTTAAATATGTTTTAAATACCATTTCAAAGAAGATTTAACAACATGTTCTAAATTTTGATGCTTGGGCCTCCATTTAAGAAATTGAATAATCTTTTTTGGATCTGCAATAGATATAACAATGTCGTTTTTTCTTCTTTTGCCAATCACATATCTAATTTTTGAATTCGAATAAAAATTAAATTTTTTCAAAATTTCCATTACTGAATAACCATGACCATAACCACAGTTAAATATTTTGAAGAAGTTTTTTTTCAAAATTTTTTTTGCTGCCAATAAGTGGATTTCAGCTAAATCTTGTACATGGATATAGTCTCTTATAGGTGTTCCATCTCTAGTTTCATAATCATTCCCATTGACTGTAAATATATTTTTTTTTTTAAGCGCAAAACAAAGATTTAAAATTAAATTAGAACCTTTTTTTGTATAAAAACCACAACGTAATTTTTTATCTACTCCTGCTACGTTAAAATATCTTAATATTATGCAACTTATCTTTTTTTTATTCTTAATTAAAAAATTTTCTAATTTTAATTTAGATTTAGAATAAGGCGATATTGGATTTAATCTTTCTTTCTCATTAATTTTAAAATTTTTATTTCCGTAGACTGCTGCCGTAGAAGAATAAATAAACTTTTTAACATTATTTTTGATGCAGTTTTCAAAAAAAATTTTTCCTTTTTTATAATTGTTATCGTAATATTTTTTGGGTCGTTTTAAGGACTCCTCATTGTTAATAAAAGCCGCAAAATGAAAAACAATATCAATTTTTTTTTCTAAAAAAATTTTAGTAATCTTTTTTGAGTTAACTATGTCAAATTTATAAAATTTTGCCTCCTTTGGTACATTATGAATTGTTCCTGTTGACAAATTATCCACAATAATCACTTCGTGCCCTTTATCTAAAAGATAATTAGATATTGAACTTCCAATATAACCAGCACCACCTGTTACTAAAGCTCTCATTTTTTTTTTATTATATTATACATTTGGGTTTGAAAATTTTTTTGCGTATGTATTTTTATTTTTAAAATATTTGATTGAATATATTTATAATTTTCTATTATTTTTTTTATAGTTTTTTCAAAACTTTCAATATTTCTATCACAATTAAAAAGTCCATATGAAAAATTTTTTTTTAAAAATTTTATTTCATTAAAGATAATAACAGGTTTTAATCTTGAGAAACTTTCTAAGATTACTTGTGGATAAGCTTCAGAGTATGATGGTAGAATAAAAATATCAGCGTTATCATAATATTTTATTAATCTTTTTAAAGATGAAACTTGTCCAAAAATTTTAATGTTCGTATTTTTAGGATAATCTTTTTTTTTTAAATACTTAAAATCATTTCCTACTATACTTAATGAAGCTTTAATTTTTAATTGATTAAATAGTTCAAGTAAATCATTATAACCTTTTTCTTTTCTTAATCGTCCCAAATACATTAATTTAATTTTCCTTTTTAAATTTTTTTTTTTATTTTGAATTTTTCTATTATTTAACCATTGATTGGTTATTTCAGATGGATAAATTAATTTCGATTTATGAATATGTGTCAATGAAGTGGAGCAAGTTAAAATATTCAACCTTTTTTTTAATAGATTTAACATGATGCCATAAATCAATTTTCCTATTATACCAAAATTAATTGAGTATTCGTAGAATCCATCACTCCTTAAAAATAAATACATTTTTTTTCTATCTGCTCCGATTATTATTAAAAGAAAACTAATTAAAAAGTTATATGGTGTTAAGGATATTATAAGTACTTCTTTATTTTTTATTTGATTTTTAATTCTTAATATCTTTAAAAAACTTACGATTTGAATATTTTTAATATTTTTTCCAAATTTTAAATCTTTTTTTGAAATTCTTGCGATTAGGTATATTTTTTTAAACTTATTAAAGCAATTAATAATTGTAAATGTGTTTTTATTAGAATTAAAAAATTTTTTTTTTTTAAGAAAAAATTTATCATTTGATACAATTATTATTTCACTCATTTTTTTTTAAAAAAATCTATAAGAAATTTTGGAAAAAGAGAGACCAAAAATAAATAAATTAACTTTTTCAAAAACAAAAATTTATTTTTAATGAAAAATTTATCATTAGGTTGACTTAAAAACCATTCCTTATATTCTTTAAAAAACATTTTTCTATTCACATCAAGAAAATTTTTTCCATGAATTCTGACGCAAAGTAAAGGGTCCTGAATTGCATGGGCATCACCCTCTTTACAAAATTTCATAATAGCGTCAAAATCACCAATTATATTAAATTTTGGATCAAAATAGTTTATTTCCTTTAAAGAATTTTTTCTTATTATAGTACTACTAATTCTCACAACATAATTTTTTGCCAATAAATCATAAATCTTACCGTAAGGTAAGAAAGTCTTGGAATGTAACACATATTTATTACTTTTTTCAAAATATAAATAACAGTTTGAATAGGAAAATTTGTATTTTTCATCTTCAAAAAATGTTTTTCTAGCAGACAGAAAATTATCATACCACCAGTCATCACAGTCCAAAAAGGCAATAAATTTTCCATTACATTTTTGACAGGCCAAATTTCGGGCCTCATAAAGAGTGGTATGTTTCTCTGAACAATAATAATTAAATCTTGTATCTTTAAAACTATGAAAAATTTTTTTACTATTATCTTCAGATTGATTATCCCAAAAAATTAATTCCCAATTTTTATATTTTTGAGCCTTTATACTCTCTAAAGTTTTTTTAAGATATTTCTCACCATTATAACAATTTACTACGATACTAACTAACTGAGACATTAATTAAGATATTTTTTTTCTAATTTAAAATTTTAATCATAAGCCGGATTAATAAATGTTATTATTTAAATTCCTTAACTTCAAACATATAAATAGTGCTTTTTTTACAATTTATACAACAAATTATGATTATAATTAAAATCTAAGACTAACAATTTATAGTTTGTTTACAAATAAAATACAATAGTATTTTTTCTTAAACGATTTTAGAATAAATTTTAATATTTCAGATTGAATAATAAAATAGATGCTTAAAAAAATAAATTTTAAAGCTACAAAAAAAGTAAAAAAAGATTTAGAAAGTAAAAATGTTTTCTATTGAATTTATTAAAAAGGTTTTTTTTACTCTCATTATCGAAGAGTATGATGTTTTTTTTCCTTTAATTTTTTTTTTCTTTTACCTCATTTTTTCATTATTGATAAAAAAAGAGCGCAATATTTTAATGCAAATAATTATTATATTAATTCCCTTTTTTTATATTTTTTATCAATATTCTTATTTATCAAATTTTTTTAGTTCTATTGGTCAAGATTCCTTGATTGAATTAAATGCAGACTTTGGAGAAGCAATATTTTATTTAAAGACCTTTTTAAAATTTCTAATTGATCCAGAAATATTTAAGAGAAACAGATTTTGGTTAGTATTAATTTGCTCAATGTTATCTGGAATTTTGTTTTATTTTTTAATATTTATTTTTTTTAAAAGGAAAAATATCCATTTATCAAAACTAAATAAATTTTTTAATGGAATTTTTGTAATAGTTTTAATAATAACAGTTTATTTTTCATACAATTTTATTGTAAACAATATTAAACTTGGAACTGATTTAGAAGCTAAATCGACTCAAATTTCAAAAAACATTGAAAAGTATTATATTGATAAAAAAAATTCTGAGGACCTTATGGTAATCTTGTATGTCGGAGAAAGTGCTTCGGCATTAAATTTTAATCTATACGGCTACCCCTATGAAACTACTGATTATTTGAAAAATTTGAAAAAAAATCTAAATTTTATCAAATTTGACAATGTATATGCAACTCATACTCACACTACACCCTCTTTGATAAATACTTTTACAATCTGTACTGAGAACATAAATTCAGAAAAATGTATGCTTCATACAAGTTATTCTGATAATAGTATATTGCCGGTTACAGATATAATTTCTTCTAAAATTGATACTTATCTTTTTAGTACACAAGGAGAATTGGGTGGTCACAATTTTGGTGGAAAACTCGTTTTTGAACTTAAAAAAAAATTTTTTAGTCATGAATACGAAAAAGACTCTGGCCTTAAATTTAAAGGAAATAGATATGTGCCAAAATTAAAGGATAAGGAGTTTTTTGAAAATGTTTTTTGTAATAAAAATGAACTATTCGAAGATAAAAAACAATCTTTATCTGTCTTACACTCATACGCAGGGCATGGTAAATATAACGGATATCTTGATTATATAGCGGATGATATTCGAATAAAATATCCCAATTATTTAAATGGAATAAATTTGTTAGGAAAAGACTCTAAAAATTTCAAAACTTATAGCGAATATGATTCTGCCATGAAGTATGTAGATCTATCGTTAGAAAATGTAATTTCATGTAGTTTCAAAAATTCAAAAAAAACTTCGAAGCCTATTATATTTATCTATTTTAGTGACCATGGAGAGTCACCTGGTTCATTAAGAGGTCACGACTCTTCAAGACTTACATATGAAATGCTACACGTTCCATTTTTTATTATCTTTAATGATGAGGCACTTAGAATGTACGAGAGTAAATTTAAAAAATTAAAAGAGTTATCTAAAAATGATTTAACATTAAAAATAATAAGTGATATTTTGCTATATTTATTTGAAATTGATATAACTGAAAAATCAAACCCAAACAAAGCATATAAGCATCAAGATTTTAAAAGTAAAAATAAAAATTATATATTAGGTCGAAAAGACCTAAATGGAAAAATTTCAAAATTACCGTTTAATGCAAATAATATTGAAAATATTGGTAATTTAATCGATAAAGAGCTGTATGGGAAACTAGATACAAGTATTAATCTTTGGTTATTACAAAAATATTTAGATGATAACAAAATTTCAGATAGAACAAAGATTGAAAAAATAGTATGCAGACATCGAGCTAATTCGTTATATTTACAGTTTCAAAGTTCGTTGTCTAATAGTTGCTTTGAAACAGACATAATAATCAAAAAAGAAAAATTTATTTCCTCACATGATTCTGAAAAACAGACAAAATTAGATCTGGAGTATTTTTTTAACTCTGATTTTAAAGAAAATATTTTGTGGCTAGATGTAAAAAATATTAATACATTAGACAATTGTAATTATGCTAACAAATGGTTAAAAAAAAATAAATTTAATTTTAAACATGCATTATTAGAAATACCAACAAAATCAATAAAAAATATAAATGATGATGATTGGACAAAATGTATTAAAGAGATTTCAAAAATTGAGAATATCGTTATAGGTTATTACTTGCCAACAGATATCTTGACAAAATGTTCAAAAAATAAAATTTCTCAAATGAGTTGTAAAAGTATTATTAAAGAAATAGAGCTTTTTTTACTTAAAAATGAAATTGAAAATGTTACTTTTGATATAGTTGGATATGATTGGCTTAAAAATAATAAATTTTTAGAAAAATTCAAATGGAATATATGGCATATAGATGACCTAGATGATCTAGAAAAAATAGTTAAACAGGAAAATATAGGAATTTTGTTACTTCGAAATGATAAATTTACAAATTATCTAAACTAATTTTTAAGTAATACAATCCAAGTTATTTTTTAAAATAAAGGATCATAATTACGTATAATATAATAGATGAACTTAAAACAATAAAAAAATTTTTTATAATATATATATAACTAATCAAAGGTAGTATTGACATAATACTTAATAATACATTTGTTTTGATTAAGGAAAACTTTGTAATTAATAAATGATGTATATGAAGTAAATCTCCCTCAAATATATTTTTACCTTTTAAAAACCTTATTACAATTAATCTAATTAAGTCAATTCCTGGTAAGAAAAGTACTAAAAAAATTTCATCTGCAAATATCTTATTTTGATTTAAATTATAATTCAAAATTAAAAATATTGAAAAAAAAGAGCCTAGTAACAGTATTCCTCCGTCTCCTAAAAATAATTTGTTTTTTATATTTAGGATTAATAATAAAAATAATAATAAAAATATAAATATATAAAAAAAAGATACGTTTGTTTTTAGGAATAAATACCAAAATAAAAAAGAAAAAAAGATACAAGATTGACCATTAATCCCATCAAAAAAATTTAATGCATTTAAGATAGCTAAAAAACAAAAAATTGTAAAAAAAGTTGAAAAATTATTTAAAAAAATAACTTTATTCAAAAAAGAAAAATATAATCGATCGATAATTAAATCATCATTTAAAGTTAATGCACAAAGTATAATTATAATTGACCAAATTAATTTTGTATTTGGCATCAATCTATATTTATCGTCATATAAACCTAAAATAAAAATACTTAATAGAAAAAAAATGATTGAAATAATTTCCCTTAATTGAAATTGATCTATTGAATAAATAAAGAATTTTTCAAAAAAAAATAATTGATAAGATAAATAGACAAAAATATTAATAAATAAAATTATCCCACCTGTGATTGGAACCCTTTTTTTATGTCTTTTTATTTTAGTATTAGGTAAATCATAAATATTTATTAACTTTACAAACTTTTCATAATTAAGAATTATCAAAAAATTTAGAGCTAAAATTAATAAAATTATTGTAATCATTTTAATTTAATATTTTTTTATAAGTAAATAAATATAGTCCAACATAATAAAAAATTAATATACAAAACCAATTATTAAAATAGTTTCCACTTGGCAGAAGTGGAAACAAATTTATTATTATTGCAATTGAAATAATATAGAATTGATAATTTAGTTTTTTAAGATAAACAATTTCTTTTAATTTAGTGCTTACTAGCTTAGAAACAACAAAAAAGTAAGCTATTAGAAATAGACTAATGCCCACAATACCAGTTTCTGATAGAAGTTGAGCTATTATATTATGTGGGTGAGATGAGCAAAAACCTACATTTGGATTATACGAAACTTTTCTACAATAATTTCTAAAACCTTTTGGGCCTAATCCAAAATATGGATTCTCAGTAAATAGTTTGTAAGCTAATAAATAATGCTGGGTATGATCCAATGAAAAAATTAATAATCTCTCATTATAAAGATTACTTTTTTTTCTATTTAAAACCTTTTCATATGTCTCGGGTGATATTTTATCCAAATTTTCTTCTACAAACTTATAATTTGTTATTTGGTTGAATGTTTTTATTATGATTCTTTCAGTGGGGTCATATTTTCCTAAATTGGAAATATAAATGACAATAATTGAAATAATACAAATGATGATAGATTTTGATAATAACTTTCTTAAATCTTTGATAAATAAATAAAATAGAATAATAGTGAGAATTAATAAAACTAACGAAGTCCTTTCTGAAGACAAATATACTGTAATAAAGCAGGAGCTCATAAAGATAAGTAAAAAATAATAATTTTGTTTAATATCAATTTTAAAAAAAAATATTAACCAGACAAAGAAAGGTAAGGTTCTTACCAAAAAAGATCCTAAGATTAAATCGTCTCCAAAAACACCACTAATTCTATTTTTAATAATTTCATATCCTAATAAATTTCTTCCTAAAAAGAATTGTAACCAAGCATCCAACATTATCAAACTACAAAAGATAAGTAATGAAAATACAATAACTTTGTTTGATGAATTTATTCGATCTAATAAAAATAAAATTGATAGTGAAATTAAAACATACCTAAAATAGAAAAAAGAGGAATATCTCAAATCATCACTAATATTTGGAGTTGTATCAATTTTGAAATACGCAAGAATGGCGTAATAAAAGGCTAAAAAAAATAAAAAAATTATTTTTTTATCATATTTAAAATTTAGATTTTTGATATTGATTAAAAAAAATATTATTATTATAAAACTTAATACTTCTACAACTGCTATTCCTATTGTTATTGAAATAGGTATAGCAAATAATATTAATGGTAATACTTTGTTACTAGAATGATTTATCATTAATATAGTAATTAATAGTTTTTTTGAGCCCAATGTTTAATTTAATTTTTGGCCTCCATCTTAAAATTTTTCTTGCTTTACTAATATTTGGATAAAGTTTTGAGATCTCATCTTTTCTTATTCTTATTTTACCAAACTGGGGTTTCCCTGACCCTATAATTTTACAAATTCTTTTAATTACCTTTTTAACTTTAACTCCTTTTCCAGAGCCTATATTAAATATTTCTCCATTACTTTTTTTGTAATTTAATACCTTGAAAATTGATTTAACTACATCATCAACATGAATAAAATCCCTTAATTGATTACCATGTGAACAATTAAATTTACTTTTTTTTAAAGCATTCAATATTGTTATAGGTATAAGTCGATTTGGTTCTTGATTAGGACCATATACTAAATACAACCTTATAATGGACACCGGAAAATTATTTTCTTTATAAAATTTTAAAAACATTTTAGTAGTCATCAATTTTGCCCTACCATAAAATGAATAAACTTTTTGATTATTAATTTCCTCAGATTGTGGTGAAGTTTTTTTTCCGTATTCAATAGAAGATCCAATTTGAACAAATTTTTTAATTTTTGAATGTAAGAAAATTTTGGCTAAATTTTGAGCACCTAAATAATGACTTTTCATAGTTTTAGCTTTATTCGAGTGATCTACGTAACCAGCAAAATTCACCACATAATCATAATTTTTTGACAATGTTTTTTTTAGTTTTTGAAAATGAGAAATATCACACTTTAAGTATCTAACACTTTTCAGTCTTCTCGATAATATCGGATTTTTTGTAGACAAACTTTCCACAATCCAATTTTTCTTAATACAACTTTTCGCAAAATGGTAACCAATAAAACCTGTCCCACCAGTTATTAATATTTTATTTTTTTTCAAAATACTTTTTTATTGATTTTTTTCTCTAATATTTCTTTATCTCTCAAAGTATCCATACATTGCCAAAAACCAAAATGTTTATAAGCAACAAGCTCTCCTAAACTTGCGGTTTTTTCAAGAGGATCTCTTTCAAGATAAGTATTATCACCTTTAATAAACTTGAAAACTTTAGGCTCTATTACGAAAAACCCCCCATTTATCCATCCTTCATCAATACTAGATTTTTCTTTAAAATATTTAACTTTTTCATTTACAATTTTAATTGCTCCAAATCTTGCAGGTGGTCTTACAGCCGTAAGGGTTATCAATTTTTTTTTTTTTCTATGAAATTGTATTAATTTTTTAATATTAACGTCACTAAGTCCATCACCGTATGTCATCAAAAAAGTCTTATTACCCAAGTATTTAGACATTCTTTTCAATCTACCACCTGTCATTGTATTAAGACCAGTATTAATTAAATTAATTTTACAATTTTTGATTTTGTTTTTTTTAAAATAATTTTTTATAATCTGCCCTTTGTATCCAAGAGCTATATAAAATTCGTTGAAGTTATATTTTCTATAATGGTTAATAATATGAATTAAAATTGGTATTTTTTTAATTGGTATCATCGGTTTTGGGATAGTTTTTGTATACTCAGAAATTCTAGTTCCATACCCACCAGCCAAAATTACAACTTTCATATTTAAATCTTATTTAAGTTTTTTAATATATAAATTTATTTGATTAATTGAAAAATCGTACATATTTTTTTTTTTTGTATAAAAATATTTATACCACTCGGTTGTAAAGTAAATTGACTCTCGGAAACTTAAATTACATTTCCATTTTAATATCAAATTTGCTTTAGATGAGTTCAATTTCAATAGACTGCTTTCAAATTCCTTTTTTTTCAATTTGATAGTCTTCCAAAAGATATTTTGCCATAACTTTTTTACTAATGTTAAAACTTCAATTACCTTATAGTTATTATTCAGCCCAGGTCCAAAATTGAAAGCTTGACCATTTAATTTTCTATTTTTCTTTAAATTTAAAGATAAAATTATGTACCCATAAAGAGCATCTAGGACATGTTGCCAAGGTCTTGTAGCATCTGGATTTCTGATAATTACTTTCTTATTTTTAGACCACGACCTTACACAATCTGGGATAAGACGATTCTCTGACCAGTCTCCACCCCCAATAACATTACCAGCTCTTGCAATTGCTATTCTAATATTCTTTTTATCAGCTAAATATGATTTAAAATAGCTTTGAATAATCAACTCCGCTGATGCTTTGGAGGAACTATAGGGATCTGCTCCACCCAATTCGTCTTCTTCCTTATAACCTCTTTTAATTTCAAGATTTTTATAACTTTTATCACTTGTAATAATTATGGCGATACAATTATTTTTTAAACTTTTTAAAGACTCCATTACATTTAATGTTCCAATTGCATTGGTATAATATGTTAATAATGGATTTTTATACGATTTTTTGACCAGCGATTGAGCGGCTAAATGAAAAACATAATCAGGTTTAAAATTTATGAATATTTTTTTTAATTTTTTTAAATCAGTAATATCTATAAATTTATTTTTAACCTTTTTTTCTAAATTTATTAATTGAAAATGTGAAGGTTTTGTTGGAATGTCAATAGAAACACCCATCACATCCGCGCCTAAATTTTTAAACCAAAGTGAAAGCCATGACCCCTTAAAACCAGTATGCCCTGTAATCAATATTCTTTTATTTTTGAAAACTTTTAGGTTATTTCTCATTAAATTTAATAAATAATATAAGTTTGTTAATAAAAATTACTCTTTTTTAATACCAATAAGTGAAAAATCTATATCAGAAAATGATTTACAATACATATATATAAATTCCTCCAAATTTTTACTTATTTTGATATCACTCTTTTCCCAAAGATTTTCTGAAATATGATTGTCTAAAGTGATTTTTTTTTTAAGAAAATCACTTAAGGTAGATGATAAATCGTTATCATTTCTTACAATATCCTCAAAATTTAAAAACATTATATTTTTAATTAACTTTTTTTGATTAATTTTTAACCAAAGAGCATAAAAATTAATTATTAATACAACATCTAATAAATTTAATTCAAATTCCTTACTATAAAATATATCATAAGGTTCAAATTCTTTTGTTCTAAAGGATAAGGGTGTATGTTTACGTTTTAATTTCCACTTTATCATGTTTTTAATGGTATCGAAAATATTTCTATAAGTGATGATAAAATTTGTTTTATTTAATCCATAATATTTATCAATAAAGTTTAAATTATATTCGGTTGGGAAAAAGTGTTGATGTATAATTTTTTTTTTAAACATGACTGAAAGATAAAGGTATTTTAAAAAACTTTTTTTATCAAAACCAGCAACAATATTACCCGAGCCATTACCTAATTTGTTGTTCACACAAATATTTTTATAAACTTTATCCGCTTTGTTTAGCAGGTGATATACTTGGTGAATATTCTTTTTTTCGATATGAAAATAATTGTCAATTTTTTTTTTTAATTCTTGAATCATGTTATCTCTTCCAACAAAATTTGACTTTGTTGGTAAACCATTGAATAACCAATTTAAATTATTTAAGAGACTGTATCCTTGTTCGTTATAAATTTTGAAATTTTTTACTTTCATTTTTTTTAATAAATTTTTAAGAGATTTTATGGAAAAGTAATTTTTTGCATTTTTTTCATAAAAAAAATTTAGATAGTTTTTATTTTTCCAAACGTTTTTAATCAC
>QCDD01000020.1 GCA_003281045.1 Pelagibacteraceae bacterium AG-349-L23 | reverse complement strand
AAAAAGGCCTTGTAACTCAAACAATTTTGACAAAAATTGATATAATTGTTCATAATCAGGACATTAACGATGTAAATTTATTTGTGAGAAGATCCTTTTCAGATCATTTATTTTCATGGATGAATGATAGTGCGTCAAGATTATAGATCTCAATAATAAAAAAAATAATATAATTCTACAAATTATGAAAAAATTACTATTATTAATATTATTTACCTTTTTACCACTCTCACTTAATGCAGACTCAAATTTAGATAAAATATTATCATCAGGTGTATTAAAAGTTGGCACTACTGGAGATTGGGATCCCATGACAGTTAAGGATCCGGCTACTAATAAATATAAGGGTTTTGATATTGATGTCATGAATCAACTTGCAAAAGATATGGGTGTAAAGATTGAATTTGTACCAGCAGAATGGAAAACTATTGTCTCAGGTATAACATCAGCAAGGTATGATATTTCAACAAGTGTAACAAAAACTCCAAAACGAGCTGAAGTAGCAGGATTTACTGATACTTATTACAAATATGCTACTGTACCACTAGTCCTTAAAAAGAACTTAAAAAAATTCCCTACTTGGGACTCTCTAAATAATGAGAATGTAACAATAGCAACTACGCTTGGTACTTCTCAAGAAGAAAAAGCTAAAGAATTTTTTCCAAAATCAAAATTAAACTCAATTGAAGCTCCAGCTAGAGACTTTCAAGAGGTATTAGCAGGTAGAGCTGATGGTAACATTACAAGTTCAACAGAAGCAAATAAATTGGTTATCAAATATCCTCAATTAGCAATTGTTCCAGATGGTGGAAAAAATCCAGCTTTTTTAGCAATGATGGTGCCAAAAGGTGATACTAAGTGGAACGACTATGTAAATAAATGGATTAAAGATAAAAAATCCTCAGGGTTCTTCACTAAGTTATTAGCTAAATATAATTTAAAGAGTTTATAAAAAATTAGTAATTAATTTTTAATTCTTTATAACTTGAAGAGTGAGAAATTTATTTTTTTTACTCTTAATTTTCCCATTAACTTCATGTGGTAAAAGTGAATTAAATTGGTTAATCTTATCTCCAAACAATATTGAAGGATTAACTAACTTAAAGTTTTTATTAAGTGGTTTAACAACCACTATCTATATTAGTATAGTCTCTATAATTATTTCAATTATTCTTGGTCTTTTAGTTGCTATTCCATCACTAGCTAAGAGTAAAATTTTAACCTATCTCAATATTGGATATGTGGAGATTGTAAGAGCAATTCCTTTACTAGTTTTGATTTTATGGATTTATTATGGTTTACCAATTATGACAGGTATAAGTTTTAGTCCTTTTGTTTCTGGTATCATTGCTCTTTCAATTAGTGAAAGTGCTTTTCAGGCAGAAATATTTAGAGCAGGAATTAATTCAATTAAAAAATCACAATGGGAAGCGGGAAGTTCTTTGGGATTAAGTTTTTTTAGAAAATTAAGATTAGTTATCTTACCTCAAGCAATAAAGAATATTTTACCAGCTATAGGTAATCAGTTCGTTTATGTTCTTAAAATGTCATCACTCGTGTCAATAATTGGTATTGGAGATTTAACAAGGAAAGCAAACGAATTAGTTGTGACAACTTATCGGCCGCTAGAAATTTATACATTTTTAATTCTCGAGTATCTTGTTTTAATTTTGGTTGTTTCTTTTTTAGTTAGAAAATTAGAGAAGAAATTACAAAAAGATTAATTTTTTTTTCTCCAATCCCAAGGATATTCAAATTTCATAGACCACATTCCTAAATTATTTAATCTTGCATAGTTCTCATCAGGAACGAATTTCTTTGAATATTTTCTATATGCAAAAGCATAACCTTCTTTAACTAAATAACTTGATAAACTGGTATTATTTACAAAACATTCAGCTAAAATTCTTTTATACTGATCCTTACCCTCTTCAACACATTTTATCTCATTATTTCCTATTCTATTAATTAATAATTTTTTTGCTTCAATCCCACAAAAAATTATTTGATTATTCTTACTACAGGTTTGTTTTAATTCAGGTGTATCAATTCCACTAAATCTAATTTTTTCTCCATTTAAATGTATAGTATCACCATCAACAACTTTGATTTCATATGATTTAACATCTTTTAGATTTAAGAAAAAAGAGGATAGGAAAAAACTAATAACTAAAAATAGCTTTATTTTGTTTAAATACATTATTTAGAAAATACCCAATAAATATTAAAACAGCAATTCCCATAGCCCAATTAGTCACCATAATAGTATAAAAAATATCTTCGTAATCACCACCTCTTATATTTATCACATACCATAAACTTAAAAAAGGAAACGCAGTTAATCTTAAAATACTCAAATAGAGACTATACAAAGGTTTTTTAACAGCTTGAAATACTGCTGTAGTAATAAAGAAAACTGGATAAATTGGTCCAATTAAAGCTGCAACCTTGAGATAAATAGCTCCACTCATAACTGCTTCTTGATTATCAGTAAATAAAGATACGAAAAATTCAGCCCCAAAAAAAATTATTACTCCAGCAACAGTCATAAATGATATTCCAAAAAATAAAGCCTTAGTATAAAGCTCTCTTATTCTATTATAGGCTTTTGCACCAAAATTTTGTCCTCCGATTGAAAGGACTGCAGTATTTAAACCAATAACAGGCAATAAAAAAACTTGCTCTACTCTTAATGCTGCACCATAACCAGCTGTTGCTAAATCCCCGAATTTACCTATGAAATATAAGATGTTAAATATACCTACACCAATAAACAACATACTGAACATTACTGGTACAGCTTGGTTTGTTAATGATTTTAAATATTCAAATTTTGGAATAAAGCATTGAGGTTTAAGGTAATTCCTTATTTGACAATTATTAACCTTAAAAGCTAAATAGATTGTTCCTATTGATTGAGAAATTACAGTAGCAATAGCAAGGCCAGCTATTCCAAATCCTGGGATAAATCCATATCCCCATATAAAAAGAGGATTTAAAAAAATGTTAAGGAAAAAACTAAATATCAATACATTTCTATAACTTCTGGTATCACCTTGAGCATTCAGAGTTCCATTTAGAGATATCTGTATCAATACAATAAAAGTTCCGTAGAAAATAATATCTAAATATTCTCTCGTTAAAATTATCCCAGCTTCATCAGAGCCCATGACACCTAAAAGATAATTTGATGCATTTAAACCAAATATTGTAACAATTATTGACACTAATACTGCAAAGATTAAAGACTGAGCCACATATAATGATGCAACTCTTATTTTTTTTTCACCGATTGAATTACCAATTAAAGCATTAGTTGCAGCGCCTAATCCAACACCAACAGCTATAATGGTAAAATATATTGGAAACGATTTCGCAATTGCACCTATTGCTTCTGCAGAGATTCTACCTGCAAACCAAGTATCAACTAAATTATAAAATGTTTGAAATAATGAGCCTACACTTGCAGGTATCGTAACTCTTCTCAATAGTGTCCAAATTGGATCTTTTGTTAATTTTATTGATTTAGACAAAATTATCCTTATTTAAATTCTTTTTGAAAAATATATTTTTTTCCAGATTGCTTTGCTTTGTATATCTGACTTTGTCTCATTCTAAAACGAGATTTTTGGTTTTTTGAGAGTTTATCAATACAATTGGGACAAGTTACACCCTCCTCATATCTTTTAGATTTTTTATCTTTAGTTGAAATTGGCTGTCTACATCCACTGCAAATTGAATAAGTTCCTTGTACTAATCCGTGTTTTAGAGTTACTCTATTGTCAAATACAAAACACTCACCTTTCCATAAACTATTTTTTTGTTTGATTTTTTTTAAGTAATTCAAAATTCCACCTTTTAATTGATAAATATTTTTAAAACCTTTTTTTTCTAAAAATACAGAGGCTTTTTCACACCTAATTCCACCGGTGCAAAACATTGCAATTGGTTGATCTTTTTTTAACTTTTTTAAGTATTTCGGGAAATCTCTAAAGTTGTCTATATTTGGATTTACCGATTTTTTAAAAGAACCAACTTTATGCTCAAAAGGTTTTCTTGCATCTAATAAAAAAGTTTTTTTATCTTTTATCAATTCATTCCACTTCGTTGGTTCAATATGAGTATTCTTTTTTTTAATTTTATTTGAGATTTTAAGATCCATTGGTACGACTTCTTTTTTAATTTTGACTTTAGATTTGTGAAAAGGTTTAAATTTACTTTTTGAATTATTGAAACTATCAAATTCTTTAATATTAAAAATTTTTTTTAATTTAATAATTGTAGTCTTAATATCTTTATTTTTTCCAGATATAGATCCATTTAAACCTTCTTCTGATACAATGATTGATCCATATATGTTTTTATTAACTAAAAGATTATTCAATATTTTTTGATTTTTTTTTAGATTATTTATTTTTTGAAATTTATAAAATCCGAATATAGTGAACATTAAATCTTCCTACAAACAGTCATTCCATCCCCAAAAGGCACCATGACCTTTTCAATTCTTTTGTCCTTTGAAATAAAATTATTTAAATCTCTAATACTTTTCGTATATTTGTCATTAATATCTTTGTTAACAACTTCTCCATGCCATAAAACATTATCAATAATAACTAAACCCTCTTTATTCAATAGATTTAGTGAAATTTCATAATATTTTTGGTAATTCATTTTATCAGCATCAATAAAAACTAAATCAAATTTTTCATTTCTAATACTCATCAAACTTTCTAAAGCTGGTTTAATTATTGTTTTAATTTTGTGATTTTGATTAGCTTTTTTAAAAAAATTTTGAGCAATTTTATTTGTTTCCTCATTTTTATCTAAAGCAATTATACTACCCTCATCTGGTAATGCTAAAGCCATAGACAGCGTGCTTAAACCTGTAAAAGTTCCTATCTCTAATACTTTTGTAATTTTGGAGATCTTTATAATCAAATGTAGAAATTGACATTGGGAAATAGATATTTGCATTCTTTTAATATCACCAAGTGATAAATTATAGTCTATTATTTCTTTTTGAATTGGATGTAGTTTCAAACCATTCTTTAGTATGTAATCTTGTAAATGTTTTGTGATATTAAGGTCTGAACCCATAACCTTATAATTTTTTCTTCAAGATCTCATTGATCAATTGAGGATTTGCTTTTCCACCAGATGCTTTCATTGCCTGACCAACAAAAAAACCAAATAATTTTTCTTTACCTTGTTTATATTCAATAGCTTTTTCTCTGTTCTCATTAATTATTTTGTCAATTAAAGCTTCTAAAGCTTTTGGATCACTTTGTTGCTTTAATCCTTTTTCCTCAACAATTTTTTGTGGATCTTTGTCTCCATCAATCATTAATTCAAAAACAGTTTTTGCTATTTTTCCAGAAATAGTTCCATTCTTAATTAGATTTATCAATATGGCGAAATTCTTGGCACTCACTGGACTTTGAGAAATTTCTAAACCTTTGCTATTTAAAACAGCAAATAGTTCTCCTGTAATCCAATTAACTGCTAACTTAATATCTTTGTTCTTGCCCATTTTAGCTACAACTTCTTCAAAGTATTTTGCAGTATCAATATCAGATACTAAAATATTGGCTTCATAGGGAGACAATTTAAACTCTTCAATAAATCTTTTCTTTTTATCATCTGGAAGCTCTGGAATATCATTTTTGAGTTCTTCAATAAATTTTTCCGATACCTCTAAAGGTAATAAATCAGGATCAGGAAAATATCTGTAATCATGAGCATCTTCTTTTGATCTCATTGATCTTGTCTCATTTTTCTTCGTATCAAAAAGTCTGGTTTCTTGATCAATAGTTTTGCCCTCTTCTATTAAATCAACTTGCCGATTAGCCTCATATTCTATTGCCATTTGCATAAACTTAATTGAATTAACATTTTTAATTTCACATCGAGTGCCAAATTCTTTTGACCCTTTAGGTCTTACAGAAACATTCACATCCGCTCTTAAAGAGCCTTCTTGCATATTTCCGTCACAAGTTCCAAGGTACCTCATTATAGATCGTAATTTTTTAATGTAAGCATTTACCTCATCTGGGGATCTTAAATCAGGCTTGCTCACTATTTCCATTAAAGCTACCCCTGATCTATTTAAATCTACAAAAGTATTTTGTGGGTCAAGATCATGAATACTTTTTCCAGCATCTTGTTCTAGATGTAATCTTTCTATACCTACTTCTTTTTGACCATTAGGCATATCCAAAATAACTTTGCCCTCACCTACTATTGGATCTTTAAATTGTGATATTTGATATCCCTGAGGTAAATCAGCATAAAAATAATTTTTTCTATCAAATACAGAGCGTTTATTAATTTTTGCATTAAGACCAATGCCAGTTTTAATAGCTTGTTTAATACAAAATTCATTTATTACAGGTAGCATTCCTGGAAATGCAGCGTCAACTAAACTTACTTGTGTATTTGGTTCAGCACCAAATTTAGTTGATGAGGAAGAAAATAGTTTTGACTCAGATAATACTTGAGCATGTACCTCTAATCCAATTACAACTTCATATTGATTATCTTTCCGATTAATCAAATATTCTGTGTTTTTCTTATTCACTTAATCCACCAATCAGTAATTTTGTTTTTAAAATTTATTTTCTCCTCCATAGCAAAAGCGATGTTTAATATATTTTGTTCATCAAAAGCTTTACCGATTATTTGTAAACCCAGAGGATAACCTTTAGTATCGTGTCCTGCAGGAATTGATATACCAGGCAGGCCTGCCAAATTAACTGGTACTGTAAATATATCATTTAAATACATCGAAACTGGATCATTTGTTTTTTCACCTATTTTAAAAGCTGAGCTAGGTGTTGATGGAGTTAAAATTGCATCAACTTTCTTATATGCTTCATCAAAATCATTTTTGATTAGTTTTCTCACTTTTTGAGCTTTAAGATAGTATGCATCATAATAACCAGATGATAATACATAAGTTCCAATCATAATTCTTCTTTGAACTTCTGCACCAAAGCCTTCAGATCTAGTTTTTTCATACATATCAATTAAATTTTCACCTTTGGCTCTGTATCCATACTTTACACCATCATATCTTGCTAAATTAGAAGATGCCTCTGCTGGAGCAACAATATAATACGTTGGTAAAGCATAACTTGTATGTGGAAGTGATATGTCGATTGTTTCAGCACCACAATCTTTTACGTACTGAATACCTTTTTGCCAAAGGTCCTCTATTTCTTTAGGCATACCATCAACTCTGTATTCTTTTGGAATTCCAATTTTTTTTCCTTTTATATTTTTTGTAAGTTCCTTGCTATAATGATTTCTTTTAAAATTAATTGAAGTAGAATCTTTTGAATCATACGTACTGATTACTTCTTGCAATAAAGCACAATCTTTTACATTTTGGGCCATTGGTCCTGCCTGATCTAATGAGGAAGCAAAAGCAACTATCCCATATCGTGAGCAACTTCCGTATGTTGGTTTTAAACCTACAATTCCAGTAAATGAAGCTGGCTGTCTAATTGATCCTCCAGTATCAGTACCAATTGTGATTGGAGTTAATTGTCCAGCAACTGCTGATGCTGAACCACCCGATGAACCACCGGGGACTAAATTCTTATCAATAGGATTTTGTACGTTTCCAAAATGACTTGTCTCATTAGATGAACCCATTGCAAACTCATCACAATTTAATTTACCCAGAAGTATTGCACCTTCATTCCAAATATTTTCAGTAACTGTAGACTCATAAGTTGGTACAAAATTATTTAAAATTTTACTACCAGCAGTTGTTTTAACATTTTTTGTACAGAATAAATCCTTAACTGCCATAGGTATACCAGGTAATTTTAAATCTAAATTTGGGTTCTGATCAAATTTTTTTGCTTTATCTAAAGCAGGTGCAAAATCATCTGTGATATAAGCATTTAACTCACTAGACTTTTCAGACCTTTGAATAAATGCTTTGGTTACATCTGTTGAAGAAAGTTTCTTATTTTTAATATTCTCTACTAATTCTGTTAAAGATTGTTTTGTAATGTCTGACATTATTCAATTACCTTTGGTACAACAAAATAATCCTCATTATCTTCAGGAGAGTTTTTAATTATTTGTTCTCTAATATTTTTACTTTTGATCTCATCAGATCTGAATTTTAAAGTTGTTTCGGCTATTGACGTTAATGGTTTTACATCATCTGTTTTTAATTCATTGAGCTTTTCAATAAATTCAAAAATTGAATTCAAATCATCAGCTAATTTTTCTGCCCTTTTTTCATCAACAGAAATTCTTGATAATTTAGATATATGTTTTATTGTTTTAAGATCTATACTCATATGCTATTTAGGTATGACGCAAACTATCATTTAAGTTAAAAATATACAATATGATCACGTTAGAGGAATTTAAAAAAAATCACTTAGATAAGTGCAGATTGATAGGCTTAGACCTTGGTTCAAAAAGAATAGGAGTTTCAATTTGTGACGAAAAACAATTAATTGCCACACCATTTATAACTATAGAAAAAAAATCCTCTCAAAACCTCATAGATCAACTTAAATCAATAATCATCGAAAACAACATAAAGGGAATCATAATAGGGAACCCCTTAAATATGGATGGCTCCTCTGGCAAATCTTCTCAATCAGTAAAAGATGTTTCTACGTATATTGAAAAAAACATTGATATTCCAATTTGTTTATGGGATGAGAGACTATCAACTGTTGGTGCATTTAATCTTTCCAGTCAATTAGATGTTAATGTGAGTAAAAGAGAAAAAAAAATTGATGAAAATGCTGCTGCCTTTATATTGCAAGGAGCAATAGATTTTTTGAACAATTAATACTTGCTATTATACAACTTTATAGCTATAGAGTTGGTTTTAATGGCAATTAAAACAAATAAAGCTATTAAAATTTCCCAAAAACATCTGTTAGGTATCCAAGATTTATCTATAAATGATGTTAATCTTATACTTGATGAAGCTCACGATTTTATAAAAGTAAACCAAAGCAAAAATAAAAAAATTGATGCACTAAGAGGAAAAACACAGATCAATTTATTTTTTGAGCCCTCAACAAGAACGCAAAGTTCATTTGAATTAGCAGGAAAAAGACTTGGAGCTGATGTGATGTCAATGAATATAAGTAATTCTGCAATTAAAAAAGGTGAAACTCTTATTGATACAGCAATGACACTAAATGCTATGCATCCTGACATTATTGTAATAAGACACCAAGACTCTGGCGCATGTAATCTACTTTCTCAAAAAGTTAATTGTGCAGTTTTAAATGCTGGAGATGGAAGAAGAGAGCACCCTACTCAAGCTTTATTGGATGCTCTGACAATTATAAATCGAAAAAAAAAAATCGAAGGTTTAAGAATTGCCATCTGTGGAGATATCCTACATTCAAGAGTTGCACGATCTAATATTTATTTACTGAATATGTTAGGAGCAGAAGTAAATATAATTGCTCCCACAAATTTGATGCCGAAGGAAATAGAAAAATTTGGTGTCAATACATTCACCGATATGAAAAAAGGATTAAAAGATTGTGATATTGTAATGATGTTAAGATTACAAAATGAAAGAATGACAAGTTCTTATCTCTCATCTAACAGAGAATATTATGAATATTATGGCCTTACACCAGATAAATTAGAACATGCAAAAGCTGATGCATTAATCATGCACCCAGGTCCAATGAATAGAGGTATTGAGATAGATACTAATTTAGCTGATGATATCAATAAAAGCGTAATTAAAGAACAAGTAGAACTAGGAGTTGCGGTAAGAATGGCCTGTTTAAAGATTTTTTGTACTTAAATGAAAAAACAATATTTTATAAACGCAAATATAATTGACCCACATAATTCAATTAACGAGACAGGTGGTCTTATAATCTCTGAAGAAGGAAAAATAGAAGCGGTAGGAAAAAAGGTTAATACAAATAATCTTCCTACTAGAGAAAAACCAATTGACTTAAAGGGGAAATATATATTTCCAGGTTTAGTTGACATGAGAGTATTTGTAGGTGAACCAGGCTATGAATATAAAGAAAATTTTAGAACCTTAAGTAATGCTGCTTTAGCTGGTGGCGTAACTTCTGTGGTAACAATGCCAAATACTGATCCGATAATAGACAACGTATCTATAGTCGATTTTCTAAAAAGAAGAGGAAGAGATAAATCTCGAATAAACATTTTTCCGTGTGCATCACTTACAAAAAATATTGAAGGAAGCAATATGACAGAATTTGGTCTTCTGCAAAGTAAAGGTATAATAGCATTTACTGATGGTATTAAAACTATTCAAAATCCCAGATTAATGTCTCGGATAATGAATTCTGCAAAAGATATTGGTTGTTTAATAATGCAACATGCAGAAGATTATGAACTTGCAAAAAATGGGATGATAAATTCAGGCATTATCGCATCTAAATTAGGATTATCAGGTATTCCTGAGATCGCAGAAAGAATTTTGATTGAAAGAGATCTTACTTTACTTGAAAAAGTAAAATGCAGATATCATATTTCTCAATTATCATCACAAAAATCTATTGAAGTGATCAAACATAGAAAAGAAATTGTAAAATTCACATCCGGTGTTTCGATAAATAATCTCTCTTTAAATGAAAATGATATTGGTGATTTTAGAACTTTTTTAAAACTATCTCCACCTTTGAGGCGTGAGGAAGATAGAATTGCTCTAGTGGAAGGATTAAAGGATGGATTAATAGATGTGATTGTTTCAGATCACAAACCTGAAGATGAAGAGTCAAAGAGATTAACATTTTCTCAAGCTGCAACAGGCGCATCAGGTATAGAAACTCTATTATCTTTAAGTTTAGAGTTATATCATAATGGATCTTTAAAATTAGAAACATTAATTAAAGCGCTTACTTCAAATCCTGCAAAAATTCTCAAAATAGATAAAGGTAACCTCTCCATTGGCAATGATGCAGATTTTTGTGTTGTAGATATAAGTAAACCATGGATTGTAAAAAAAGAAAAATTGGTTTCAAAATCAAAAAATACCTCAATTGAAGACAAAAAACTCCAAGGTAAGGTTACGAATACATTTGTAAAAGGAAAAGAATTATTTAAGCTTTAGTATGGATATTTTTTTGATAGGTATCATTTCATACCTTATGGGCTCGATACCTTTTGGATATATACTTACAAAGATATTTTTAAAAAAAGATATAAGAGAAATCGGATCTGGTAATATTGGAGCTACTAATGCTTTAAGAACTGGTAACAAAAGTATTGGTTATTTCACGTTAGCATTAGATATTTTAAAAGCAATTATTCCAGTTATTTATGTAAAAATTTTCTACCAAGATTTTTTATATATTGCATCTTTATGTGCCTTTTTAGGTCATGTATTTCCAATTTGGCTTAAGTTTAAAGGTGGCAAAGGCGTTGCTACCTATGTCGGTATTTTATTTGCTATAAATTTATATTTTGGAATTATATTTTCTATATGTTGGTTTGTAACTTTTTTTATTTCTAAATTTTCATCTCTATCATCTTTAGTAGCTTCAATATCTATACCAATCTATCTATTAATTTCTATTCAATTTAATCAGGCAATTTTTTTTACGATCATGTTTATCTTGATTTTTTTTACTCACAGAGAAAATATTAAAAGATTGATAAATAAAGAAGAAACTAAGACAAAAATTTATTAAATTGACTATCTAAAGCTTTTGAGTAGTTTGTAGTTTATGAATTTGGTCATTGTAGAAAGTCCTGCTAAAGCAAAAACTATAAATAAATACCTAGGTGATAATTATAAAGTTTTAGCAAGTTATGGTCATATAAGAGATTTGCCGTCAAAAAATGGTTCTGTCAATCCAGATCAAGATTTTAAAATGGAATGGGAAGTTGATAGTTTTTCAAAAAAATATTTAAAAGAAATAACTGATGCGGCTAAAGATTCATCTAAAATTATATTAGCAACTGACCCTGATCGTGAAGGTGAGGCAATTGCTTGGCATGTCAAAGAATATTTGAATGAAAAAAAACTTTTAAAAGATAAAGAAATTGAACGAGTTGTATTTAATGAAATAACCAAAAAAGCTGTTATTCAAGGAATTGAAAATCCTCGACAAATTGAGCCATTACTAGTCGATGCGTATATGGCTAGAAGAGCCTTGGACTACTTGGTTGGTTTTAATATATCCCCGATCCTCTGGACGAAACTCCCAGGTTCAAAATCTGCAGGAAGAGTTCAATCTGTTGCTTTAAAATTAATTACTGAGAGAGAACATGCAATTGAGTCTTTTAAACCTGAGGAATTTTGGACTTTAAGTATTAAATTTGCTGATACTGCAAATCAAAATTTCACTGCTAGTATTAGTCAACTTGACAACAATAAAATTGAAAAATTTTCATTTAGAAATAAAGAAGAGATAAATAAAGCCATATCAAGTATTAATAAAAAAAAATTTAGTATAACTGACATTTCTAGCAAAATTGTAAATCGTAATCCCTCTGGACCATTTACAACTTCAACTCTTCAACAAACCGCATCAAGTCGACTAGGTTTTGGTGCATCTAGAACAATGCAAATTGCCCAAAAACTTTATCAAGGTATAGAAATGAAAGGTGAAACAATTGGCTTAATTACTTATATGAGAACTGATGGAACTAATTTATCTAAAGATGCTGTTACAAGTTTCAGAAATTATATCCAAAAAGAAATTGGTAATGAATACTTGCCTAAAGATGTTTTGAATTATTCAGGCAAAAAAGCTAAAAATGCGCAAGAAGCTCACGAAGCAATCAGACCTACTGATATTATAAGAACTCCTGAAAGTGTTAAAAAATATCTAAGTACAGATCAAAATAAACTTTATGATCTTATCTGGAGTAGAGCTTTATCTTCTCAGATGGAGTCAGCCAAATTTGATAGAAATACTATCACAATAACGTCAGATAATAATGATACAATTTGTAAAGCCAGTGGATCAGTTTTAAAATTTGATGGTTTCTTAAAGATTTATAATAATCAAAGCAAAGATGATGATGAAAATATTTTACCTGCTGTGTCTAAAGGACCTATTAATATTGAGGCGCTAATAGATGAACAGCATTATACACAACCACCACCAAGATATTCTGAAGCTAGTTTAGTTAAAAAGCTTGAAGAGCTTGGTATCGGGAGGCCTTCTACGTATGCAAGTATTATTTCTACTATTGCTAATCGAGGTTATGCAGAAATATTGAATAAAAGATTTTTTCCTACAGATAGAGGTAAATTAATTTCAGCCTTTTTAGAAAAATTATTCTCAAAATATGTAGATTACAACTTTACAGCAGGATTAGAAGATCAACTTGATGAGATCACTACTGGGAAAGAAAGTTGGATTAAAGTTTTGGAACTTTTTTGGAAAGACTTCAATAATAATGTTTCGGAAGTAAAAGAAAAAAGAACTAGAGAGGTGTTGGATTTACTCAATGATAGTCTAGGTGAATTAATTTTTGATAAGGATAATGAGGGTAATGTAGTAAGAAAATGTCAATTATGTAGTTCTGGAACACTTAGTTTAAAGAATAGTTTCAGAGGTGGCGCTTTTATAGGGTGTTCAAATTATCCAGAATGTAAATTTACAAGACCCTTATCTAAAGCAAAAGCTGCTGCTCAAGCACAATTAGCTGAACCAAAATTTATAGGAAAACATGAAAATGGAAATGATATATATTTGAAAAATGGAAGATTTGGCCCCTACCTTCAATACGAGAAAATCCCCTCTGATTTAGAAGTTGAAAAAAATAGTAAGAAAAAGAAAAAAACTAAAAAATTAAAGTCAGATGTAAATGAACTTTTAAAAAATGTTTCAATACCAAAAGGATTAGAATTAGAGAGTATTAATTTGGAAAAAGCTCAATTTTTATGTTCACTACCTAAATCTTTGGGAATAAATCCAGATAATCAAAAGGAAATTACTTTAAACGTTGGAAGATTTGGTCCTTACTTAAAATGTGAAAATAAATCAGCAAGAATAGAAAATGTAGAAGAAATATTTTCCATAGGTTTAAATAGAGCAATAACATTAATAGCTGAGGCTAAACCTGGTCGAATGTCCTCTTCTATGATAAAAGATTTGGGAGAACATCCTGAGGATAAAAAACCTGTTAGAGTCATGAAGGGTCAGTATGGGCCTTATATAAAATATAAATCACTCAATGCAACTATTCCTGAGGAAAAAGACCCCACTGAATTAACTATGGAAGAAGCTTTAATATTGATTGAGAAAAGAAAAGAATACGATAAGAGTAAAAAATCAAAAGGTAAGAAAAAAAAATGAAAAAAATATTTATAATTTCAATATTTTATTTATTTTCCACAAATATACTAATTGCTGATGAATATAAATGTTCTGGGATGAAAAAACTTTCGAAAGAGTATTTAGCATGTACAGCCAAAAATATTAAAGAAGGTGCTGTCAAAAAGAAAAATCAAGTTAAAGAAGGGTCTATAAAAAAAACAAATCAAATTAAAGAAGGTACAAAGAAAATATTTAATAAAGTTAAAACTAAAATCAAAAAAAATTAATTGATTATGAACTTTGAAGATAAAATTAAAGAACTTAATATACAACTTCCTGAAGCGAAAGCACCAGTTGGTAATTATGTTGCAACAAAAATTACAGGAAAAATGTTATTCATATCAGGACAAATTTCTATTGATGATAATGGTGAATTAATTAAAGGAAAAGTTGGTAAAGAATTGGATGTCACGGCTGGTTACAATGCTGCTAAGAGATGCGCTTTAAGTATTATTGCCCAAGCTAAAAAAGCCTGCGACAATGATTTATCAAAAATAAAATCATGTGTGAAATTAACAGGATTTGTAAATTCAACAGATGACTTTATTGATCAACCTAAAGTAATAAATGGTGCATCTGATTTGATAGCTTCAATTTTTGGAGACGCAGGTATGCATACTAGAGCTGCTGTAAGCACAAATAGTTTACCATTAGGTGTTTCGGTTGAAGTAGATGCAATATTTGAGTTAAATTAGATTATTACTTTCCAACGCTGTAATATTTAAATCCTTGGTCTTTAATCTTTGATGAAGAATATATATTTCTCATATCAAAAATCATGAACTTCTTACCTTTAACTAAACTTTTAAAATTAATTGATTTAAAATCATTCCATTCAGTATGAATAATTACAAGATCAGCCCCATGAACAGCATCTTTTATTGAAGTCTTATTAATTACATTTTTAAACTTCATAAATTCAGTTTTATAACCAGTTGGATCAAAATATTTTATAGTTGCTCCTTTTTTTGATAACCATGGTATCATTTTTAAACTTGAGGAATCTCTCATATCATCTGTATTAGCTTTAAATGTAACACCTAAAAAAGTAATTATTTTATTTTTAATTTTCCTATTTAAGATTCTATTAATTCTATCTAGTAAAATTTTAGATCTATTTTCATTTGATTTAATCACTGATTTAACCACTGATAAATTTGTTTTAAATTTATCTGCTGTTGAAATAATGGCTTTTGTATCTTTAGGAAAACAAGATCCACCATAAGCAGGTCCTGCTCTAAGAAATCGACTGCCTATTCTTTTATCTAATCCCATACCTATTGATATATCCTCAACATTAATGTTAGTTTTTTCACATAAATTAGCTATTTCATTTATAAAAGTAATCTTTGTTGCCAAAAAAGCATTCGAGGCATATTTAATCAACTCGGCGGCTCTTCTAGAAGTTTGTAAATAAGAAGCACCCTTAGAAATAAGTGGGCTATAAAGATTTTTCAAAATTCTACCTGCTTTTTTATCATTAGTTCCAATAACGACACGATCAGGATAAACAAAATCTCTTATTGCTTCTCCTTCTCTTAGAAATTCAGGATTTGAAACAACAGAAAATTTCTTTTTACTATTTTTTTTAGATAATATTTTTTCAATTTCATCTCCTGTCGTCACGGGGACTGTTGATTTTGTTATGATAATTTTAAATTTATTAATTGAAGAACTTATTTCTTTAGAAACTTTGTAAATTTGACTTAAATCTGCTGAACTACCACCTTTTTTTGTTGGTGTACCAACACAAATGAAAATTATGTCTGAGTCTTTAATTGATTTTTTTAAATTTGTAGAAAAATTTAATTTTTTATTTTTAAAATTCTTTATTACTAATTCTGATAAACCAGGTTCATAGATTGGAATCTTTCCTTTTTTTAGTAAATTTATTTTGTCAACATTATTATCTACACAAATTACTTCATTTCCTAAATCAGCAAAACATACTCCACTTACTAAACCTACATAACCAGTACCAATCATACACAATTTCATGATTTAGCTATCTCTAAAGTTGATTTGATGTAACCACTCATGCTTCCACAATCAAGATATTTTCCAGAAAAATTATGAGCAATGAATTTTTTATCATTTTGAATTAATGTTTGGATAGCATCTGTAATATGTATCTCTCCTCCTTTACCTGGTTTTTGTTTAAGTAATTTTGAAAAAATTTCTCTAGGTAAAATATATCTTCCAATCACTGCTTTATTAGATGGTGCTTTTTTTACAGAAGGTTTTTCAATTACATCTGAGATCAAATAATTATTCTTATTTATTTTAGTTTTTAATTTATAAATTCCCCATCTCGAAACATTATTCTT
>QCDD01000019.1 GCA_003281045.1 Pelagibacteraceae bacterium AG-349-L23 | reverse complement strand
TCAATTACAAACTTTGGTATTTGCAATTTTTTTGAGTTGAAGGCATCGAATTTGAGAACTTATTATTATAAAAATATTCTGGCTTTTGGCGATGTATTACATCGCCTTCATCCTTTGGCTGGCCAGGGTTTCAATATGACTTTAAGAGATATTCGAGATTTGGGTAATTTAATTGAACTTAAGTTAAAGAATGGATTAGAGATAGATAATTCAATTTGTGAAGAATTTCAAAATATGACTAAACATAAAAACTATCTTTTCTCTAGTGGAATTGATCTTGTATACGAATTTTTTAATTTTGAAAGCAAGATGAATAATAAAATCCTTAGCAAATCATTGAGATTTATAGGAAGAAATAAATTCCTAAATAGATCTTTTAAAAATATAGCGAACAGAGGTTTTGAAATTTAGTTTTATTGAACGGTTGTATTATTATAATTATCAAAAGAATATGTTGTTAAAATTTCTGAAATTTTAGTTTTTCTAAGCTCTAAATTTTTGGCCTCTAACAAGATTTGTTTTTCTTCTAGCGTAAAAGGAGATGCCATCGCTAGAGCGTTTATTGTTTCATCTAAACTTTGTTTCTCTAATCCTTTCCAATTAATAATAAATCCTCTTTTTTCAAAAAGATTTTTTAAGTCTTTAAATATCAATTTTAAATCAGAAAATTGTAGATTTTCACTTTGATAACTTAGATCATCATAAAAATTATTAAAATCTACATTGCATTCTCTGTATTTTTTATTTGATTTTACTTCATCTGTTTTTTTAAATCTGATTATACCTTTAAGTTCTATCAAAAATTGACCGCTATCATTTTCTCTAAAGCTTGTAATTTTGCCCATACACCCAATGTCATATAATTCAGGGTTAACTTCACTTTCTTTTGAATTTTTAGGTTGTATCATCCCAATAAGCTTGTTTGACTTCATACTATCATTAATCATATCAACATACCTTGGCTCAAATATATTTAATGGAACAGTAGTTCTTGGAAAAATGATAAAGTTACTTAATGGAAAAACTGGTATTGTTTTTGGTAAATCTTCTTTTTTCATGAAAAAAGCATACCATAATTAATATTACTTGAATTAAAAAAAACGACACACTATATTAATTTCTTTTGCGGGCGTAGCTCAGTGGTAGAGCGTCTCGTTGCCAACGAGAAGGTCGAGGGTTCGATCCCCTTTGCCCGCTCCATTTTTAAGTAATATAATAAAAAATTTAATTAGATGAGGATGTAAATTAAATGAGTGAACTATTCGATAAAAAATGTGTTCCTTGTGAAGGTGGTGTGCCTGCGCTTGATATAAGTGAAATACATAAATATCAAAAAAAAATTGATGGATGGGATGTTATTAAAAATGAAAAAAATATACATTTTTTAGAAAAAAAATTTTCATTTAAAAATTTTGTTGAGAGTCAAAAATTTGTAAATGAGGTAGGTAGAATATCAGAAAATGAAGGCCATCACCCTGAAATTTTATTTGGATGGGGTTATGCGAAAATAAATATCTCAACCCACGCAATTGAGGGATTATCAGAAAACGATTTCATCTTAGCCTCAAAGATTGACAAGATTTAATGTTTAAAATGTCTTGTTTTAGAAAAAATTAAAATAGTATTTGTTTTATCTGCAAACTTTATAATTTCTTTATCTCTGATTGATCCTCTAGGTTGGATTACAGCAGAAACACCTGATTGAATTAATTTTTCAATACCATCAACAAATGGAAAAAAAGCATCAGATGCAGCAACAATTTCTTTTTCATTTTTTTTGAACTTTCTCATTTTATTTATTGCGATTTGACAACTATCAAGCCTACTAGGTTGTCCAGATCCGATACCAACTGTTGTTTTATCACCAACGAGTACAATAGCATTGGATTTAACATGACGTGAAATATTGAATGCAAATAATAAATTTTCAAATTGTATTTTGTTTGGTTTTTTCTTTGAAACAACTTTGAAATCTTTTTTTTTAAAAACAAGGTTATCTTGAGATTGAATTAACATTGAGTTTGATACAGAGTTAATTTGAAGAACATCATCAAAATTAAAGTTTGTTGAATCTATAATTCTAACATTCTTTTTAGATTTTAATAATTTAAGAGCGCTTAACTCAAAACCATTAGCAATAATTACTTCTAAAAAAGTTTTGTTTAACTCAATAGCTAAGCTTTTATTAATCTTAAAATTACAAGAGACAATACCTCCAAATGCGCTCACAGGATCACATTCAAATGCAGATTTATAACTGCTTACTCTATCCTTTAGAATAGAAACTCCACAAGGGTTAGCATGTTTGATAATTACAGTGCCTATATTTTTTGGTAGACTTTTGGATATCGTTAAAGCAGCAAAAATATCATTGTAATTATTATAGCTTAATTGTTTTCCGTGAATTTTTCTTAATTTGAAATCTTTATTTTTAGAGTAAATAGCAGATATTTGGTGTGGATTTTCTCCATATCTTAATCTCTCAATTAAGTTTCCGTAAATAATTTTTTTCTCTGTAAAATTTTCACTTGTGACTGAATTGAAGTAATCTGAAATTACGGAGTCATAATATGCTGTTTCATTAAAGGCTGATTGAGATAATTTTTTTCTAAATTCCAATTTTGTTGCACCCTTAAATCTTTTTAACTGATCAATCAATGCTGAATATTGATCGGTGGATGTTACAACTGCAACGTCATTGTAATTTTTTGCAGCACTTCTAACTAAAGCAGGACCACCAATATCAATTTTTTCAATTATTCTATTATGATTTTTCGTTGTATTTAAAGTTTTTTCAAATGGATAAAAGTTGACTATTACTAAATCAATATTTTGAAAATTATTTTTTTTTATTTCTCTTTTATGAGAATTATTGTTTCTTTTATTTAAGATTCCCGCATGAATTTTTGGATGTAGTGTTTTAACACGTCCATCAAGAATTTCATTAAAACCAGTATAATCAGAAACTTCAAGGCATCGATAGCCTAATTTTCTAATTGCCTTAAATGTACCCCCTGAACTAATCAGTTTAACATTATACCTGTTTAAAGTTTGTAATAATGGTTTTAAGTTTGATTTATCTGAAACAGATATTACAGCTGATTTTATTCTTCTTACTATATTTTTTTTATTTGCCATTTAATATCTTCGGTCTGGTTATTTGAAATTCCAGAAATAAATATATTTTGATTATCAATATATGAATTTTTATTACCGAAATATAAACCATTATCAATATTTATATCATAATTATCACAAGTAAATTTCCAACCCTCATCCTCCAATTCAATTAATATTGATTTACCATCCTGAGTTTTCATTAATTTTACGTCAGGTTCTACATGAAATCGAATATCAAATTTATAATTTTTATTAATCTTTTTTAGAATTTTATCACAGCCAACGAAAGTTTCATCTCCAGGATAAAATTCTATATTTCTTTCATGAATAGTATTATATTTTTTTTGGTATCCATCATGAGAAGCATTTATTTTCCAATAGTTTTTTTCAAAAATAGTTTCTCTTTTTGTAATTTTTAAACCCCTGGTAACAAAAAAAGATTTATCACCGTTTGTAAATTTGCAGGAAGAATTATCATCGATTACTAAGGTATTCTGAGCGGCAGTTGATCTTGATAAATGATTTAGTTTTATATTTGTTTCACTATGATAGCCACAATTGCTAATTAATTTTTTTCCATTAGAAATTATTTCAAAAGATAAAGCTCCAGATTGATAATCTTTTGAAAAAAATGAATTTGGTGAAGGACCAGCATCCATAGTGAGACACACCTTTTTATTTCTCAAAATTATATATCCACCATAATCTTGATTGTCATTTTTGAATTTATAACCTAGTCTTTGAAGATAATTATCAAAATTATTATTATCTGAAATGTTATTACCGTTAAAAAGAATATCATTTTTTAGATTTTGCCAAACAAAAGCGTAACCTTGTCCAAGATAGTATACTGTTTCATTGATATGTTCTGGAATATTAATTTGAGATTCTTTAAACCACTCTCTGATTAAAATATAATATTTCAAATAAAATATTAATTGTTTAATACTCCTTGATTTAGGAAAACCGGAATTATCAAGAGTAATTTTAGATATTTTTTTTAGTAAATTTAAACCATATGGCAAATACTTTTTTTCATCCCGATAACAAAGGCCAACTAATATAATAGATGCACAACCTATTAATTTATCTTCAACAAATTTTGATTTATTAATTTCATTTATGAGGTGATTTGCTTGTTTTTGTACCATAGTGTTGAAATCAATTTTATATTGTCCGTTACCATCTTCATAAGTGAGATTATGACTAGATAACCAAGCAATAATTCTTTTTGCAGTTAAATCGAAATTCCAACTTTTTGAATTGTATTTATGATTTAAAGTCATCCAGTTTTTTATAACTGATTGGGTATTTTTTTTTGAAGACTTAAGATCTAAACTAAAAAGCCAATAAAAATTATTAAGTTTTCTTAAGTTTTTTTTGGTTATTTCTTTATTATCCCAAATTTCATTTAATGCAAAATCTTCAATCCTAAATTTTTTTTTTTGATATTTAATTAAGGATGAAAGTAAATGAGGACTAGGCTTATAAATCAAATTTTGATAATAAATTTTTGAAATTTTTTTATCGTACAGACTAGAATTTAAATATAATTCTCTTATTTTATCGAAAATATTAAAAAAAAACCGATTTACGTAAATCATGAAATTATTTTGATTTTAATAATTCAATATTCTTTTTTATATCTCCATTATTACTTTTAAAAATTGTTGTTCCAGAAACGAGTATATTTGCTCCTGCTTCTATTGCCTCTTTTGAATTGTCAAAATTGATACCTCCATCAATTTCAATATCAAAATTGAGATTTTGAGTTTTCTGTATTTCTTTTAGCTCTTTAATTTTTACTAAAACTTCTGGCATAAATTTTTGACCACCAAAACCAGGGTTAACACTCATTATTAAAACTAATTCAATTTCGTTCAAGTGTTCTCTAATTACATCAACTTTAGTTTCAGGATTTAAAGATACTCCGACCTTTTTATTTAATTGTTTTATCTTTGAAATAGATGAACTTAGATCGTCTGTAGCTTCTGGATGAATAGTAATAATATCCGCACCTGCATCAGAATATGCATCGATATATTTGTGTACTGGAGAAATCATTAAATGGACATCAAATATCATTGATGATTGTTTTTTTAATGCTTTTATAACTGGAGGTCCTATGGTTAAATTTGGAACAAAATGCCCATCCATTACATCTACATGGATCATATCAGCACCCGCATCTTCCAAACGTTTTATTTCATTTCCTAATTGACTAAAATCAGCAGATAAGATTGACGGTGATATTTGTATTTTTTTCATTGATAACTAAATTACTAGTACCAATTTTTAAAATTTAATTGAATTAAAAAATTGATAAATTTGTCTAGAAATTTCACTTTCCAAAGGAAAAGATAACATTCCCATGACAGAATATCCCAAAATCCACGGCATTAAATAAAATCTTATCATAAAGAAAAACCAAGCAACATATAGCGGAACTATCGGTTGAATAATAAATTCAGGTGTAATTGGTTTAAAAATTCGTAGTAATGGATTGGTAAATTTTACGAATACTTTCATGAAAAAAAATTGAGAGTCTTCTTTTTGGAAAATATTCATTGCAACTCTGCCAATTAATGTCCACATTATTACCCCAAGTATGTAATCTATAATGTACACCATTGGGTGAAAATTAGCCGACATTTAAGAATTTATATTGGAAAAAGACTTGAATTAAAAGGGGCGAAATTAATCGCCCCTTAAAATAATTATTTAGTGTTGTTTGCCAAGGATCGATTTACCTGATGGTATTCGAACCTCATCAACCATTTTCTGCGTTGCAGCGTTTGGCGCTGAAGTCATTAGACTTACAACAACCATAGCTACTAAGCTGACAGCTGAACCAAAGATACCAAATGTTAACTGTGTAATACCTAGGAATCCACTTCCACCTGTTCTTACCCAAACTAGGTAAGCAGCGCCAGAAACTAATCCTAAGAACATACCCGCTATAGCACCTTCTTTGTTAGCTCTCTTCCACCATACACCAAGTACAAGTGGGAAGAATAATCCTGACATCGCAAAGTCAAAAGCCCAGATGACCGAACCTAAGATACCTTGAATCTCAAGAGCCGCAATAGTTGCTCCAGCAAAACCAATTACTACAAGTAATACCCTTGCAACAACTAGTCTCTTAGCAGTCTCAGCTTTTGGATCGATGATTTTATAATAAACATCGTGTGAGATTGCGTTTGCGATTGCTAGAATCAAACCATCAGCTGTTGACATGGCAGCAGCCATACCTCCAGCAGCAACTAGACCTGAGATTACGTATGGTAATCCAGCTATTTCTGGAGTTGCTAACACAACGGCTTTACCACCCATGAAAAACTCGTTTAATTCAAGAGTTCCATTTCCGTTAAAGTCGCTAACAAACATTAAGTTTGCTTGGTTCCAGTTTTGATACCAATCTATCGCTTGGACTTCTGAAATTGATTTACCAATAATACCTGTTGGTAATGTTGGATCAATCAATGACAACTTAGATAGTGTCGCTAACATTGGAGCAGAAGAATAAAGTAGGAAGATAAAGAATAAAGACCAACCTACTGATTTTCTAGCTGCTTTTACACTTGGAGTAGTGAAATATCTCATCATCACGTGAGGCAATGAAGCTGTTCCCATCATCATCGCTAGTGCTAATGAAATAAACGCCCAAGGCGTTGCATTCACTGCTGAGTGAGCTTTAGTTATTCCAGCCAAACCTTTTGGCACTTCTTTTAGATTTTCAGCAGAGTTTTTTACAAAACCAAACTGAGCTTCTAATTCAGCAATTCTTGATACTTCATCAGCTAACATGAAGTGTGGGAAGAAACCCGCACCCATTTTGTTACTGATCCAGAATACTGGTAATAAGTAAGCTATGATTAGTACAATATATTGTGCAACCTGTGTCCAAGTTACTCCTCTCATACCACCTAACATTGAACATAGTAAGATACTTACTAATCCAACATAAACTGCGTATTGGAATGGAATATCAAGTGCAACAGATGCAATAGTACCTGTAGCGTTAATTTGTGCAGTCACATAAGTAAATGATGCGACAGTTAAAACTACTACCGCCATGAATCTACTTAAATTACCACCATATCTTGTACCAATAAAATCTGGAACTGTGTAACAACCAAATTTTCTCAAGTAAGGTGCTAATAAAGATGCAACTAATACATATCCACCAGTCCAACCTACAAGTAGTGCCATATATCCGTAACCTTTGAAGTAAATACCTCCTGCCATTGCAACGAATGATGCACCAGACATCCAGTCTGCTGCAGTAGCCATTCCATTGAATACAGTTGGCACTTGTCTTCCAGCTACGTAATAAGCATCAGCTTGAGCTGTACGTGATAGATAACCAATTATAGCATAGATGGCTACTGTGAAAGCAACGAAACAAATTCCGATTGTTTTCGCAGTCATACCCATCTGCTCGGCAATTGACATAATGATTATGAAAGCTAAAAAACCACCTGTATAGATTCCATAAACCTTAGGTAAATTGTCTATAAAATTACCTTTGATCATTTAGTCATCCCCTCTTTCTGAGAAGCCAAACTCTTCATCAATTTTCTCCTGTCTGTTCGCAAACCAGAAAATTAGGATTACGAAAGCACCAAGAGAACCTTGACAAGTGAACCAATAAGTTAACGGATAACCAAATGGTCCCGTAACTTCATTCATTTCAGCCCCGAATAAGAAGATGCCAATTGAGAATACAAACCAGATTGCTAGTGTCATGAATAGCAAACCTCTGGATTTTTCCCAGTGTTGTTCTTGTTTTGACATTTATACCTCTCTCTTTTTAGTTATAACTGGTAAAAACCATAACCATTATCGAGGAGATTTAAAGTGTTAAAATTGCTCAAATTAGTCCGATTTATGGGTTATAACTATCAAAAATAGCTTATTTTATGGGAAAATATAAACTTACCTGGAAAGATCTTACCTTGAGGGACTTCAAGATCTATCTATTTGCCCTTTTTAAAGCATTTATCCCTAAAAAAAAAATAAAATCATTAGATGAATTAGAGGATTTTATTCAAACAAAATCGGCTTGGGTTTCACAAGTTACTTTGTATGGTTATTTAAAGACCAGGATGGGCACTAGGTATGTTCTTCATTTTGAAAATGATGAATTTATGAAGTCAGTAAATTTAGCTAAGTGGAATATCTATGCTGTAGCTTTACAAGATCTTACGTTTTTTACTTTCTCTTATTTAAAAGCAACTACAAACTATGAAGATACTAATAAAGCTAAAGAAATTTTTTTTAAAATTCTAGACAATGAAATTTCAAATAAAATGCCTTTAGATATTATCGAAAACACTAAAAAAAATTTTGATGAAAGATTTGAGAAAATGAATTGGGATACTTATCATAGTGATCTCCCTTTTAATCCGAGCGCATTATCTTTATACAAGTGGGCTCCAATTGCAGAGGAGCTAAAAACTTTAGATCGTAAAATAGTTTTGAATTCAGTCATTCTCAAATGGGATATCGTTAAGAAAGAATTTCAAGAAAGATTAGGTCTCTAAGTATTTTTTCTATTGTCAACTAAACTATCAACAACACTTGGATCAGCTAAAGTGGTAGTATCACCTAATTGACCATGTTCATTTGCTGCAATCTTTCTAAGAATTCTTCTCATTATTTTTCCAGATCTTGTTTTTGGAAGCCCAGGTGTAAAGTGAATTAAGTCAGGAGTTGCTAATGGACCTATTTGTTTTCTAACCCATAATTTTAGTTCTCTTTCAAGATCTCCTGTCTCAGTCTCACCTGCATTAAGAGTTACATAACAATAAAGTCCATTTCCTTTAATGTCATGTGGATAACCAACCACAGCAGCTTCAGCAACTTTAGGATGAGCAACAAAAGCACTTTCAATTTCAGCAGTACCCAAATTGTGTCCTGATACAATAATTACGTCATCTACTCGTCCAGTGATCCAGTAATATCCATCCTTGTCTCGTCTGCACCCATCCCCAGTAAAATATTTTCCATCAAATTGAGAAAAATAAGTATCAATAAATCTTTGATGATCGCCATAAACAGTTCGCATTTGGCCTGGCCAAGACTGAGCTATACAAAGTCTCCCTTCTCCTGCACCTTTAATTTCTTTTCCATCTTTATCGACAAGAACAGGTTTAATTCCATAAAAAGGTTTTGTTGCTGATCCAGGTTTTAAAGGTATAGCTCCTGTTTGAGGCGCAATTAAAATTCCGCCTGTCTCTGTTTGCCACCAGGTATCTACGATTGGACACTTTGAGTTTCCAACTGTTTTGTAATACCACATCCAAGCCTCTGGATTTATAGGCTCTCCGACTGTACCTAATAATTTTAAAGATTTTCGAGATGTTTTATTTACTGGATCATCACCCTCTCGCATTAGGGCTCTGATAGCTGTTGGAGCAGTATAAAAAGTATTAACTTTATATTTATCAACAATCTGCCACCATCTTGAGCTGTCCGGATAATTTGGTACTCCCTCAAACATTATTGTAGTAGCTCCGTTAGATAAGGGTCCATAAATAATATAACTATGACCTGTTACCCAACCTATATCTGCAGTACACCAATAAATATCTTTAGGCTTATAGTTAAATATGTATTGATGAGTCATAGAAGCATAAACCATGTACCCGCCCGTTGTATGTAACACACCTTTTGGTTTACCTGTAGATCCAGACGTATAAAGAATAAATAAAGGATCTTCAGCATTCATTTCCTCAGGTTCACAATGACTTGGGACATCTTTAATTAGATCATGATACCAAACATCTCTGTCGTCATCCCAATAAACATAGTTTCCTGTTCTTTTGACAACAATACATTTTTTAACATCAGGACAATTACTTAATGCTTCATCGGTTGTTGCTTTTAAAGGAATTGTTTTTCCACCTCTGACACCCTCATCAGCTGTTATAATGTATTCTGATTTACAATCATTTACTCTTCCAGAAATAGACTCTGCTGAAAACCCTCCAAATATTATAGAATGTATGGCTCCTATTCTTGCACAAGCTAACATCAGAACAGCCAACTCGGGTATCATCGTTAAATATATTGTTACTCTGTCTCCTTTTTGTATCCCTAATTTTTTTAGACCATTAGCTGCTTTTGAAACTTTTTGATGAAGTTGTTTATAAGAAATTTTTTGAGTATCCTTAGGATCATCACCTACCCAAATTATAGCTGTTTTATCTTTTTTATCTTTTAAATGTCGATCAATACAATTAGCAGAGGCATTTAAAGTTCCATCTTCAAACCATTTTATTTTAACTTCATCTTTACTATACTTCACATCTTTAATTTTTTTATATGGTTTTATCCATGTAATTCTTTTTCCTTCTTTTTTCCAAAAAGCATTATTGTTCTTTATAGAGTCAGTATATTTATTCTGATATTGAGATTTATTAATTAAACCACTTTTCACCCACTCTAGTTTTGGTTTAAAAATTAGTTCTTGTGTTGAACCTTCGTTACTAATTTTAACTTTTTTAATCTTACTTCTAATCTTTTTTTTTCTTTTAAGAATTTTTTTTCTTTTTTTAACCTTCTTTCTTTTTGAGGTTTTTTTTCTTGATTTAGATTTTTTCTTTTTTTTAGGCATAAATATTATTTTTAATTTTACCCATGTTATTTAAAATTTTCCAGCTTTTAGAGTCTATTGGCATTACTGATAGTCTGCTTTGTTTAATAAGTGATAAATGGCTTAATTGCTTGTTTTTCTTAATATCCTCCAGACTTACTGGCTTATTTAATTTCTTTAGAAACTTAACTGTAACAGCAACAAATCGGCCAGATTTATCTGTCTTGTCTAAATATGCTTCCTTGATAACTTCAACAATACCAACAATTTCCTTTCCTATGTTCGAATGATAGAAAAAACATTGGTCTCCTTTTCTCATTGATTTTAAATTTTTGGCAGCTTGATAATTTCTTACTCCATCCCAAGGAGCACCTTTAATACCAGCTTTTTTTTGTTGATGAATTGACCAAACGTCAGGTTCTGACTTAAGTAACCAATATTGCATTAAAGTTTAACCCCAGCACCTTTTAAAAATAATGCATTTTCATCTAAGGGCCACCTTGGTTTTGCTGGATGATCTAGTTTATTAAATAGTTTTAATTTATACTTTTCCAAACCTACCATTGCTATCATTGCAGCATTGTCCCCACATATTTCAATTGGTGGAAAAACACTTTGATAATCATTTTCTTTACATAAGTTAATCAACATAGATCTTATTTTTTTATTTGCTGCTACACCACCCGCAACAACAAAAATTTTATCTTGCATATTATTTTGTTTTTCAAATTCATTAAATGCAATTTTGGTTTTTTTTTTCAATATTTCTTCAATTGTTTTTTGAAAAGAAGCTGCCAAATTAAATTTTTCTTGCTCTGTTTTAATGGTTTTACTTATCTTCAGTATTGCAGTTTTAAGACCAGCAAATGACAAATTACAACCACCCTTATTGATAATAGGTTTTGGTAGATCATAAGAATTTGGATCACCTTTTTCTGCCCAAAGCTCGATTTGGGGTCCTCCAGGAAATTCTATTCCTAAAAGTTTTGCAGTTTTGTCGAAAGCTTCACCTAGTGCATCGTCAATAGTTGTTCCTAGTCTTTTATATTTTCCAAGACCTTGAACATTTAAATATTGTGAATGACCACCCGAAATTAATAGCAGGAGGTAAGGATAATTTAAGTTTGAAACTAATTTCGGACTCAATGCATGTCCTTCTAAATGATTTACAGCTATAAAAGGCTTGTTTATTGAAGAGGCAAAAGCTTTACCAAAGCTTAAGCCCACTGACAAACAAACTATTAGACCAGGACCTGCAGTCGAAGCTACTGCATCAATATCTTTGATTTTTATTCCACTATCATCCAAAGCTTTCTTCACGATTAAATCTATTTTTTCGATATGTGATCTGGCAGCTAACTCTGGAACTACACCTCCAAATTCTTTGTGGACATCAGTTTGG
This sequence comes from Pelagibacteraceae bacterium AG-349-L23, assembly GCA_003281045.1. Taxonomy (GTDB): domain Bacteria; phylum Pseudomonadota; class Alphaproteobacteria; order Pelagibacterales; family Pelagibacteraceae; genus Pelagibacter. The sequence continues at coordinate 5,376 of QCDD01000019.1, read as the reverse complement.
CTAGAGACAATGTTTGATAAAATTATAGGTTTCCCTTGGTCATTCTCAGTTATAACTGAGGCAGCTGTTTCATCACAACTAGTTTCAATTCCGAGAATTAAGGGTTTTTTACTCATACAAATAGTTTTTAATAATTGTACATTTCCAATACAAGAAAGAAATAAATTTATTTATGACTAAAAAAATTATCATAGGTTCAAGAGGTAGTAAATTAGCATTGTTGTATGCTCAAAAAGCTAAAGAACAAATTATTAAAAAAACTACCTTAGATACAAATGATATTGAAATTAAATCTATTTCAACAAAAGGTGATCAAGTTAAAGATACTAGGTTGTCAGATATAGGTGGCAAAGGATTGTTTTCAACTGAAATTGAAAAAGAGTTAGAGAATAAAAGTATCGACATTGCAGTACATGCATTAAAAGATATGCCAGCAACAGAAACTAGCGGACTCAAAACAGACTGTTTTTTAGAGAGAAATGATCCAAGAGAAATTTTGATAACAAATGATAAGAAAAAATTAAATGATCTTAAGCTGAAATCAATTATAGGAACATCTTCATTTAGAAGGGAATTTCAAATTAAAAAATTAAGATCTGATCTAACATGCAAAATAATTAGAGGTAATGTGGATACTAGAATTAAAAAGCTAAAAGATGGAAATTATGATGCAATAATTTTGTCTTATGCAGGGATTAAAAATCTAAATCTTGAAAATGAAATAGCTGAAATTTTCTCAGCACAAGAAATTATACCAAGTGCTGGACAAGGAATAATTGCACTCCAATGTCGTGAAGCAGATAAAGAAATTATTTCAATTTTAAAAAAAGTAAATCATGAAGAAACCTATAAAAGAGCTCATGCTGAGAGAAATGTTCTTAAAGTTTTAGAGGGAGATTGTGAAACAGCAATAGGCGTTTATTCAAAAATAGAAAGTGATACAATTGTAGTTGAGGCAGAACTTTTTTCAATAGATGGCTCTCAAAGATTTTATGAAAAGAAATCTGTCCAGATTGATAAATTTAAAGAGGTAGGTAAACAAATTGGGCAGAATTTAAAAATGCAATCAAATAATTCTTACAAAAAATAATATGCATATTTTATTAACAAGACCACTGGAAGATTGTTCAGAAATGATTTTAAAGTTTAAATCATTAGGTCATCAAGTTTCGCACATCCCACTGATTAATATTGAAAAGGTCAATTATGAGGAAATTAAATTTTCTGAATACGGAGGAATTATTTTTACTAGTGCTAATGCTGTGAAATATTTAGATCAAAATAACATAGACAAAAATATCAAATGTTTTTGTGTTGGTAATTTTACTGAAAAAAAGGCTAGATCTTTGGGATTTCAAAACACAATAGCTGCAGAGGGCAGTGTTTTTAACTTAAAAGAGTTAATTTTACAAACTTACGAGACAAAAAGTAAAAAGTTACTTTATGTCAGCGGTGAAATTATATCTGTTGATTTAGATCAACAACTCATGAAAGAGGGCTATGGAATAAAAAGAGTAATTAATTATAGAGTAAAACATAATCAAAAATTCAATGAAAGTTTTGTAAAAGATTTAAAATTGAACATGCCTGATATGGTTTATATTTATTCACAGAATAGTGCTCAAAGTTTTTTGAGTTTTGTCAAAAATCATCAATTTGAAAGCTTATGGATGAATACTAATTTATCGTGTATTGGGGAGAAAACTTCATCTATATTGAATGAAATTAAATGGAAAAAAATATTTCTTTTTAATCCTGGAGAAGAAGAGTTTTTGTTATATAAAATTTAATTATGGAATTGTTTAATAATTTTTCTGAAATATTTTTATCTGTATGGAACAAAGGTATTTTAGGTGTTGATATCTTACAAATATTAATTGGTTTAGGAATTTTTTTAATTTTTTTAATATTCAGAGGTCTTATTAGTAAACTTGTAATCAAAAAGTTAGAAATTATCTCAAAAAGAACAACAAATAAATTAGATGATACTTTCGTAAAATCTTTAATTGGTCCTGCAAGATTTTTACCAATTGTTTTAGGTTTTTTTATAGCAAGTTATTACATGACATTTTCTATGGAAGGTAGAGAAATTGTCGATACTATAAATAGAACTCTAATAACCATATTAATTTTTTGGGTTATTCATCAAATTATAGAACCAGTCTCATATATCTTAAGTGGTCTTGATAAATTATTAACAAGAGAACTCATTGGATGGATTATTAAATCTTTAAAGATATTAATATTCATACTAGGGCTTGCAGCGGTCTTAGAATTATGGGGAATAAAGATTGGACCAATTATTGCTGGTTTAGGTTTGTTTGGAGTGGCAGTTGCATTGGGTGCTCAAGATTTGTTTAAAAATTTAATTTCTGGGATTTTGGTATTAGTTGAAAAAAGATTTAAAATCGGTGATTGGATTTCTGTTGATGGAATAATTGAGGGTATTGTTGAAAAAATTGGTTTTCGATCAACAACAATCAGAAAATTCGATAAATCATTAGCAATAATTCCAAATTTTCAATTTGCAGAAAATGCTGTAGTAAATGTAAGTGAAACTTCAAACTGGTTAATTAGCTGGATTATTACTCTCCAATATGACACTTCGGTTGATCAATTAAAAAATATAAGAGATCAAATTGAAGATCACATAAAAAAAAGTGATGATTTTGACACTAAAATAGGAATTGCAGTAAGAGTTGATAAGTTTTCAGATAGTTCTATAGACATGTATGTGCGTTGTTTCACAAAATCGGATAGTTGGAACGAATGGCTTTCAGTAAAAGAAAAACTTGCAATTGCAATAAAACAAATTGTTGAAAATAATAAGGCCTCTTTCGCATTTCCAAGTTCTTCGATTTATATTGAAAAAAAATGATTGCTATCTTTTATTTAGTTTTACAATTATTAAAACTTTATTCATATGTAGTGATTGCCAATGTTATCATCAGCTGGTTAATCGCTTTTAATGTATTGAATACTCAAAATAGATTTGTTTATGCAGTTTTAGATTTTACTTACAGGTTGACAGAACCATTTTTAAGAAGAATAAGACGATTTTTACCAAATTTGGGAGCGTTAGACATTTCTCCAATTATTTTACTACTATTGATTTGGTTTATAGAAATGTGTATGAAACTCTACATCGCACCAATGATATTCTAGGATTTATGATTTTAATTGATGGAAAAAAAGAAGCAGCACTATTAAGGGAACAGCTTAAAAAAGAGGTATCTGATCTAAAAAATAAATATAATAAAGTTCCAGGTTTAACAGTAATTTTGATTGGAGACTTAACTCCCAGTCAGATTTACGTTCGAAACAAAAAAAAATCTGCTACTGAAGTTGGACTTAAATCTGATGTGATTAAATATCCAGATAGTGTTGAAGAAAAAGTTATTTTAGAGAAGATAGATGAGTTAAATAAAGATAACTCTGTGTCAGGTATTTTGGTTCAATTACCATTACCAAAACATATTGATAAACAAAAAATTATTGAAGCGATTGACCCATTAAAAGATGTGGATGGATTTCATCCAATGAATGTTGGAAATCTTTCATCAGGTTATGAGAGTTCCGTTCCATGCACACCATTAGGATGTTATTTGTTAATTAAAAAAATAGAACCTAACTTAAATGGTAAAAAAGCAGTTGTTGTTGGTCGATCTAACTTAAATGGTAAACCAATGACACAACTTTTACTAAAAGAAAATTGCACTGTTACTATAACACACTCTAAAACAAAAGATTTAAAGGCAGAGTGTTTAGAAGCTGATATTATTATTGCAGCTGTTGGTATTCCTGAGTTAGTTAAAGGTGATTGGGTTAAAAAAGATGCAATAGTGATCGATGTTGGAATTAATAAAACTGAGAAAGGTATTGTTGGTGATGTTGCATTTGATGAAGTTTCAAAAAATGCTAAAGCACTCACGCCTGTTCCTGGTGGAGTTGGTCCAATGACAATCGCTTGCTTACTAAAAAATACGATTGACTGTTTCAAAAGATCGCAAGCATAATATTGAATTCAATAAATTTTTTTTGATAAGATAGGTTATGAAAAAACCTAAATACCCCTATAGAATTGCACTTCTTATGCTCATACTGACAGTTCCACCAATTGGCGCGACACAATTAGGTTGGTATTTATATGATAAACAAACTGGATTTGATTATGGTATGATAGTTGGAACATTTTCAGTAATTTATGCTGCATGGTTAATGTATGAAAAGAATTGGAGAGAAGACGATGAGGATTAAATTGTGGAAAAAATAATTTTCTTTGGATTAGCGATACCAATTTTAGCATTTGTCCTTTACTTGGGCGGAACAGCTATCATGAAAGGCTTTGAGGCCAAAAGAGAAAATAAATCCAATGAGAGCTTAGAAGATCAGGATCATGAAGATAACTTATCTGATAATAATGATAAGTTAACAGATGAATTGGATAAATTAAATCAACTTCTTAAAGATGGTGTTTTAACCGAAGAAGAATTTAAAAAAGCTAAAAAAGAAAATTTTAGATAATTAATTATAATCAAGTAATTTTTTTTAAAGATCCAAATTCACCTATTTTATAAATAATTGCATCTTCTTTTTTAAATCCATATTTTTCCGCTCCGGCTTTAAATCTTACAGGTGGCTCCATGATTGGTTCTAGAGATAAAACAAACGTCCCCCAATGCATTCCAATCACTTTTTTGCTCTTTAAATTTTTTGCAACCTCTAAAGCTTCTTCTGGATTAGTGTGATAAACCGACTTGTCTTTATGAGGCATTATTGGATAAAAATTATAGGCACCAATATTTATAAATGTAAGATCAATTGGACCATACTTATTACCTATATCTTTATAAATATTTCCTACTCCAGTATCACAACCAAATAATAACTTGATATCTTTATATTCGATCAAAAAATTTCCCCATAAAGTTTTATTAGTATCTGTTAGACTTCTTTTTGACCAATGCACAGCAGGTAAAAAAGTAATTTTTAAATTTTCATTTATTTCAATTTTATCATACCAGTCCATTTCATTTACATCGCTATAACCATTTCTGGTAAAATATTTGCTAAGTTTTAATGGGAGTAAAACTTTAGAATTTTTAAAAGGAAATCTCCGGATTGTCGTCATATCTTGATGATCATAATGATTATGGGTGAGTAAAAAAATATCTGTTTGTGGAATTTCGTTTAATTTTAGTGCTGGTTTGGTAAATCTTTTAGGTCCAAAAATTAGCGGCCCAGCATTTTTTGAAAATACTGGATCTGTAATAATTGTTGTTGCACCAAGTTTAATTAAAAATGTTGCATGGCCAATCCATGCTACATAGTCGTCTTCTTGAAATTTTTTTAAGTCTGTTAAAACTTTCTCTTTTT
>QCDD01000018.1 GCA_003281045.1 Pelagibacteraceae bacterium AG-349-L23 | reverse complement strand
AATAAACCTAGCAATCGCAGGAATTGCGATAGGCGTAGTTGTTTTACCACAGCTTTCTAAACATGTTTTTTTAAAAAAAAAAAATAAAATTCTCTTACTACAAAACAAAGCGCTTGAGCTTAGTATGTTTTTAAGTCTACCAGCCTCAGTTGCTTTAATTGTAGGATCAGAACAAATTATTTCTGCATTATTTGGGTATGGTTCTTTTGATGAGTTGTCAGTATCTAACTCAGCGAATGCACTTTACTATTTTGGATTAGGATTACCTGCTTTTGCTTTGATCAAAGTATTTTCAACTTTTTTTTTCGCAAACCAGGATACTAAAACACCTTTTTATATTTCATTATTTTCAGTAATTTTGAATATAGTAATAAGTGTTTACTTTTTTAGAGAAATTGGTTTTTTAATCATTCCTTTAGCCACAACGATTTCTTCATGGTTTAATGCAATAATATTATTTGTTTACTTAAAAAATAAAGATTTATTTAACTTTAATGAATTATTTTTCGCCAAATTAATAAAAATACTTCTGGCATCTATACTAATGGGAATATTTTTTAATTATTTGATTTTGTATTTTGAAAATAATTTGATTTATGAATCTAATTTTAAATCTTTCTATTTGATACTTTCAGCTTTTTTAAGTCTTATATTCTATTTGAGTTTTTCATTATTTATCAAAGCTTTAAAATATGGTGATATTAAACTAAAGTATTAACTATGGGAAAAAAAATTTTTTCAGGTGTTCAGCCTACTGGAAATCTTCATCTTGGAAATTACTTGGGGGCAATCAAAAATTTTGTAAAACTTAACAATGAAGCTCAAAATGAGTGTGTGTTCTGTGTTGTTGATCTTCATGCTATTACAGTTGCTCAAGATCCAAAAAAATTAAAAGACAATATTTATGAAACTGTAGCAACTTTTATTGCTAGTGGTATTGATCCTGAAAAAAGTATTATTTTTAATCAATCAAGAGTGAGTGCTCATTCAGAAACAGCCTGGATATTAAGTTGTGTCGCTAGAATGGGATGGCTTAACAGAATGACTCAATTTAAAGATAAAGCTGGAAAAGATAAAGAAAAAGCAAGTATCGGTCTTTATTCTTATCCTGTTTTAATGGCTGCTGATATTTTGTTATATGACACAACCCACGTACCTGTTGGAGATGATCAAAAGCAACATTTAGAACTTTGTAGAGATATAGCACAAAAGTTTAATAATGATTTTAATGCTGACAGTTTTTTTAAAATTCCTGAGCCATTAATTCAAAAAGAGTTTTCAAGAATTATGAGCTTAAGAGATGGTACAAAAAAAATGAGTAAATCTGAATTATCAGATCTGAGCAGGATAAATTTAACAGATGATAAAGACCAGATGATAAATAAAATTAAAAAAGCAAAAACTGATACTCTGCCATTACCATACACTAGCGCAGATTTGGAAAAAAGACCCGAAGCAAAAAATTTGATGGGTATTTATTCTAGTTTAATGGATATAAGTTTAGAAGAAACAATAAATAAATTTTCTGGAAAAAATTTTTCGGAATTTAAAGAAAATTTATCACAAGTTATGGTTGATAAAATTAGTCCAATATCGTCTGAAATAAAAAAACTATTAAGTGAAAAAAAATATTTAGATAAAATATTATTAGAGGGTGCTAAAAAAGCAGATAAAATAGCCTCAGAAAAGGTAAAAAAAATCCAGGAACTTATTGGTTTTTAAGATTTTTTTATTAACAAGTTTCATTTTTACAATTATTGATTATATATAAATCATGTTTGTTCAGACTGAAGTAACACCGAACCCAAATTCTTTAAAATTCTTACCTGGTAAGAGTGTTTCGAATAAAGGGTCATTTGAAATTACACAAAAAGATAAAACTTATACTAATAATGAGTTAGTTAAAAATTTGTTATCAATTAATGGCGTTGAAGGCATTTTTCTGGGTAAAGATTTTATTTCAATCAATAAATATGACGATACATCATGGGATGAAATCAAACATATAGTAATTTCTTTAATCAATGATTTTTATTCAAGTGGAAAAGAATGTGTTATTGAAAATACCTTAATTGAAAATGATGAAAGTTTAAAAGATATAGAAAAAAAAATAGTTAAAATATTGGATGAAAAAATCAGACCTGCAGTTGCTAAAGATGGTGGAGATATTAAATTTAAGGAGTTTAAAGATGGTATAGTTAAAGTACAGCTACAAGGAAGCTGTTCGGGTTGCCCAAGTTCAACTATGACATTAAAACAAGGTGTTCAAAATCTACTTTGTCATTATCTTCCAGAAGTAAAGAAGGTTGAGGCTCTTTAATGTTTGGTTTTAAATTTAAAAATCTCAAATTTTTTAATCAACTAATTTTTTTTAAGTCAAAATTTTACTTCGTTAGAATGAGAAGAAAAAACTTAAAAATATTTAAGTTTTTTGATGATAGACGAATAGGTGCAATTCCAAGAATATTCTTAACAAGTATTTTTGTTGTATTTTCGTTCTATCATATTCCATCAATAATTAATTATGCTAATAAACAACTTTTAGAAGAAAAAGAATTCCAAAATAATTCTAAAGCTATACTAGCTTATACCCTTAATAAAAAAGAGGGTGCTGAATCTGACAATGGAGATTTAAATGAAAAAGACTTGTTAATTGATATTTTCAGTTTGAACGATCTTGAAACTGACACGGTAAGATTAAATGCTTCTACAATTAAACAATTATTTCAAGATACGGATTATAAACTAGATGATGTAAGGGAAACAAAGTTAGTTAAACCTGTTGCATTAACTTTACTTCCTGGTGAAATCAAAATGATAGAAAGCACCAAGAAAAGAAAAGAGTTTTTTATTCAAATCGTATTACCTTTAGTTTTGAAAGAAAATAATAATATTAGATTAGATAGGAAGACCTTGTTTAAAATTATAAATAAGAGCAATAATACCAAATTAGAAAAAAAATGGCTTGAAAAGAAATACAAACAATATGGAGTAACATCCAAAGATTTAACAACACTTAAAATCAGAATGGATGAAATACCAGTTTCCTTAGCACTTGCTCAAGCTGCAAAAGAAACAGGATGGGGAACTTCAAGGTTTGCACAGGAGGGAAATGCACTTTTTGGGCAATGGACTTGGTCAGGTGAGGGATTAAAACCTAAAGAAGCTGATGAGAGTAAAGGTCACAAAGTTATGAAATTTAATGTATTACAAGCCTCAGTTAGAGCTTATCAAAGAAATTTAAATACGCATCGATCTTATAAAAATTTTAGATTAGCAAGAGCACATTTAAGAGATAATAATGAACCTTTAGATAGTTTAATTCTTTCTCAATTTTTAAAAAATTATGCTGAAACTGGAAATCAGTATGTGGAAGTTTTGCAAAAAATTATTAATCAAAACAATTTAAAAGATTTTGATGATGCTAAGTTACTTCCTTCTAGTAAAGAACTTGAAAGTTTGATTTAATTTTCCTTTATAACAAATTGGGTTCCAAACCAACGCCACTTGCCATTATCATTTAAGGAACAATTTACTCTTCCACGTCTTGGTAAGAATTTAGACTCGAAATTGATATAAAGAATATTTTTTTCGAATACTAAATTTGGTTGGCCCCATGAACCACCATCATTTGAATAACAATTAATATTTTTAATATTTTTTTGATTATCAAAAAATTCCACAATCAATTTAGGTGGATTATCTTTATTTTCTAATTTCTTTTCTACTGGTTTAAGAGATTTGTATTCTAGAGGATTATAATTTATTAGTGAGTTAAATCGTTTTAAATCTCCATACTTTTCATTTATTGGAAATCTTGGTAATTCAAACTTATCTTTATTGATATCAATTATTCCAGAGTGTTGTCCAAAAGCAATTTCAAAATTTTTTGATATATAATTTTTTATAAAAAGAGAATATTCACCAAAGGGATATGAAAATATTGGTGGCACATACCCTAATTTATCTTTAAAAATTTTAGTTGCTGCTTCTATATCGTTAATAAATTCTTTTTCTGTCATATCAATTAAATATTCATGTGTATGTGAATGGTGCCCTATAAAGCCTATATCAGAGTTATCAATTTCTTTAATTTCATCCCAAGTCATATATCCTTTTTTACCTACAGGTTCGGTAGATACAAATAAGATAAATGGAATTTTATTTTTTTTAAGATATGGCCAGGCCTCATTATAAAATGATTTAAATCCATCATCGATTGTAATTAAAATTTTCTTATCCTTTTTTACTTTATTAAATTCATTTAAAAAATTGTTAGGATCATAAAATTCATAACCTTGATTTTTAATAATTTTCATTTGTTCGTCAAACATATCCATTCTTATATTTGTTGATGGATATTTATTTTCATTAAATCGATGATACATTAATGATAAAACACCACTATCCTTAGAATAAGATTTGATATTATTCTCTTGTGAAATAGAATTAATTAGAAATATAAATTGTAAAATGAATAAGCTAATTATAGACGCTGCAAAAGATAAAATTTTTTTAATGATCATTAGTAATAATATTAATTACAGTATTACACATGAAAATTCCAAAATAAATTATGAAAAATTGTCAATTTTAATTTATGATTTTCTAAATAAAAAAAAATTAGATTTAGATAAAGTTTCTCAAATTTATGTAAATCGAGGTCCTGGAAGTTTTGCGGGGATAAGAAATTCTTTATCAGTTGTTAAAGCTTTTCATTTAACCCATAAAATAGATTATTATTGTTTTAGTATTGAGGATTTTAGTGAAAAAAATGAGGTTAAATATGAAAATATCCCAAAACTTTGCAATAAATTGAAAGTTGAAAAAAATTTGATAAATCCTATTTATTTGAGTTAAAATCAATTATGTCAGATACAATTGAACAACAATGTTTATCTAAAGGGGTGAAGTTAACTGAGCAGAGGCGAATTATTGCTAAAGTAATTTCCGAGTCAAAAGCGGCTTATGGTGAGTCTGATCATCCAGATGTTGATGAGTTATATAGTCGTGTATCAAAAGTTGATCCAAAAATAAGTATAGCTACAGTTTATAGAACAGTGAAGCTTTTCGAAGAAGCAGGAATATTAACCAAACATGATTTTAAAGGTGGTAAGGCTAGATATGAAGCAATGATAGAGAGTCATCATGATCATTTGATTGATATAAAATCTGGTGAAATAATTGAATTTGTGGATGAAGAAATTGAAGAGTTGCAAAAAAAAGTAGCTAAAAAATATGGTTATAAGTTAGTAGACCATAAACTTGAGCTATATGGTGTTAAAGTAAACTCAAAAGATGAATAAAAAGATATTTATCAAAACTTTCGGTTGTCAAATGAACGAATATGATACTAACAGAATATTTGATACTGTGAGAGAAATAGGTTTTGTAAAAACTGAAAATTTAGAGGAGTCTAATTGTTACTTACTTAACACGTGCCATATTCGAGATAAAGCTAAAGAGAAAGTTTATCATGAGATTGGACGGGTGAAAAAAAATTTTAGATCACGAAAAAAACCAATTGTTATAGTTGCTGGATGTGTTGCTCAAGCAGAGAATGAGGAAATGATTAAAAGAGAGCCGTACATTGATATTGTTATTGGACCGCAGGCTTATCATAAAATAAATGACAAAATTGAGGAATTTTTAGTTAAACAAAAAAAAATTGATGAAACTGAATTTGATGCTATCACAAAATTTGATTATTTAGATAATATTAAGAACTCATCAAAAAAAATTTCATCATTTTTAACTATTCAAGAGGGTTGCGATAAATTTTGCCATTTCTGTGTAGTCCCATTTACAAGAGGCCCAGAATATTCACGACCATTTAAAAAAATAGTAGAAGAGGCAAAGAATTTATCAGAAAATGGAGTTTGCGAAATAACACTATTAGGTCAAAATGTTAATGCTTATAATTATGAAAATTACAAATTATCAGATTTAATTTTAGAAATAGAAAAGCTAGATGGAATAAAAAGAATTAGATATACAACCTCTCACCCAAGGGATATGACAGAAGATCTAATAAATGTATATGGTGTCTCAAAGAAATTAATGCCTTTAGTTCACCTTCCTGTTCAGAGTGGATCTAATAAGATCCTAAAGTCAATGAATAGAAAACATCAGATAAGTGATTATATCAATACTTACGAAAAACTTCAAAAAATTAACCCAAAAATAAAGTTTTCAAGTGATTTTATAATTGCCTATCCTGGTGAGGATGAGAAGGACTTTAATGAAACTTGTGATTTGATTAATAAAATTAAATTTATAAATTCTTTTTCTTTCATATTTAGTCCAAGACCAGGAACAACTGCAGCAAATTTTGAGTTAATTGATAAAAAAATTTCTCTTACAAGATTAGAAAAAGTTCAAAAACAGTTATTTACCAATCAAATTAATATGAATAAATCACTTGAGGGTAAAGAAATTGATGTTTTAGTTGAAAATAAAATAGATGGTGGAACTAAATTTTTTGGTAGATCAGAATACATGACTTCAGTTATTTTTGATGGTAATGATTTTGATATGGGAAATATCATAAAAGTAAAAATAAATAGTAGCAATCAAAATACATTGTTTGGTAAAAGCTTGGATAATTCAAAACAAAGAGTGGCTTAAGTTTGAGTAATACTATTAAAAAAGATATTAATTCATCACTAAAATTTGTTTATTCAGAAAATAATTCAATTAGTGTGATTTTTCATGAAAATGATCTTCTTATGGGAGTAGTTGGTGAATTTAATCAAAATTTAAAAGAATTAGAAAGAATAACTGAGTCAAGCATCTATTCTAGAGGAAACTCAATTTTGATCAAATCAACTCCTGAAAAAAACGAAATTTTAAAAAATGCAATTCAATTTCTTGCAAATCAATTTGAAAATAATGGTAGTATAGAACAAAAAGATATTTTATCTTCAGTTGATCAATTTATGATAAATGAAAAAGTAAAAAATACCAACGTTACTGATATAATCAAAACTCCAAAAAAATCTATAATCCCAAGGTCAGAAAAACAAAAGGAGTATGTTAGAGCATTAAGGCAAAATGAAATAATAATATCTGCTGGACCTGCTGGTACAGGAAAGACCTTTCTTGCTGTTGCCGTAGGTTTAACAATGTTGTTAGAAAAAAAAATAGAGAGGATCATACTTTCTAGACCTGCGGTAGAAGCAGGTGAGAGACTAGGATTCCTGCCTGGAGATATGAAAGAAAAAGTTGATCCATATCTACGTCCTTTGTACGATTCATTGTATGATCTTTTTCATTTTGAAAAAATCCAGAGAATGATAGAAATTGGTGACATTGAAATTGCTCCTTTAGCTTTTATGAGAGGAAGAACTTTAAAAAATTCTTTTGCAATTTTAGATGAAGCTCAAAATGCTACTGATACACAAATAAAAATGTTTCTTACTAGGATAGGTGAAAATTCAAAAATAGTTGTAAATGGTGATCCTACCCAAATAGATTTACCTAATAAAAAAATGTCAGGTTTAGAAAGATCAAAAAAGATATTATCACATTTGAATGAGATTGCAGTTATAGACTTTGATCATTCAGATGTTGTTAGGCATCCTTTAGTTTCAAAAATTGTGAAAGCGTACAACAATAATGATCAAAGTTAATGTGCTTTCTGAGGAAAATTCTTGGTCAAAAAAAATAAAAGAAAAAGAATTATTTTTTAATAAAATTTGTAACAAGTTCCCGAAAAAATATAGATTTCTCAACAAAAAAATCTATTTAACGCTGCTACTATCAAATAATAAAACAATTAAAACTTTAAACAAAAAATTTAGAAATAAGAATAAACATACTGATGTCCTTTCTTTTCCATTTAATAAAAAACAAAAAAAATTAAAAGAAAATTATCTTGGTGATATAATTATAAGTTTTAATTATATGAATAAGCCGAAAAATTTAGATAATTATGAATTTAAAATTAAAACAATAAAAATTTTTATACATGGTTTTTTACATTTATTGGGTCGTGATCACAAAAAAAGTAAAGATTATAAACAGATGCTAAATGAAGAAAAAAAAATTTTTAGATCTATAGAAAAAACTTCCATTTTAAATTGAAAAAAAATTTTATATTTGAGACTTTATTGATAATTTTTCTAGGAAGCTTAACCTCCTTAAGTTTACCTCCTTATAATTTTTTTTTTTTAAATTTTTTTACATTTAGTGTTTTCTTTATTTTTTTATTTCAGAGACTAAGAAAAGGAATAAAAAAATCCTTTTATTATGGATGGTTATTTGGTTTTAGTTATTTTTTGTCCAGTTTGTATTGGTTAACTATATCATTAAGTTTTGATCAAAGTTTTAATTTTTTAATTCCTATATCTTTAATTGTCATCCCAGCGTTTTTAGGTTTATTTTATGCATTATGTATTGCTATTTTTTATCTATACAAACCGAAAAATATATTAAGTGCTTTTTTCCTATTCTCTCTTTTGTTCGGCTTAATAGAGTTTATTAGAGGAACAATTTTAACTGGGTTCCCTTGGAACTTGGTAATTTATAGTTTCTCTGAAATTAATAATTTCTTGAGCATTTTGTCAATAATAGGAACTTATTCATTAAATCTTATAGTAGTAAGTTTTTTTACAGCACCTGCTCTTTTCATATTTAGAAAATCTAATAAAGAAGTGATTGTATTTATCTTTTTACTGCTATTGCCTATCACTTTTTATGCATACGGGGAATTTTTAAAAAAAAATTTTTATAATAGTAAAGAAAAAGAACTTCCTTTTGCAGTTAGAGCAATTGGAGCAAATATAAGTTTAGATAGGTACTATAAAAATATTAATGCAGAGAGTGTGATTAATGAGCTAATTTCAAATAGTTCACCAATTAAAGAAAAAAAGATTTTTTTTGTATGGCCAGAAGGAATAATACCTAATACTTACGAAGATCAATTAGATTTGTACAATGATATATTTGAAAAATATTTTAATGAAAATCACTTAATTGGTTTAGGCATAACAAGCAGAGAAAATTTAGATGGTAATTATAATTATTATAATTCATTTTCAATATTTGATAATAAACTAAACTTAATTGATAATTATAATAAGATTAATCTTGTACCGTTTGGTGAATTTGTTCCTGTAGAAAATATGCTTAACAAATTTGGTTTGAAATCAATTACAAACAATATTGGGTCATTTAATAAAGGTGATAACAGACATATTATTCAACTCAAAGATGGTAGCAAAGAACTTAATTTTTTGCCGTTGATTTGTTATGAAATTATTTATAGTGGAAATTTAACTAAAAATTTTGATTTTGACTTTATATTAAACGTTTCAGAGGATGGATGGTTTGGAAAATCAATTGGACCCAAACAACATTTTATACATAGTAAATTTAGAGCTATCGAAAATGGAAAATATCTTATCAGATCATCAAACAACGGAATGGCTGCAATTATAAATCCATTAGGTAAGATAGAGAGTAAAATTGATTACGGAGTTTCAGGTTATATTGATTTAGAGAACATAAGGGATTTAAATCCAACATTGTTTTCAAAATATGGAAATAAAATATTTTTCATGTTTATTTTGTTGTATATTTTTTTAACTTTTTCATTTAATAGGATCAAAAATGAGTAATTTAAAAAATTTTCTTTTTACAAGTGAGTCAGTCTCTGAAGGACACCCAGATAAAGTATCAGATAGAATATCTGATATGGTTGTAGATACTTTTTTATCTAAAGACCCATATTCAAGAGTCGCATGTGAAACTCTTACAACTACTAATAAAGTTGTTTTAGCTGGTGAGGTAAGAGGACCGGAAATTAAAAAAGATGATTTAATAAATAAAGTAAGAGAATGCATCAAAGATATTGGATATGATCAAGAAGGTTTTACTTGGAAAGAAGCTACAAAAATAGAGAGTCATCTTCATTCACAGTCAAGTGACATTGCTATGGGTGTAGACTCTTCAGGAAATAAGGATGAGGGTGCAGGAGATCAAGGTATTATGTTTGGTTATGCCTGCAATGAAACTGATGTATTAATGCCAGCACCAATTCATTTTTCTCACAAAATTTTAAGGTTAATGGCTGAAGATAGAAAATCAGGTAGATTAAAAAATATTGAACCAGACTCTAAAAGCCAGGTAACTTTTGAATATAAAAATGGTAAACCGTCAAAAGTTAAGTCAGTTGTAATATCTTCTCAGCATACTGCAAGTATTAACCAAGAACAGGTTAGAGAATTATTAAGACCATATTTGATAAATTCTATACCAAAAAATTTCTTGGAGGGTTTTAATGAAGATGAATTCTATGTAAATCCAACTGGAAATTTTGTAATAGGAGGTCCTGATGGAGATTGCGGCCTAACAGGTAGAAAAATTATTGTAGATACTTATGGTGGTGCAGCTCCACATGGCGGAGGAGCTTTTTCTGGAAAAGATCCAACTAAAGTTGACAGGTCTGCAGCTTATGCAGCTAGATATATTGCCAAAAATGTTGTTGCATCGAAAATTGCCGATAAATGTTTGATTCAATTGGCCTATGCAATTGGTGTTTCAAAACCATTATCTATTTATGTAAATCTTTTTGATAATGATTTAGATAAAAATAAATTTGTTGAAGATAAGATTAAAGAAAGTTTTGATCTTAGTCCAAGAGGAATAAGAGAGATGTTGGGGCTTAATAAACCTATATATGAAAAAACATCTGCATATGGGCATTTTGGAAGAGAGCCAGATAAAGAGGGCGCTTTTTCTTGGGAAAATACCAACAAATCTGACATTTTCTCAAAATAGTTTTTATTGAAAAATAAAAAAAAACTTTTATATATTCAATTACATTGTTGAATTGTCAAAATGGGCTTTGGCCCATTTTTTTTTTGGAGTAAACAAATTTATGTTAAACAAAAGAGCAGATAAACTTGAATTACTAAGAATTGCAGAGGCAGTAGCTTTGGAAAAATCAATTGATAAGGAACTCATTATTAGTTCAATGGAAACTGGAATTGCTAAAGCAGCAAAATCTAAATTTGGCCAGGATAATGAGATTAAAGTAATAATTAACAGAGATAACGGGGATATTGAAATTTTTAGAAAATTGACAGTTACAGAAAATCCAGAAAATGCAAACACTGAGATTAAATTAGAGGATGCAATTACATTAAATGAGACTAATAAAGACAAAGAGATAGGAGATGAAGTTTTACAACCGCTTCCTTCATTTGATTTCGGAAGAATAGCTGCCCAAACGGCCAAACAAGTAATAAATTTTAATGTAAGAGAAGCAGAGCGAGAAAGACAATTTAATGATTTTATTGATAAAAAAGACTCGATATTAAGTGGAATAGTAAAAAGATTAGAGTTTGGGAATGTAATAGTAGATCTTGGAAGAACAGAAGCAATAATTCAAAAGAATGAAATTATTCCAAGAGAGAATATAAAAGCTGGAGATAGAATTAAAGCTTATTGTTTTGATGTAAGACGAGAGCCTCGTGGTCAACAAATTTTTTTATCAAGAGCTCACCCAAAGTTTATGGAAAAACTTTTTGTTCAAGAAGTTCCTGAAATTTATGATGGTCTGATTGAAATTAAATCATCTTCTAGAGATCCAGGAAGTAGAGCAAAAATTTGTGTTAAAGCGGTTGATACATCATTAGATCCAGTTGGAGCATGTGTAGGTATGAGAGGATCGAGAGTCCAAGCAGTTGTTAATGAATTACAAGGTGAAAAAATTGATATTGTAAATTGGTCTGAGGATCCTGCAATATTAGTATCTAATGCTTTATCTCCAGCTGAAGTGCAAAGAGTAAACGTAGATTTAGAGAGAAAAAAATTAGATGTTATACTCACTGAGGAAAATTTAAGTAAAGCTATAGGGAGAAGAGGACAAAATGTAAGGCTTGCTACAAAATTATTAAATTTTGAAATAAATATTATGACTGATGCAGAGGACTCAGAAAGAAGACAATTAGAGTTTAAGGAGAAAACGGAAAACTTTGTTAAGAATTTAGAGTTAGATGAAACACTTGGACAACTTCTTGTAGCTGAGGGTTATTCCACTATTGACGATATAAAAGATAGTTCAGCAGAAAATTTGTTAAAAATCGAAGGTATAGAGGAAGAAACTGCGAAAGCTCTTATAGAGAGAGCAAAAGAGTTTCATCAAAAAGATCAAGAAGATATTTCTGAGAGGATTAAAGAATTAGGTTTAGATGATGGACTAATTAATTTAAAAGGTTTAACTCCTGGAATGTTGGTTACTCTAGGTGATCAAAAAATTCTTACACTACAAGATTTTGCTGATCTAGCTTCAGATGAGCTAACTGGTGGATATGATGTAGTGAAAGGCGAAAGAGTAAAAATTCAAGGTTACTTGGAAGATTTTGCCTTATCAAAAGAAGAAGCAGATGAACTTATTATGTCTGCAAGAAAAATTGTTTATGAAGATTGAGAGATGAGCTATGGAAAAAAAAACAAAATTAACAATATCAGGTGGCATAGCCAAAAAGTCTATCAAAAATATAGATAAAGCAAAAAATCTTGGAAAGAATTCTGTAATAATTGAAAAACAAACTGGTAAATTTTCTAGTAGAGGTGTTTCATTTAAGTCAAATACATCAAAAATCAAAAGTAATTTTACAAGTAACAAAGGAACTTTTGGTAAACAAAATTACATTCCTAAATCACCCCCTTTAACAAGTGATTTTGAAAGACGTAAATTAGCTGAGCAAAGAGCCACCAAAAGACTTAAAGAAGAAAATGAAAATAAGAATAAAAAATCGATAAAATCTAATATAAAAAAAAGGGAGTTAAAATTAACAGTTTCTAGAGCTTTAAGTGATCAAATTGAAGCTAGAGAACGAAGTTTAGCTTCTGTTAAAAGGGCAAGACAAAAAGAAAATAGAAGTTTAACTAAAGAAGAAGTTCAAGAAAATTTAAAGCCTGTTAAAAGAGATATAAATATCCCAGAAGTAATCACTGTAAGAGAACTTGCAAATAGAATGGCAGAACAATCAAGTAATATAATTAAACATATGTTTGGGATGGGAGTAACTGTAACAATAAACCAAAATCTTGCAGCTGATACTGCAGAATATTTAGTAAAAGAATTTGGTCATAATCCAATTCGAGAGGAAAAAGCAGAAGAGATTATCCAAAAAATTAAAGCTTCAAGAACTGAAAATTTAAAAAATAGACCACCAATTATAACAGTTATGGGTCATGTTGATCATGGTAAAACCTCAGTTTTAGACGTCTTGAGAAGTGCAAATGTGGTATCGGGAGAGTTTGGTGGAATAACCCAACACATTGGTGCTTATCAAATAGACCATCAGTCTAATAGATTAACATTTATTGATACACCAGGCCATGCAGCTTTTACTGAAATGAGAGCAAGAGGATCAAAGCTTACAGATATTGTTGTTCTAGTTGTTGCGGCTGATGATGGTGTTAAGCCTCAAACTATTGAGTCAATAAAACACGCAAAGGCTGCAAATGTACCGATAGTTGTAGCAATTAATAAATGTGACTTACCCGATGCTGATCCTCAAAAAATTAAAAATCAATTACTTGAGCATGAATTGATAGCTGAAGATTTATCAGGAGATACTTTGATGGTAGAGATATCAGCAAAAAATAAATCAAACTTAGATAAACTTATTGATGCAATCATTCTTCAAGCTGAAATTTTAGATCTTAAAACTGATTTTGAGTCAAAAGCCACAGGGGTTGTTTTAGAGTCGAAAATTGACATTGGAAGAGGACCAGTTGCAACAATAATTGTAACTACAGGAACTTTAAAAAAAGGAGATTTTTTTGTAAGTGGTCTTAAATGGGGAAAAATTCGAGCTATCATTAACGATAAAGGAAAAAATATTGACGAAGCTCTGCCATCATCTCCAGTAGAAATACTTGGAATAAATGGTGCTGCAAGAGCTGGAGATGACTTTATAGTTTTAGATAACGAGAAAGAGGCTAAAACTTTGAGCGAAAATAGAGCTCAAGAGAGCAAAGATGGTAAAAATCCTCTGACTTTTGCCACTCAAGAATCTGCTTTTTCTAATAAGTCCACAGAAGAATTAAATCTTATAATTAAGTCTGATGTTCATGGCTCCTCAGAGGCAATAAAAAGTGCTGTCGGTCAAATTAAGCACGATGAGGTAAAACCAAAAATAATTTTGGCAGATATTGGAATGGTTACGGAAACTGATGTGACTTTGGCAAAGGCTTCAAATGCAGTTTTGATAGCGTTTAATGTAAAACCAAGCAAGGAAGCCAAAAGACTTGCTGAAAATGAAAAGATAAATATTTCATCATACAATATAATTTATGAAGTTTTAGATTTTGTTAAAAAAAGAATGTCTGGATTATTAACTCCCGATGTGGAAGAAAAAGTGATTGGGACTGCGCAAATTTTAGAAATTTTCAAAGTTTCAGGGGCTGGTAAAATTGCTGGTTCCAAAGTAACTGATGGGGAAATTAATAGCAATTCAGATGTAAGAGTGATTAGAGATGGTTCAATTGTTTTTACCGGAAAAGTTGGAAGTTTATTCAGAGAAAAAAATCAAGTAAAACAGGTAAACAATGGTCAAGAATGTGGAATTGGACTCAAAGATTACATGGATTTTAAAAAAAACGACACAATAGAGGCTTTTATTGTTACATCTAAAGAGAGGACAATATAATGGCAGATAGAATAGGAAAACCAATTTCACAGAGACAGTTAAGAGTTGGTGAAATGATTAAACAATCTTTAAGCATGATTTTTATAAGAAATGAGGCTAAAGTCCCAAATTTAGAAACAAATACTATAACAGTTACTGAAGTGAGAATGAGTCAAGATTTGAAAATAGCCAAAGCATATGTGCTCCCTCTCGGAGGAAAAAATGCAGAAGAAACTGTCAATATTTTGAAAGAATACTCATTTTTAATTAGAAAAATTTTATCTCAAAAAGTAGTGATGAAATTTTTACCAAAACTACTCTTTAGAAAAGACGAGTCTTTTGAGTATGCTGAAAAAATAGAAAATTTAATTAAACAAACAAATAAATAGGAAAAAAGAAGTATGAATAAAAAAGCTCAAGAATTAGCAATGCATGAAAAAGACACTGGATCGTCAGAAATCCAAATTGCTTTGTTAACAGAAAAAATTGAAACGCTTTCAAAACATATAAAACAATTCAAAAAAGATAAACATTCATCTGTTGGATTATTGAGAGCGGTCAATAGAAGAAAAAAATTGTTAGATTATCTTAAAAGAAATAAGGTAGATTCTTACAAGAATGTCCTGTCGAAATTGAATTTGAGAAAATAAGAATCAAGATAGATAGAACGAAATAGAACGAAACGAATGAAATGGAAATGAGATGTTTAAAGTATACAAGAAGGAAGTTGAAGTAGCAGGTAAGAAGATAAGTTTAGAAACAGGTAAAGTAGCAAGACAGGCAGACGGAGCAATCATCGCAACATGTGGGGAAACAGTCGTTTTAGCAACAGTCGTTGGAGCAAAAAAAGTGAATCCAGACGTGGATTATTTTCCATTATCTGTAAATTATCAGGAAAAATATTATGCAGCAGGAAAAATTCCTGGTGGATATTTTAAAAGGGAGGCAAGACCAACTGAGAGTGAAACATTAATCTCAAGATTAATTGATAGACCCATCAGACCATTGTTTCCTGATGAATTTAAAAATGAAGTTCAGTTGTTACCAACTGTAATTTCTTATGATAAAGAAAATGAAGCAGATATTTTGTCAATTATTGCATCCTCTGCAGCTTTAGCTATATCAGGAATGCCATTTATGGGTCCTGTCGGAGCCTCTAGGGTTGGATATATCGATGGCAAATATGTTTTGAATCCGTCAAAAACTGAACTTGAAAAATCAAAATTAGATTTAGTTGTTGCTGGTACAAAAGATGCTGTGCTTATGGTTGAGTCTGAAGCGAGCGGGTTGACAGAGGAAGAGATGTTAAATGCAGTAAAATTTGGCCATGAGGGTTTTGTTCCTGTGATTGAAATAATAAAGGAACTGGCTAAAGAATGTAGAAAACCTGAATGGACTGTTGAAAAGAAAGATTTATCTGAGGTAAAGAAAAAACTTGAGGAAACTTTTACAGATGATCTTAAAAAAGCATTTGCGACAAGAGACAAACAAGACAGATCAAATCAAATTTCAGAAATTACTGATAAAGCAAAAAAACTTTATGAGGAAGATGAAAACTATACTGATCTCGATGTAAATTCTGAACTAAAAAATCTTGAAAAAATAATTGTCAGAACAGATATTTTAAAAAATAAAAAAAGAATTGATGGCAGGGGTTTATCTGACGTTAGGCCAATCTCATGTGAGGTTGGTGTTTTGCCAAGAACACATGGTTCTGCTTTATTTACCAGAGGAGAAACACAGGCAATCGTAACTGCCACTTTAGGCACATCTGATGACGAACAGAGAATTGAGAGCTTAGATGGATTACAAAGAGAGAGGTTTATGCTTCATTATAATTTTCCACCTTTTTCTGTTGGTGAGACTGGTAGAATAGGGACTGGTAGAAGAGAGATAGGTCATGGTAAATTAGCATGGAGAGCAATTCATTCTTCATTACCCTCGAAAGAGTCATTTCCTTATACTTTTAGAGTAGTATCAGAAATAACAGAGTCTAATGGTTCATCATCAATGGCTACAGTTTGTGGAACATCACTTGCACTAATGGATGCGGGAGTGCCAATAAAAGAACCTGTTGCAGGTATAGCAATGGGTCTAATTAAAGAGGGTGATGATTTTAGCGTGTTATCAGATATTTTAGGTGATGAGGATCATTTAGGTGATATGGATTTCAAAGTTGCTGGAACAAAAGATGGAATTACATCACTACAAATGGATATTAAAATTACTGGTATTACTTTTGAAATTATGGAGCAGGCACTAAGTCAAGCAAAAGAGGGGAGAGTTCATATTTTAGGTGAAATGAATAAAGCATTACCAGCATCAAGATCTGATGTTGGAAAACATACTCCAAAAATGGAAAAAATTAATGTTGATAAGAAAGACATTGCTGCTGTTATTGGAAAAGGTGGCGCAACAATTAGAGAGATTGTTGAAAAATCAGGTGCCAAAGTCGATGTAAACGATGAGGGTGTTGTAACAGTTGCTGCTCCAGACGAGGCTTCAAGAAATATTGCTATGCAAATGATTAAAGATATCACAGCAAAAGCTGAATTGAATAAAATATATTCAGGTAAAGTTATGAAGATTATGGAGTTTGGTGCATTTGTTAATTTTTTAGGAAAACAAGATGGACTTGTTCATATTTCAGAGCTTGCAGATAAAAGAGTGGCTAAAGTTACTGATGTAGTGAAAGAAGGTGACGAGGTAAAAGTTAAAGTTATTGGTTTCGATAGAGGAAAAGTAAAACTCTCTATGAAACAAGTTTCAGAGTAAATTATTTACGATATATTGGGGCATAAATGGAGATTTAAGCTTTATGTTAATTGACGAATTAATAAGAGACGAAAAAAAAAATAATAAATCTCTTTATTCATCTGGACCATACTGGGACTATAAAAATTCAAGAGCTATATTAGAAATTCAAAAAAAGGGCATACAAGATT
>QCDD01000017.1 GCA_003281045.1 Pelagibacteraceae bacterium AG-349-L23 | reverse complement strand
CTTATGTTGGTTGTACTTGTTGTAGTTTAGCTCTGAATTCATGTGCTACTGCACCAATCACTGATCGAAAACAATTAAAACTAATCCCTGAAGCTAAATTAAATGCTCAGGCAGCCCAAATTTTTGAAAAAATTAAGGAAAAAGAAAAATTAATAACAGGACCTAAACTTAATCAAATTAAAGAAATTGGCAAAAGAATGGAAAATTCTATAGGGGAATATTTTTATCAATCAAAACTTGATGATCCGACAGTTGGTTTTGATTGGGAGTATATATTAATCGATAAAAAAAATATGAGAAATGCATTTTGTATGCCAGGAGGTAAAATAGCAGTTTTTTCAGGCATATTAGAAGTAACCAAAAATACTGATGGCTTAGCTGCTGTCATGGGTCATGAAATTGCACATGCTGTAGCAAAACACTCCGTAGAACGAGCGAGCAGAGGTGTTGTTTTAAACGTAGGGACAAATGTTATTGATATATTATCTGGTGGAAAATTATCTCAAGTTAATAGAACAACGGGTATGAATACTATTGGTATGGTCTCTCAACTAGGTATAATGAACCCTTTCAATAGAAAGCAAGAAACTGAAGCTGACTATTTAGGTATGATTTTTGCCTCTTTGTCTGGTTACGATATAAGAGAAACGCCTAAAATTTGGGAAAGAATGAAAAAATTTAGTAAGGGAAAAAAACAATCTGAGTTTCTTAGCACACACCCCTCACCTGACAATCGAATTAAAAAAATAAACGAGTGGACAAATAGTATAATTTTGGATTACCCACCAATTAAAATATAAGTATTAATTGATGGTGAGCCGTGATGGACTCGAACCATCGACCCATTCCTTAAAAGGGAATTGCTCTACCAACTGAGCTAACGGCCCAAAATTACTTCGTATATACATATTTATTTTAATATTTCAAATAGGAATTGATGAGACATATAGTTTCTTTATCACAACTTATCTATGTATTTATCATGAAATTCATTAAAAGTGCCTTTTTGAATATTTTTTCTTATTTCGCTCATTAATTCTTGATAAAAATTGATATTATTTAATGTTAAAAGCATCGACCCTAAAATTTCATTAGTATTGAATAAATGATTCAAATAATTTTTTGAATATTTGTTTAAATTTAAATTTTTACACTTTTCATCAAGAGGTGAATTGTCATTTTGATATTTATTATTTTTAATATTTATTCTTCCATTCCATGTAAAAGCCAGACCTGTTCTCCCTGATCTAGTCGGCATTACACAATCAAACATGTCTATTCCTCTTTTAACTGCACCTAAAATATCAGAAGGTGTACCTACACCCATTAAATAATGTGGTTTATCTTCTGGAAGATTTTTCTTAATGTCATCCAAAACTTTAAACATTTCCTCTTGTGTTTCACCAACTGCAAGACCACCA
Organism: Pelagibacteraceae bacterium AG-349-L23; assembly: GCA_003281045.1. Classification (GTDB taxonomy): domain Bacteria; phylum Pseudomonadota; class Alphaproteobacteria; order Pelagibacterales; family Pelagibacteraceae; genus Pelagibacter. Next base: position 16,228 of record QCDD01000017.1, on the reverse strand, counting down.
ATGGCATATCCATCAAAATTTAGATTTAACAAACCTTTTAGAGACAAAAGCCTCAAATCTTTAAAAAGGCCTCCTTGGACTATACCAAAAAGAGCTTTATGAGGATTTTTTCCAAAGGCTTTTTTGGATCTATCAGCCCAATATAATGATAGTTCCATTGATTTTTTAATCAGTTCATAGTCATCTGTTTTCTTTGGACATTCATCCATGATCATTACAATATCTGAGTTCAAGCCTAGTTGAATTTTTATACTTTCTTCAGGGCTCAAATAAAATTTTTTTCCATCAACATGAGAGTTAAAAATTGCACCTTTTTCTCGGTCTATTTTATTTAATTTTGAAAGAGACATTACTTGAAAACCACCTGAGTCAGTAAGTATTGGTAAATCACAATTCATAAAGGAATGTAATCCGCCAGCGTTTTGAATTCGTTCAACTCCTGGACGGATCATTAAATGATATGTATTAGCTAAAATTATATCTGAGCCAGTTTTTTTGATATCGTCAATCGTACAAGCTTTTACAGTTGCCTGAGTTCCAACTGGCATAAAAGCAGGAGTTCTAATAATACCTCTATGCGTTTCTATAATTCCTTCTCTTGCATAGCCATCTTTGTTCAATAATTTAAAGGCAAATTCTTTTAATGCCATTAAATATTATAATGATTTAAAACTAATTATTTTATCTGGATCTGTGACGGAACCATTATTGTTTTCATCACCACGTTTAATTTTATCAACAAATTCCATTCCTTCGATCACTTTTCCAAAAACTGTATATTGGTTATCTAGAAAAGGAGCAGGTTTAAAACAAATAAAAAATTGACTATTTGCACTATTTGGATCTTGTGATCTAGCCATAGATAAAGTTCCTCTATCATGGGGTAAATTATTAAATTCTTGTTTTAGGTCTGGTAAATCTGATCCTCCCATTCCTGCCATTCTTAAATCAAAATCACTTGATGATGAATTTCCAAATTTTACATCACCAGTTTGTGCCATGAAACCATCAATAACTCTGTGAAAAACAACATTATCATATTTACCGCTATTAGCTAAATCTTTAATTCTTTTAACATGATTAGGTGCTACATCTTCAAATAATTCAATTTTAACATCTCCATCTTTAAGTTTCAAAATCATAATATTCTCCTCTGACATTACTTGGTTTATGGTTAAAAAAAAGAAAATAAATATATTTATTAAAATTTTATTCATATTTTCTTTTTAGTAATTTAATTGTACTTTTGGTAGTAAATTTTTTGATATCACCTTTTAAATTTACTATTTCTTTAACAAATCTTGATGAAATAATCTGATTTTCAACATCAGACATTAAAAAAAGAGTTTCAATATTCTTATTTAATTTTCTATTCATCCCTGCTAATTGAAATTCATATTCAAAATCTGAAACTGCTCTTAATCCTCTTAAAATAATATTTGATTTATATTTTTTGCATAATTCAGTGGTTAAAGAGCTAAAAGAAATTACGACAACTTTTTTTTTGTTCAGTTTCAAATCATAAAATAATGCTTTTTTTACAATTTCAATTCGTTCATCAGAATCGAATAAATAATCCTTATTTTCAACGTTAGATACTGCAACAACAATCTTATCAAAAAGTTTTAAACCTTTTTTAATAACATCAATATGGCCAAACGTAATTGGATCAAATGTTCCAGGATAGATTGCAACTTTATTCATTAAACTAAGTTATCATCTATTTTATCAGCTGAAACAACTTTTTCTTCTCCAGTTAATTTAATAATTCTAACACCTTGAGTATTTCTACCCGCAGTTCTAATTTCTTTTACCGCTACACGTATTACTCTTCCTTTGTTAGTAGATATAAGTATTTCATCACCATCATATACAGGGAAAGAGGATGAGATATTACCATTTCTTGGTGAATTTATAATTCCGATAATTCCCTTCCCACCTCTATTAGTTACTCTATATTCCGTATGACTAGTTTTTTTACCAAAACCATTTTCTGTTATTGATAATATGAACTTTTCTTTAGCTTTTAATTCTGATTGCTCATCTTTTGATCTCTTCCCATTTTTTTTTGATTTATCATTATCTATAATTGAAAGAGAGACAATTTGATCGTTTGGAGACAAAACAATACCTTTAATTCCTTTAGAGGATCTACCCTTAAAAACTCTCAATTTTTTAGATTCAAAACGTATGCATTTTCCTAATTTGGTACTTAAAATTATATCTTGATCATCCTTGCAAATTTTAACTCCCACAATTTTATCATTATTGTCTAATTTCATTGCAATTTTTCCAGATGTATTGATTGAAGAAAAATCCTCTAAACTATTTTTTCTGATTTTTCCTTGAGCTGTCGCGAAAACAATTTGATAATTTTTCATTTCAGACTCGTTATCAGGAAAAGGCATAATAGAGCTTATTGACTGATGGTTCTTTAGTGGAAGAATATTAAACAATGATTTTCCCTTAGAAACTGAAGATCCCTCAGGTATTTTCCAGGCTTTTATTCTATAAACTAAACCTTCTGTAGAAAAAAACAAAACTGAGGTATGAGTGTTAACTGATAGAGTTTGGACTACAGAGTCTTCATTTCTAGTAGTCATACCAGTTTTTCCTTTACCACCTCTTTTTTGTGTCTTTACACTATTTAAAGATCCACGTTTAATGTAACCCTGCAATGTAACTGTGATCAATACAGATTGTTTTTGAATCGTTTCTTCTATATCGTAATTTAATACAGCATCAATTATTTTAGTTCTTCGAGGTGATGAATATTTATCTTTTATATTCTTTAACTCTTCACTGATTACTTTTAACAATTCTTTCTTAGATGAAATTATCTTTTTATATTTTGTAATTAATTCAGCTAACTTCTTAATTTCTATTTCAATTTCGTTTATTCCTAACGCTGTCAGTTTTTGCAATCTTAATTCTAAAATAGCATTAACTTGTAAAGTTGATAAAGAGTATAAAGTTTTTGATTTTGAACTTTCTACAAGTGAAATTAATTTCTTTGACTTATTAATTTTCCATTTTGTTTGTAAAAGAGATTTCTTTGCATCTTCTGGATTTTTTGATGATCTGATTATTTTGATAACTTTGTCTAAATTTTCAACTGATACCGATAGACCTATTAAGATATGTGCTCGTTCCTCTGCTTTTTGTAAGTCAAATTTTGTTTTTTTGACTACGACGTCCTCTCTAAAGGATAAAAAATTTGATAAGAAATCTTTTAAGTTACAAGTTTCAGGTTTGCCATCAACAATTGCAAGTGTATTAAATCCAAATGAACTTTCAATTTGTGTATTCTTGTAAAGTTGTCTTTTTACTGTTTCAGGTTCTACTCCACTTCTCAAATCTATTGAAACTCTGATACCTTCTCTATTAGACTCATCTCTTATATCTCTTATACCCTCAATTTTTTTTTCTCTAACAAGCTGAGCAATTCTCTCATTCAAAACAGATTTATTAACTTGATAAGGAATTGATGTGATAACTAATCTTTCTCTTCCATTTTTTAAACTTTCTATGGAAATTTCACCTCTAATTTTAAAAGAACCTCTGCCTTTGTTATAACCTTGTTTGATCATATCTTTTCCAATTATTACTCCTCCAGTTGGAAAATCAGGTCCAGGTATGTGCTTCATAAGATCTTTAATTTTAATATCTTTATTTTCAATTAAAGCTAATGTTCCGTTAATTATTTCACCTAGATTATGTGGTGGTATGCTAGTTGCCATTCCAACTGCAATCCCACCCGCACCATTTACTAATAAATTAGGAAATTGAGCTGGTAAAACTGTTGGTTCTTTCTCCGTTTCATCGTAATTATTTTTAAATGAAATTGTATTTTTTTCGATATCATCAATTAAATATTGTGAAACTTTAGATAATCTAGTTTCTGTATATCTCATCGCAGCAGCGGGATCGCCATCAATAGATCCAAAATTTCCCTGTCCATCAACTAAAGGCAAGCTCATTGAAAAATCCTGAACCATTCTTACTAGAGCATCATAAACTGACTGATCTCCATGCGGGTGATACTTACCAATAACATCTCCAACAATTCTTGCGGATTTTCTAAATTGTTTTGACCAATCATATCCACCTTTGTACATCGCATACAAAATTCTTCTATGAACTGGTTTTAAACCATCTCGTATATCAGGAAGTGCTCTACTGACTATAACACTCATTGCATATGATAGATAAGATGAACTCATCTCATCATGCATTGAGATTAATTTTATATTCTTATCCTCAGGAATTTCAGTTTTTTGCATAAATATTAAAATGGAATTTCATCATCCATGTCATTTGAAATTTGTGACATGTCATCACTACTAGATTGAGTATTATCATTTGAAATACTTCCACCTGAATTACCTCCACCTAACATAGTTAAAGATGAGTTATATCCTTGAATAACAATTTCAGTCGAGTATTTGTCTTGACCAGACTGCTCATCTTTCCATTTTCTTGTCGTTAATTGTCCTTCAACATATATTTGGGCTCCCTTTTTTAAATATTGTTGAACAACATTTACCAATCCCTCATTGAATACAACTATACGGTGCCATTCTGTTTTTTCTTTTTTTTCACCAGTATTCTTATCTTTCCAAGATTGACTTGTTGCCAGACTTAATCGTGCAACGCTTTTGCCGTTTACCATTTGTTTAATCTCTGGATCTGCGCCCAAACGACCAATTAAAAGTACTTTATTTAAACTTCCAGCCATAATATTTTAATATTTGTTAAATTTGTTAATTAGAACTATACCACAATTTACTCTGAATATTAATTTTATTAAGTTAAAGCAACAAAAATTATGATGAAAAAGATAGTTATTAAGGGAGCTAAAGAACACAATTTAAAAAATGTTTCTTTAGAGATACCTAAAGATAAATTTGTTGTCATAACTGGTCTATCAGGATCAGGAAAGTCGTCTTTAGCTTTTGATACAGTTTATGCAGAAGGTCAAAGAAGGTATGTTGAGAGTTTATCTGCTTATGCAAGACAGTTTTTAGATAAGATGAAAAAGCCAAATGTTGATTTAATTGAGGGGTTAAGCCCCGCTATATCAATAGAGCAGAAAAATACTTCTAAAAATCCAAGATCAACTGTTGCTACAGTAACTGAAATATATGATTACATGCGTGTTTTATATGCTAGAGCGGGTATACCCTATTCTCCTTTTACAGGTAAACCAATCACATCACAAACGATTACACAAATTGTGGATAAAATTAAAGAACTGCCAAAAAAGTCAACAATATATATTTACGCTCCAGTAGTCAGAGGGAGAAAGGGAGAATATAAAAAAGAAATCCTAAATTATAAAAAAAGAGGTTTTCGAAAGATCAAAGTAGACGATATAATTTATGATATTGATAAAGTTCCTGAATTAAATAAGAAAATTAAGCATGACATATATATTCTGGTCGATAGGATAGTTCTAAATTCATCTTTAGGAAACAGATTAGCTGAAAGTATTGAGTCATCGGTAAATTTAGCGAATGGATTAGTATTCGTAGAATATGAAGATGAAACCTTACCAAAAAAGTATAGAAAAGTAGAAAAATTAATATTTTCGACTAAATTTGCATGTCCTGAAAGTGGCTTTACAATTGAAGAAATTGAGCCAAGACTTTTTTCATTTAACAGTCCCTTTGGCGCTTGTGAGGAATGTGAGGGAATTGGAATAAAACTAAATGTTGATCCAAATTTAGTAGTACCAAATCATAAAAAAAGTATTGCCGATGGTGCTATTGAACCCTGGGCTAAAACAACGACTTTATACTATGCACAAACATTATCTTCATTAGCAAAACATTATAGTTTTTCATTAGATGAAAAATGGTCAAAACTTTCAAAAAAAATAAAGGATATCCTTCTTTATGGATCTGATGATGAAGAAATCAAATTTTCATATGATGATGGTTATGAAAAATACTCACATAAAAAAACATTTGAAGGGGTAATAAATAATTTAGAGAGAAGATATTTAGAAACTGATAGTGATTGGAAAAGAGAGGAAATAGCCCAATATCAGTCAGATACTAAATGTGAGAGATGTAATGGTCATAGATTAAAAGATGAAGCATTATGTGTGAAAATTGACGGCTTACACATTAGTGAAGTGACTGAAAAATCAATTTTAGATGCTGCAAAATGGTTTGAAAATTTAAAATTCAATTTAGATAAAAGACAAGTCAAAATTGCCGAACATATCCTCAAAGAAATTAATGAAAGATTAAATTTTCTTTTAAATGTTGGTCTTGATTATCTAACATTATCAAGAGAGTCTGGTACTTTATCAGGAGGAGAAGCACAAAGAATCCGTTTAGCATCTCAAATTGGATCTGGTTTAACTGGAGTGTTATATGTTTTAGATGAACCATCTATTGGTTTGCATCAAAAAGATAATGTAAAACTGATCAATGCTCTTAAAAGATTAAGAGATTTGGGAAATACAGTAATAGTAGTTGAGCATGATACTGAAACGATGGAAAATGCAGATCATATTATTGATCTTGGTCCTGAAGCGGGAAACAAAGGTGGTGAAGTTGTTGCACAAGGAACTTTTGATGAGATAACAAAAAATAAAATTAGTATCACAGGAAAATATCTTTCAAACAAATTAAGAATTGATGTTCCCAAGAAAAGAAGATTAGCAAAAAATGGAAGGTTTCTTGAAATAACAGGTGCGACTGGTAATAATTTGAATAATGTTAATCTAAAAATACCTTTAGGTAGTTTAACTTGTGTTACCGGTGTATCAGGAAGTGGTAAGTCAACATTGATCTTACAGACATTATACAACGCATTAAACTTAACTTTGAATAATAATAAATCTAGAAAAATTCCAAAACCATTCAAAGGTTTCAAAGGCACAGAATTAATCGATAAGATAATTGATATTGACCAATCACCAATTGGTCGTACCCCAAGATCTAATCCAGCAACTTATACTGGAGCTTTTGGGCCAATTAGAGATTGGTTTACAGGGTTACCTGAGTCAAAAACAAGGGGATACAAACCAGGAAGGTTCTCTTTTAATGTCAAAGGAGGTAGGTGTGAAGCTTGTGAAGGAGATGGAGTTATTACTTATGAAATGCATTTTCTCCCGGACGTCTACATACAATGTGATGAGTGTAAAGGAACCAGATATAATCGGGAAACATTAGAGATAAAATTCAAAGATAAAAGTATCGCGGATGTTTTGAACATGACTGTTGATGAAGGATGTGAATATTTTGAAAATATTTCAAATATAAAGACTAAATTGCTTACATTAAAAAAAGTTGGTCTAGGATATATAAAAATTGGTCAGCAAGCTACAACACTTTCAGGGGGTGAAGCGCAAAGAATTAAATTAGCTAAAGAATTATCAAAAAGATCGACAGGAAGAACAATGTACATATTAGATGAACCAACTACTGGTCTTCACCAACACGACATCAAAAAATTATTAGAAATTTTACATACATTTGTTTCATTAGGTAACACAGTGGTTGTTATAGAACACAACTTAGATGTCATAAAAACTGCAGATTATATTGTCGATATGGGTCCTGAGGGTGGTGTAAAAGGTGGAAAAATTATCGCTGAGGGAAAACCTGAGGAAATTTGTAAAGTTAATGGAAGTTACACGGGTAAATTTTTAAAAAATCTTTTACAATAAATACCATTGTCATCTCACTCTAAATCAGTATACAATTAATTATGGGCAATTTACTTTCATCTTTATCAAAAACTATTCACGTTTCTTTAGCCATTGCAGTTTTGTTATTTTTAGGCTTATTTTATCAAAATGATGGTTTTAGTTTTGATGCACTTTTTTGGAGTTGGTTTGCAAGATTTGTGCATGTGGTAGTTGGTATAATGTGGATTGGCTTATTATGGTATTTTAATTTTGTTCAAATCCCAAATATGGCTAAAATTCCAGATGAACAGAAACCAGCTATAGGTAAAGTAATTGCGCCAGCTGCATTATTTTATTTTAGATGGGGTGCTGCATTTACAGTTCTATCAGGTTTGGCACTTGCAGGTCTTAATGGATATTTGCATGATGCAATGACTTTAAGTATAGGATCTGGCATTCCAAAACACACGGCCATTGGAATTGGAATGTGGTTAGGTCTAGTTATGGCATTTAATGTGTGGTTTGTAATATGGCCAAATCAGAAAAGAGCTTTGGGTATTGTTGAATGTGAACCTGATCTAAAAGCTAAGTCAGCAAGAACTGCTATGTTATTTTCAAGAACTAATACTTTATTGTCAATACCAATGCTACTGACTATGGTGGCTGCTCAAAACCTTTATTAATTACTTTCGTCTTCTCTTAAAACAGTTTTTTGTGAAACTCTTAATCTAACCAAAACTGTATTGGCAATGTAGATAGATGAATAAGTACCAAAAATTACACCAAATATCATAGCTAAAGAAAAACCTTTTAGTATCTCACCACCAAAGAAAAATATAGATAGCAAAGCTAATAAAGTTGTTATTGATGTAATTAAGGTTCTAGATAATGTTTCATTAATGGAGATATTAGTTAAATCGTAAATCTTAATATCAGAATATTTTCTTAAATTTTCTCTTACTCTGTCAAAAATAACCACTGTATCATTCATGGAGTAACCAACGATAGTTAATACAGCTGCAATAATAGATAAATTGATTTCAAGACCAAGCAATGAAAATAAACCTAGGGTTACTAACACGTCATGAAATAAAGCTAATATAGCTCCTAAACTAAATTGCCATTCAAATCTGATCCAAATGTAAATTAACATTAAAGTTAATGCCACTGCGATAGCTATTACTCCAGATTTAAGTAACTCAGCACTTACTTTCGGTCCTACGTTTTCAACTCTTCTAAAATCAAAAGTATTGCCAAATGATTTATCTAAATTTGATTTAATTTCCTCAATAATATTTTTGTTATTATTAATTTCAAATTTAATAAGAAAGTCTGTCTCATTGCCAAAATTTTTTACTGAAACATCACCCAAATTCATAGAATTTAAATTATCTCTTAGAGATGACACATTAATTTTGCTGTCAGTTGATCTTAATTCAATTAACGTTCCGCCCTTAAAATCTATTCCAAAGTTAAGACCTTTGAAAGTCAGTAAAAATAAAGAAATAACGACTAAGGATATAGAGAGTATGTTAAATTGATTATAATATTTGTTAAAAGCAATCATTTAAATTAAACCTTCTTTTTCTTTGTTTCTGTACACATACAAAACAGTCAATAACCTTGCTATGAAATAAACTGAAAATAATGTTGTAAATATTCCAATCCCAAGTGTAAGTGAAAAACCTTTGATTGGACCTGAGCCCATAAAAAATAAAATAATAGCTGCTAATAATGTTGTTATATTTGCATCAAGTATAGCAGTTCTAGATTTTGTGTAACCACTATCAAAAGCTATTAAATTATTTTTTTCATTTTTTAGCTCTTCTTTAATTCTCTCAAAGATTAAAACATTTGCATCGACTGCCATACCAACTGTCAAAATTATTCCAGCGATCCCTGGAAGAGTTAAGGTCGCCTCGAATATAGTCAATATTCCAATGAGTAAGAAAAGGTTAAGTATTAATGTTATATTGGTAATTAAACCAAATACCTTATATTTAACAAATATAAATACTATTACTAATACAAAACCAATTGCTAATGCAATCATCCCTGCATTAATTGAGTCTTGTCCTAAGTCGGGACCAACTGTTCGTTCCTCAATAATATTTAAAGGTGCAGGTAATGCACCAGATCTTAATAAAAGAGCTAAATCTGTTGCTGATTGAAAAGTAAATCCTCCACTGATTTGACCTGATCCACTTGCAATTGTATCTCTTATAACCGGCGCACTTATAATTTTACCATCCAATACTATTGCTAATTGTTTACCAATACCAGTCGATGTAGCTTTACCAAATCTTTTAGCTCCAACTCTATCAAGTGTAAATGTAACCACTGTTTCATTCGTCTCACTATCCATTCTTGGTTGAGCATCTAGCAGATTGTCTCCACTTAAAATAATTCTTTTACTTACTAGAGCATCTTCTTCAGACTCATCTTCATAACTAAGTTTTTCCGCTCCAAAAGAGTCTTGATCGTTATTAGTTACAAATCTAAATGTAAGATTTGCAGTTTTACCAAGCAATGATTTAATTCTCATTGGATCATCTAATCCAGGTAATTCAACAAGAATTCTGTCGTTTCCTCTTTTTAGAATATTGGGTTCATTAGTTCCTATCTCATCAATTCTTCTTCTTACAATTTCTAATGCTTGATCTTGAGAAGATGTTTTTAGTTTAACAATACCTTGGGTTGAGTAATTGACAAAAAAAATATTATTTTCCTCACTGATATCTAATTGATGAGATTTAAATCTTGGATAATAAGGATTTAATTCACTTTCCTCATCATTAAACGTATCTAGAATAGTTTGTTTAAAGTTTTCATCTACAGAAAAAGATAATTTTTTTCCTAAAATTTTTAAATTTTTAATTCTTATATTTTTGTCTTTGAAATAATTTCTAATGGTAATTGAAAGATTTTGTATTTTTTGCTCAATAACTGGATTATTATCAATTTCGAGTAGGAGGTAAGAACCTCCCTGAAGATCTAATCCAAGATTAATTTTCTTATTTAGTAAGTTATTTTCAAACTTAAATAAATTTGATGAGGCAATTAAAATAAAAAATAGAGAAATTAATATTACTGATATTATTCTGAATTTTGAAAAATATAACACTTTACTTTAACAAAATTACTTTTTAACTTCTTGAGAGTTCATCAGACTTTGTACACCTGTACCTCTGATAACTTCAACAGTCACATTTTCAGCAACCTCAACTTCTATTTTATCGTTGTCTACAACTCTGGTTATGGTTCCTGTAATACCGCCTGAAGTTACAATCTTATCACCTTTTTTTAAACCCTCGACCATAGCTTTATGCTCTTTAACTTTTTTTTGCTGTGGTCTTATCAAGAAAAAATAAAAAATAACAAAAATTAATATTAGTGGTATAAATTGACCTATTCCTGAACTTTCCATAAAACTCCTTAATTAAAAATGAATTTTTATACTATCTCTTTAGTTAAAACAACTTTAATTCAGACTAATTTTTTCTAGATTATTCATATAAGGTCTAAGCACTTTTGGAATACTAATAGACCCATCCTTTTGCTGAAAATTTTCTAATATGGCAATAAGAGTTCTACCCACTGCTAAACCACTTCCATTAAGTGTTCCAACAAATACTGTTTCTTTATTTGAATTTTTATATCTAGCTTTCATCCGTGTTGCCTGGAAAGTTGAACATGATGAACATGAAGATATTTCTCTATATTTGTTTTCTGAAGGTAACCATACTTCTATATCGTAAGTTTTTTCTGCACTAAATCCCATATCTCCACTACATAAAATCATTTTTCTATATGGTAACTCTAACAAATCCAAAATTCCTGTGGCACAATTTGTCATTCTCTCTAATTCTTCAAGACATTTATTTTGTTCCACAATACTAACTAATTCAACTTTATAAAATTGATGTTGTCTAATCATCCCTTTTGTATCTTTACCATAACTACCAGCTTCTTTTCTAAAACATGGGGTAGAAGCAACAAATCTCATCGGTAATGTTTTAAGATCTAAAATTTTATCTTTTACAATATTGGTTAAAATAACTTCTGCTGTAGGAATTAAAAATTTTCTACCACTTCCCTCTTCTAATTTTACTTCAAATTGATCATTTTCAAATTTAGGTAATTGACCAGTTCCGAACATTGTATTTTCTGATGCTAATAAAGGTGGTGAAATTTCCTCATATCCATTTTTTGAAGTATGTATATCAAGCATAAAATTTGAAATTGCTCTTTCAAGTAATGCTAATTTATTCTTAACAAAAACAAATCGTGAGCCAGTGGTTTTTGTGGCAAGATCAAAATCTAACATGCCAAGTTTTTCACCTAATTCGTAATGTGATTTTGGGGTAAATTCAAAATTAGGAATCTGACCCGATTTAGTTAATTCAACATTTTCATTTTCACTAGATCCTACAGGCACATCGTCGTGAGGTATATTAGGAATACTTGATAAAATTTCATCTAAGTCTGATTTAATTTTTGATTGTTGATCAGTAATTTTATCAATAGATTGTGTAATTTCTTTTGACCTAGAAAATAAAGCCTTATCTTTTGTTTTTGAAATATCTTTCTTTTCTTTTTCTAATGTTTCTTTTTTTTGAATTAAATCTCTATTATCTATATCTAATTTTTTGAGTTTATTAAGATCTATATCAATTGATCTTTTTCTTAATGCTTTTGAAAATGCATCAAAATCTTTTCTAATTTCTTTAATGTTATGCATCAGAATTTTTTAAATTTTTATTCTCAATAAGTTTTACTGAAAATATTGATAATTCATATAGAATTAATAATGGTATCGCTAAACCAATTTGTGTTATGGGATCTGGGGGTGTGAGTAAAGCTGCGGCTGCGAATATAATTACCACAACATATTTTCTTCTTTTCTTTAAAAAATCAGAATCAACTAACCCTACCCTCGCTAACAAACTCAACACAACAGGTAATTGAAAACTTATGCCAAACGCAAATATAAGTTTCATTACCAATGAAAGATATTCGTTTACTTTTGCTTCTAGTTGAATTGGTAAATTTGTTGAAAGACCAGAGCTTTCAAAAGATAAAAAGAATTTTATCGCTAAGGGCATTATTAAATAATAAACCAACATACCCCCTAGTAAGAATAAGATTGGGGTTAAAACTAAATAAGGTAAAATTGCAATTTTTTCATGTTTATAAAGACCAGGAGCAATAAATTTCCAAACCTGCATCAAAATAAATGGACAAGTAACAAAAAAAGCTGTGAAAAAAGATACTTTCAAATAGGTAAGGAAAGTTTCTTGTAAAGCTGTGAAAATAAGTCGTCTATCAGTTCCATCATCTTTAACCGCTTGTGCATATGGCTCTACTAAAAAACCATAAAGATGTTCAGCAAAAAAATAACATCCTATAAAAAAGATTATTAAAAAAATAAAACTATGAATTAGTCTTTTTCTTAACTCAGCTAAATGACTTACAAAGCCACTTTCATTTTCGTCATGACTCATCTTTTTTTTCTTCTTTTTTTTCTATTTTATTATCTTCAAGATCAATATTTGAGACTTCATTTTGAATATTATTGACATATTTTTTTGCAGTGCCGATCCATGAACCAACTTTTTTGAGCATTATCGGAAAGTCCTTAGGACCCAAGACTACAATAGCTATTGCAACTACAATTAAAATCTCAAACCAACCAATAGTAGGCATGTGATTTATTCTTTTTTGTTCGAATCTTGATTATCGTCAGAAATATTTTTAGGTTCATTGTCATCAGTCACATCTGATGCCATACCCTTTTTAAAACTTTTTATTCCTTTTGCTACATCACCCATAAGGCTAGAAATTTTTCCTCTACCGAATAATAATACCACAAGTATTACAACGATTGCTATTTGCCAAATTCCAATGCTCATAGAAAACTTATAACCTTTTTATCAATAATTGAAAAGTCTAATTTGTAGGCTTAGTTCTTCTCTTCCGAGTCAAGAGTGCTACTTAACATTTCATCAATATTTGAATAAATGTCCTCTTTTTTATTATCTTGTTTTTCTTTATAGAATTTTCCAGTACCAAAAATAGCATTATCAATATTAGTACTATCAATTAAACCTGCGGCTCCAAGTTCATCCACTGTTGGTAAATCAGATAATTTTTGCAAATTAAAATGACTTAAAAAGTCGTCCGTCGTAACATATTGAATAGGTCGACCAGGGACATTTTTTCGTCCACCGGGTTTAACCCAATTTAATTCCATCAAAATTTCCAAGGTGTTTGTTCCAAAAGCTACACCTCTTATTTCTTCTATCTCTGCACGAGTAACTGGTTGATGATAAACAATTATAGCAAGAGTTTCTATCGCAGCTTTTGATAATTTTTTTTCAACAGTTTTTTCTTGGGTCATTAAATTTGAAAGATTAGGTGAAGTTCTAAAAGACCATTTTTTAGATATACAAACTAAGTTAATACCCCGATTTGAATATTCAGCTTGTAATTTTAACAAAATTTTTTCAACATCAGTTTTTTTAGAAATCTTATTTTCAATAGTTTCAATATCTAATGGTTCTGCAGCAGCAAAAACAATTCCTTCAATTTCCTTTTCAATTGAAGATAATTTAGTTGGAAAATTAATAATATTATCTTTTTTCTTAATCTTTTTTTTTATCATTTGTTTTCTTTTATATAAATATCATCAAAGAGGTTTTCTTGTTTTATGCTTAGGTTGCCCTCCTTGACTAACTCAAGAGACCCTGCAAATATTCCTGCTTTACCAGTTCGTTTATATTTTGATCCACTTTTAAAATTTTTCGGTATTAAATCATCTAATTTTTTCCAATCCATTAATTTTCCAAAAAAATCTTTAATAGTTTTTATACCTTCTTCTGTTGTAAAAACTGGTAACTTTGGAATATTAATTCTCTGAAAATCTTTAGTCATAATTATAGTAGAATAGGTTTTCATGAGGTCAAATAAATTTAATTTATATTCACTATTGTAGATGGGTCTTATGCCTGCTCTCATACCCCTAGTTCTTATTTCTCTTCCCAACCTTTTTCTTTTAAGCATCTGTTCAGATAATAACCTTATTAATTCAAGTTTCTTAAGTTGAAGTTTTAATTTTTCAGCTACTTCTTGAACTTTAAACTCTTCTTCAGGGGTGCCTGGTAATAGTAATTTTGATTTTAAATATGCTAACCATGTTGCCATTAATAAGTATTCTGAAGCAATTTCTAAATTTAATTTTTTTTCTTGAGTAATAAAATCATGAAACTGATCTGCTAATTTTGTAATAGATATATCCTCAAGATTAACTTTTTGAGCTTTTGCAAGATCTAAAAGAACGTCTAATGGTCCATTATAATTTTCAACATCTACTTTAAAAAGTTCAGAATCATTTTCAATCATCAATCAATATTAACTTAAAATTTTGTAAAATTGTGATGTTTTTTTAATGAGAAAAGGATTTATCAATGGTGAATTATTTCCTACAATTTTCATTTCATTTAAATTTCCATTACAATGTAGGGCTAAATTACAACCTGCACTAAACGTTTTGATTGTATTTTCCTTTAAATTACCCTTAAGACTTTTCATAGATAAATCATCAGAAATCAAAATATCTTTAAAACCAATTTTATTACGAATTAATTTAATAAATTTTTTTGAGTGAGTAACACAATTTTCTTTGTCAATTTGAGTAAAAATTATGTGAGCGGTCATAGCAAAAAAAGTTTTTTTATTTTTAAATGGAAGAAAATCTTTCTTGGTTAAATAACTCAATTTTTTATTAACCATTGGAGTAAAATGGTGACTATCTACTTTTGCAAGACCATGTCCTGGAATATGCTTTATGACTGTTCCAATACCATTTTGATGGAAATAATTGATACAATAATCTCCTATTTTAGATACAATTTTGGGATTATTAGAAAAAGATCTATTCCCAATGATATTTGATGCACCTTTAATTCTTAAATCTAAGACAGGAGAAGTATTAATGTTAATACCAAGAGATTTTAATAAATATGAAGTTTTATCAATAAATAATTTATAATAAAATTTAAATTCATCCACATTTTTAACGTATTTTTTTCCAAAAAATTCTGAAGTCAAATTATCGAATGATATAATATTTTTTAACCGATTAACTTTACCCCCTTCTTGATCGATTAAAATAGGATATTTTTTATCTTTGAATAATTTTCTGATTGATGTGGTGAGTTTTAGGGTTTGATCAATATTTTTAATATTTCTTGTAAATAAGATAACTCCCCAGGGTTTATATTTTTCAAGAAATGACTTTTCTTTTACTGAAAGTTTTGTTGATTTGATACCAACAATAAATGATCGACGTTTATTCATTATTTTCTAATAACTTCCAAAAATTAAATTTTTTCTTTTTTTTATTGGTTGTTTGCTCAACGTATTCAATAATATTTTTCGTATCATCTTCTAAAATTGGTAATTTTTCCGAATAAGTATTTATCTTTTTCTCGATATTATTGAGTGATCTATAAGATTTTTTTTTATAGGCATCAGAAAAATAATATTTTGCTGTGAAAAAAATAAAAAGGCCAATAATAAAAA
>QCDD01000016.1 GCA_003281045.1 Pelagibacteraceae bacterium AG-349-L23 | reverse complement strand
GAGGTCAGAGCGTTAGAGAAAGAAAATAAACTTCAAGAGCTTTTAAAATAATGTTTTTAAAAAACTTTTCTTAAATTCAAAGCGATTTCATCAAATGTTTCGGGTCTCATTGCATTATTATTTAATAAATAAAAATCAATATCCAAACCATTAACATTTTTAGTATAAATATATTTTGATTTTAAAATTTCATCTCCTTCAATTTTAAAAGCAAAATTAGTATTCTTTTGCGGTAGATAACCAATAGCTATATGAATTTTATTCGTATAACCAACTCTATGTTTATAATTGTGTTCAACAATAAAAAATAAACTAAAGTTGTCATCATAAATAATATCAACACCTAATTCACCATTAATATTATGTAATGCTCCAGAATTTAATTCGGTATCATATTTAGTTGAGCTATCACTAATGTAGGAATACTTGATGTTAGATGATCGATGTAAATTAGCTTGATATTCAATCTTACCATGTCTTTTCATTTTATATTTTTTATTATTTAATGTTTCAACTGAAGCTAGAGATAATCTTAAATTTCTTGACTGAATGCTTTGTTTATCAAATCTCATTGCAGTTTTTCCACTCTCAGAATAGCTGCTTAACAATGTGTAACCTAAATCAATTTGAGCAGCAGGAATTAAGGTAAGCTCATCTTTTTTAATCTCCTCTTTCAATTTTAAAGTTCCATAAATTTGTTTACCATTTCTATTTCCAGTTAATTTATTTCCATCTAAAACACTTAAGATATCTGAATAAAGTGCACCAATACCAACAACCGCATCTAAAAATCTATTGTCATCTTTTACTGGAGTAGTTGAATAATAGGTTAAATTGTAAGTATCTGTATCTAGCCTACTTCCATCAATACCAACTTTCACGTCATTTTCACTAAATCTAAACGCTAGCCCTTTTATTTCTTGATCATCAGTAAACTTGTCAGCACCAATGGTGATACCATCGGTATAGATTTTTTTCTTAGATGAAGTATCGGTTTCTCGAACTTTACCAAAAGCTAAACTCCCTTCAGCCCAATAAAAAATATCTTTGTTTTTACTTTTTTCTTTAGGAGATGTTGAAATTTGAATAGCCTCAGCAAGAGAAGCTAACATTTCATTAGAAAAATTAAGTTTAATATTTCTAAAGCTTAAATCTTGAAGATCTTTATTTCGTCTTATCCATTTTAGACGATTGAGCGCTGTGTCTGTTGAGTGTTCAATTGTTCTATTTGCAATATTAATTTGAGCTTCAGCTACTCCTCTTCTGTCTCCTTCTGTAATCTCTGTACATTTTCCTGCAAAAAGATTGAACGGACAAGGCAAGTGATACTCTTTAACTAAATCATCAATTCCTGCAACATACATTCTTAACCCGGAGGGACTAAAGTCTATACTACTGGCGTCAGTCTCGGTATCCCTTGCACCACCATCAAAAGAAGCTGTCGCAATATTAAAACCCTCAGATAAAGTATATTGATTAACAGCATTTTTTTGTGAGTCTACCATAAACAATCTCGTACCACTTTGATTGAACACTATACCATTATGTGTAGATCCATTCAAAAGTGTTGTCACTGCAGCAGATCTTATAAAATTAGCTCCACCCGAAAGATCAAAACTTTTGTTTAATGAATATTGATGCAAGCCAAAAGCTTGCTCACTAACAATCATAATTTTGCCATCAGGACTAAAAGTTAGACCATTTAATTGATTACCAAGTTGCGATGAAACATTAATAAAATTTCCAGTATACGTTACTGATGCCGATGATATATCGAAATTTGTAGAGAGCGAGTATTCAAATACTTTTTTTACTCCTCTTCCAGCAATAAACATTTTTGATCCATCATTGTTAAACTTAACTTTAAAAGGTAAATTAGATTGACCACTAACTGATAGGCTTTGGACAAAAGAAGCTGTCGATATGTTGTAAGGTGTTGATAAAATATATTCAAATACACTTTTTGTTTGTTGTTCAACTGTAAACATTTTTTTTCCATCATTACTAAATGTAATATCTCTAGGATCGGTTGTTTGAGCTGAAGTATCGAATCTTCGTATTTCATAGTTGGAAGTAGAAAGTGTGTCACCGCTTGCTATAAAATTAGCATAGGTGTTTTGAGCAAAAAAATTAGATATGACAAAAAAAAAAGATAAAAATATGTAGATCTTATTTTTTTTCATAAATTTTATAGAATAATTTTTAATTATTAAGGAACAAAAATAACAGAAATGTTAGAAATTTGAACTATAATTAGGTGTTCTACTATAACCTATATTTGAGCTTGGCTTAAAAAACTTTTCTTAAATTCAAAGCGATTTCATCAAAAGTTTTGGGTCTCATAGCATCATTATTTAACAAATAAAAATCAATATCTAAACCATTGACATTTTTAGTATAAATATATTTTGATTTTAAAATGTCATCTCCTTCAATTTTAAAAGCAAAATTAGTATTTTTTTGTGGTAGATAACCAATGGCTATATGAATTTTATTCGTATAACCAGATCCAATTGCCTCGTTGTGTTCGTAAATAAAAAATAAACTAAAGTTCTCATCATAAATAATATCAAAGCCTACTTCACCATTAATATTGTGTAATGCACCTGCATTAAATTTAGTATCAAACTTACCACTTGCACTATCACCAATATAGGAATATTTCACATTTGAGGAACGATTTAGATTAGCTTGGTACTCAATTTTACCATGTCTTTTCATTTTATATTTTTTATTATTTAGTTCCTCAACAGAAGCTAGAGATAATCTTAAATTTCTTGACTGAATGCTTTGTTTATCAAATCTCATTGCAGTTTTTCCACTCTCAGAGTAACTACTCAACAATGTATAACCTAAATCAATTTGAGCAGCAGGGATTAAAATATGGTCATCTTTTTTAATCTCCTCTTTTAACTTTAGAGTACCATAAATTTGTCTACCATTTCTATTTCCGGTTAATTTATTTCCATCTAAGACACTTAAAATTTTTGATTTTAAAGCACCAACACCAACGACCGCATCTAAAAATCTGCCATCCTCTTTTACTGGAGTTGTTGAATAATACGTTAAATTGTAAGTATCAGTATCTAGTCTACTTCCAACCGTACCTACACTCACATCATTTTGACTAAATCTAAACGCTAAACCTTTTATAGCTCTATCGTCGGTAAATTTATCAGCACCAATAGTAATGCCATCGGTATAGATATTTTTCTTAGATGATGTGTCAGTCTCTTCAACTTTACCGAAAGCTAAACTCCCTTCAGCCCAATAAAAAATATCTTTGTTTTTACTTTTTTCTTTAGGAGATGTTGAAACTTGAATAGCTTCAGCAACAGAAGCTAACATCTCATTTGAAAAATTAAGTTTTATATTCTGATAACTTAAGTTTTGAAGATCTTTGTTTCGTCTAATCCATTTTAGTCGATTGAGAGCTGTATCGATTGAGTGCTCTATCGTTCTTTTTGCTACTTCTATTTGAGCTTCAACCAATCCTGTTCGATCTCCTGCAGTAATCTCAAGGCACTTACCTTCAATGATATTAAATGGACAAGTTAGATTATATTCATAAACTTCATCTTTTGTCTGAGTTCGATCACTGGATATGTACATTTTGAGTCCAGATCCACTAAAAGCAGCTCCTCTGGGTTGAGTGTTTGGATCGGCCATATTGTGACCTGCTCCACCAATCTGTAAAACACCATCTATTACATATGAAGATGTATCAAAAGCATTCGTCAGAGAAATTTGAGTAACTCTTTGCACCTGACCAGCAAGCCCACCATGAGTTGTAATAATTAGTCTTTTCCCATCAGAGCTAAATCTCATTCCCGAGGGATTAGATATACCACTAGTTAGAGAATTTGTTATTGCAATTCCTGCTGAAGTAACAAGAGATAATGTTGATACATCATAAGGAGTTGAAAGTGTATACTCATATAACCTTCCTGTTATACTCGCATCAACAGCATCAAAGAAAAGTAAAAACAATTTAGTACCATCATTGTTAATTTCAAAACTTTGCAATCGATGACTTACGCTTCCATCATCTCCAAAATCTCCTGCATTACTTCCGTCTGTAAAAGTAGAAGAGTCTAAATTTTCTGTTTTTGCATGAAATGTACAAGTTGAAATATCGTAAGGCGAAGTTAAGTTAAATACATAAACTTTATCATTGTCTGCATCAGGGTCTCCATTTGCTTTTCTAGAAATGACAAGCAACTTCATTCCGTCATTACTTATTTCTAAATCATAAACTTGATGACGATTATCTACACTTACATCATAATCAATATTTCCACCACTATCCTGCGATCCTAATGTACATCTTTCACTATCACCCGCATAAACCCTTGTAGAAATATCATAGGGAGTAGTTAAATTATATTCGTTAATTATATGTATATCGTTTGTACTGGGATTTGTAGCGTGATGATTGGCATAAGAAATAAACATTTTTGTTCCATCTTTGTTAAACTCAATACCAGATGCTATACCATCATCATTTCCATGATCCTCAGGTGTATCATCAACAGTTACTACTTGATTAAAAGTTACATATCCTGCAAATAAATTAGTGCTCGGAAATAGAAATAAAAAAACTAAAATGAAGTTTCTAATTTTTTTCATAAAAAACTAGAAAGTACCAGAAATCTCTAAATTTGCACCATAATCAGGGATTTTGCTAAATAAACTGTAATTAGAATTTAATTTTAAATTAAAATTACCAAAATTTTTTAAATAACTAATCGTCGTCTTATTGTTATTTGTTGGATCATAAATTACGTCAAAATTAGCTTTATTCATTTCTTTTTTTCCAACTTTTATTAGTAAATTGTCTAAATGACTACTTCTAAAAAAACTTTGAAGCCTCTCATAATTGATTGCAAAGGTATAACCATTTGAATTTGCATATTCAAAACCTATGTTTCCTTTTAAATAGCTTCTTGAACGTTTTTGTAAAGTTTTTGTTCTTTGGAGGTTGTCAGCAAGATTTATAAAATCGTGATCAATATCTGGTGTTAAGTCACGAATGTATTCTATAAAACCATTTCGATTTAAACTACTGTCATTTAAATATAAAGTATTATCAAATTTAAATCCCCCTGAAATATTACTAGTTAGAAAAATGAGATTATTATGTCTTTCAGCTCCCGCAGTAGAACTATTAAAATCAGTATATTCTGAAAATTGATTTATGCCCAAATCAAATTTACCAAAAGGAATTAATTCTAATTCACTATAAGGTTTTTCATGTTCATAAGTAATAGCCGTAAAAATTTGTTTTCCGTTTCGCTCTCCAGTAACTGATCCTGAGGTCAACTGATCCATGCTTAAAAAGCTTGCACCTAGTAAAGCATTTAAATTTATTTTATCCGGTGTCTGAATACTTCTGTAGATATTAAGGGTATATGATTGCGACTTTAATTTGTTATTAGCACTTGATTTGATGTCAATTTCATCATTTCCGTATCTAAATGCATAACCAAAAATTTTATTGTCTATTAATCTATCCAATCCAAACATAATTCCTTTTGTACTGACATCCATTGGTTTTAATGAAAGTGTGTCCCCAAACCTTCCAAACGATATATCTCCATGAGACCAATGAGACCACTTCTTAATATTATTAAAAGGATTTTTGTCATTTAATGAAGCTTGAATATAATCATCATTATTTAATGAATTTTCTAAATTGTTATTAAAAGAATTTTGTAAGTTGTTTTTTAATGAAATTAAAACTGGATTACTAATATCAATATTTAATTTAATATTATGACTATTTAAATTGGTATTATTTTCATTTCTACGTAACCAGTCAAACCTTTTGAAAATTGTCGATGCGTTTTGAGTGATAACATTTTTAGCAATTTCTACTTGAGCACTTGTTACTGTCGCGGTTTCTGCATCACTCTCACAAATTACAAGACCAAAAGGACAACCTAATGTGTATTCAATAACTGCCCCAAAATTACCGGTACCAGTAGTCATATAATATTTTAAACCTGTTGAAGAAAAAACTCCACCAACGGCCATAGTCTGTCCTCCGGACTCACCAAAATGATTGTAAGAGCCAACTTTTATTGCTGATCTTATATTAAAGGGTTCAGAAAGTTCATAAGTAATGAGAGGATGATCACTTGCATTACTAAAATTTCCAGCACTTAAATACATTCTTGTTCCATCATCATCAAAGTTCATCGCATGGATAGCTTTATTAATTTTTGGAAAATCCTCTCTAACATTTAAAAATTCAACTGATCCTGCAGAGCTTGGATCAAAAGCAGTACCCAAATTGTATTGAACAACAGCTACTACAGTATCATTAGAGTTTATAACTGCATGACTTAAATACATTTTTCTTCCATCGTTATTAAAACGAATTGTATTAGGATGCATTACACCCGTAGCAATTTTGTCTAAAAATGGCACAAGATAGGTTGACCAATTAATACCATCATCCGTAACTTGTGTAGCACTAGTTAAATCATAAGCTGTAGAAAGTGTATGAATGTTCATTCCACCATCGTCATCGATTGCGAAAATTTTTGTACCATCATTATTAAAAGTAAAGTCTTCGAATTGTTTGTTAATATCATCAGCTCCTGCATTTAAATCTAATGTTTCCTTAGTTCCTGCATTTTTAGATGATATATCAAACGCTGTATCTAACTCGTATTCAAAAATAAATGTATTGTCATTATTAAATTGTCCAATAAATATTTTTGTTCCATCGGGGTTTAATGCTATTCCATTAGTAGCACCCGAATCGATATATCTATCTACTTTTTGAACGAAGGTTGGTAATATCTTGGAATAAGCATCTTTTGCAAATACAAACAAAAAAATAAAAGCTAATATAATTCTCTTACTCATAATTTGTTATAAAGCTAAATTTGAAATAGCAAGTGTAAATAAGCAGAGTATAAAATGCATCAAAAATTTATATTAATAAAAATTAATTAGTCAAAAATTAATTTGACTAAAAAGTTCCAGAAATTTCAAGATTTGCCCCGTAATCAGGGATTTTACTAAATAGACTATAATCAGTATCTATCTTAAGTTTAAAATTACCAAGATTCTTTAAATAACTTATTTCAGTTTGATTATCTCTAAATGGGTCATAGTTAAAAGCAAAATCAAAATCCTCATCATTTAGCCTTCCAAACTTAAAGAGTAAACTGTCGGTATGTGAAAACCGATCTTTATCTAGATGTTGGAAAATTTCATAATTTAATGAAAAAGTTAATCCATTAGTATAAACTTTCTCAAATCCAAAATTACCTCTGATATTAGCTTTTGAGTATCTATCAATACTTACAAGATTTGAACTTGAACCACCGACATCTTGATAATGAAAGTTTACATCAGGAGTGATATCATAAACAAACTCTAAACCTCCATTATATACAATTGTTCCGTTATCAAATTTTTGTTTATCTGTATTAAATAAAAATCCAGTTGTTATCTCACCACTTTCAAAAATTTCATTATCGTACTTTGTGTTTGTTCCGGCTTTAACGTTACTAATAAAGTCTGTAAAATTTGATAAATGTGTTACTGCATACGTAAACCTGCTTGAGGGAGTAAAGTTATATTTTCCAAACTTTTTATTTGTTCTAAAATTTGTAGCTACAAAGGCCTGTTTACCATACCTTTCACCAGAAGTATGACCCGTCAGTGAGTGTTTAAATTTTAAAGCACTTAAACCAAAAACAGTGTTCATATAATCATTATCACTCAATGAATTTACCCCATAGATATTTAAAGTAAGAGAGTTCATATAAACGTCCTGAAATGAATTTCTAATTTCGGTTTTATTATCTCCATATCGAATAGCAAAACCAAAAAATTTGTTATCTTTATACCTTTTATCTGCGCCAAAAGTTATCCCTAAAGATTCAATATCTTTTGCTTCCTCGACGGAGGTCATTTGGAAACTTCCCAAAGACATATCTCCATGTGTCCAATAAGACCATTGAGAATTATTTTGATTCTTTTTTTTATTTTTGTTCAAAGAAATTTTCTGAAATTTTTTTGAATTTTTAAGATTATTCGCTAATGATTCTAACAATTGATTATTATAATTAATATCAAAGTTAAAGCTGTTTAAATTTTCACTTTCTCTATTTCTTTTAATCCACTCAAATCTTTTAAAAATCACAGACGTATTTAGATTAACATTCTGTTTGGCGAGCTGTATCTGTGAACCAATATTTGAAACCGGGTCATCTACACATCCAACTAAACCATATGAACACTCCAAAGAATATTGATGCATAATATCATTAGAACTCCCACCTACAGCAATTTCATCAGTTGGGCCACTACTAAATCTTGAAACAATATAAAGTCTTGAACCATGGCTATCGAAAGCCATTCCCAAAGCCTCACCTGTAGTTCCAGATTTATCTGATCCGTAAACTATATCATAACCACCCAGGACAGATGCTGATGAGGTATCAAAAGCAACAGATAATTGAAACTGAAAGATATCATCAGGATGACGATTACCATTATGATTAGCATTAAGTAGTATAAACATTGCCGTACCATCGCTACTAAATTCAATAGCCTGAGCAGAGTCACTTGAAGAACTAGTATTGTCAATTAAACTAGTCATATCAAAAGTGTTCAATAAATTTAAAGATGTAACATCATAGGCAGGTGACAAAGAATATTCTTTTACTGTTTGTCCATTACCAGCAGCATTCAAAGTAAATAATTTTGTACCATCATTATTAAAAGAAAAATTATAGTAATGTACCCCTAATGATGTTTCAGAGTCGGCTTCATATGAAATACCTGGTAAATGATATGGTGCTGTTAAATTAAATTGGAAAATTCGACTATTTTGATTTGTAAGAAATAACTTTCTACCATCATCACTGAAATTTATATCTTCACATCTACTGTCAGCATTATCATTGCTCTTACCTACTAAGGTAATTAAAGGATCAATTTCATCTAAAACTAAACCTGCTGATCTAATATCAAAAGGAATTGATAAATTAAAAGTTCTAAGACATTCTTGTTGTTTACCGTTGTACACTTTAACAAATTTATTTGTAACAAAAACTTTTTTACCATCTTTGCTAAACGCAATTCCTGTTGGTCGTTCGAATGCATCATTATCAACAGCACTACCATCTAAAGAGCTGACTCTACTTGTGTCAAATCCAGGTCGGATTGCAGTTTCCCAAGTAGGTCCATTTAGTGCTCCATAAGAATTTTCAGCTATAAAAATAAAGATCAGACACATTGTGATCTGATGAAAATATTTTAAAAAAATTCTCATAAGGGAATTTATATTTTGATTGAAAAATGAGTCAAAAAAAAATTAATTTTAAAAACTAATAAAAATAAGGATATTTATCGAAGGATACTAAGGGGATCATAATAACAACCTATTTCTTCTACTGTCTCAAAAAATATTTTATTAATTTCTGCAGAATGAATAGTTGGACAAATTCTTTCAGCCTCTAAATTATTTGCATATTCTTTTTTCACTTCATTTATTGCTAATGAACTTGATAGAGAAGTTGTTGCTTGGGCGAAACTTCCTGTATGCGCCAACGTTAAAGCGGGGCTTACCATTGCGGAGTATTGAGTACAATTACTCAACAGAGGTAATAAGAATAGTAATAAAAAGATTCGTTTCACAATTGCAATTTACATAAAAATGATTAATTTTAAACAACCAATTTATTCAATTTGGGTTTCAAATTATTTCCTCTTTATCAGCTCAGTATTATTAATGTTTATTGCCATACAAGTGATGTCATCCCTTAACTTTTCTGCACCCCAGTTAAGCTCTTTTTCGATAGCTTCGACGATGGACTTTGGTGTGACCTGTGACATTTCGTTTATAATCTTTTGCACCCCTTCAGCTCCTAACTCTTCCCCATTTTTCATATACCCTTCGGTTACTCCATCTGTATAAACGACAAAGGTTTTATCTTTAAGATTAATAGTATTTGATTTAACCATTGACTCGGTAAAATATTTAACAATACCAATCGGTGGCATATCGGATTTAATATATTCATAATTTTTATTTTTATCAAAAGTAAGAATACTTTCATGACCTGCATTAATAAAAACTAATTCACCAGTTTTAATATTTAATTTACCAAAAACAGCAGTAACAAACATTCCTTTAAATTTTGCCTCCACTAATTCATTATTGACACCAAAGACAACTTTTTCTAGAGGAAACTTTAAATTAGTTAAAGTTCTAAAGATCGAGGATGCTTTTGCCATATACATTCCAGCTTTAACACCTTTGCCGGATACATCAGCTAAGGTGAAAAAATATTCTTCTGGGGTTGATCTGACAACGTCAAAATAATCTCCTGAGACATCTCTCGCTGGAACGTTTTTGGCAAAAATAAAGTTTTCAAACTTTGAAATATCAGGGAATAAGCTTTTTTGAACTCCTGCAGCAAGTTCTCGTTCTTTTAAAAGTTTAGCCTCTTTTTGTAAGTTAGCTAAAGCCATTTTATTTTCTTCTATAAACCTAAAATAAAGCCCGGTTAAAAATGTTATTGTGACAATGAAAATTGGATAACTAAAATCTACTAACTCTGATCTAAATTTATAAATTGAAAAACCAATAATAATAATTGCTAAAATGTTACCAAAGAAGATTGACAAACTATATTTTGGTTTTATTTTTTGCGATAAAATAAAAGTTAAAAGAGCAATAATAATAGAAAAGATTAGCTCAAAGATATAAGTGTTTGGATTTCTAATTAAATATGATTGATCTAAAATATTTTCAATAACATTAGCATGAACCTCTACTCCTGGAATAGTCACGCCAAGTGGAGTTTTAACTAAATCGAATAAACCTTGAGCTGATGCACCAATTAAAACATACTTATTTTCAAAAAAACTTTTTTCAAAATTTCCGTCATAAACATCACCCGCTGAGATATATTGTTTCTTTTGTGATTTTTTATATTTAATCCAAATAATGCCATTAGGATCAGACTCTACTTTATAAGGTCTGGCACTAATTCTTTGGACACCCACTTCATTTAATTCGACGTAAATATTTTTCTGTTTTGATCCAACTCGAACCATTTCTAAGCCCATAGTTGGATATATCTTTTTATTAAACTGAACAATTAAAGGGAGGGATCTAATAATACCATCGAGCTGATCTAAAAAAGAAATTGACCCCAAACCTTGAACATTTTTTTCTAATTTTTCTAATGAACCTATTGAATAAGGATAAGCGTAAGTAAATTCCTCTGGCTTTCCTCCTTTAGAAAGAAATCGTGCTTTTGCTTTTCGATTATAGTTAGCGTGAGAAGGTACATTACTGCCTAACACTGCAATAATTGATTTTGACTGTTTTAGTTTTTCAGCAAATAAATCATCTGGACCTTTAAGGTTTTGTAATTCAGAGACATCTGATGGAATTAAGTTATATGATTTAATAATTTCATCAGGTGACTGCTTATCTTTCTCGGTGAAAAATATATCGAAGCCGATGGCTTTTGGATTTGAGGTGTTTAATTGATCTAAAATTTTTGCAAACACTGTTCTATTCCACGGGAACTGTCCAAACTTGCCTAGGCTTTGTTCATCAATATCAATAATAACCACTTCACTCTCTTTTTCTTCAGCAAAAATTTTTTGGTACAAATCAAAACTTAAATAAGAAACTGACTTGATAAATGCTGGATTTAAAATTTTTAGAAAAATTAATAAGGTTAGTACAATTAAGAAAACAAAATAATTTAGATTTTTTTGTACAAAAGCTTCCACAAAGTAAAATTTATATCTAATTTAAGCAATGTAAATGAAACTTATTAAGAACTAGCTAATTACTTCTTTTTTCTTCTTTTCTTTTTAGCTCTTTTCTTCTTAGCAGCTCTTTTCTTTTTAACGATCTTTCTTTTCTTCGCTACTTTTTTCTTAATTTTCTTTTTAGGTTTTTTCTTTTTAACTACTTTCTTTTTCTTTTTAACTACTTTCTTCTTTTTAACTGCTTTTTTCTTTACTGCTTTTTTCTTTTTAGCAGGTTTTTTCTTCACTGCTTTTTTCTTAGTAGCTTTTTTCTTAGTAGCTTTTTTCTTTTTACCCTCTTTTTTCTTAACTGCTTTTTTCTTTTTAGAACCTTTTTTAGTAGCTTTTTTCTTTTTACCTTTTTTCTTGTCTACTTTTTTAGCTTTTTTCTTTTTATTCTTTTTCTTTTCTGCTTTAGCTTTTTTCTTTTTAGCTTTTTTCTTTTCAGCTCTTTCTTTTTTGATAGCTACTTTCTTCTCTTTATCTTTTTGAATATTTTCTTTAATAATTGATTTAATCTCTTCTTTTTCAAAACCCATAGACTTTAGCTCTTTTCTCAACTGCTTTTTCATTTGTTTTCTCTTACCTTTTTTTTCTTCGGGTGAGAGTTTAGCAACTCTTAAAGCTTTCATCTTTTTATTAAATTTCTTTAACTGGTTTTTAGTAATTTTTTTTGCTTGTCCAGGTGCCTTACCTTTCGTCATTGACGCCATGCTGTATGGATTATCAAGTAAAGTTGAACCTAAATTGTTTCCAACTAAAACTGCCCCTGGTCTCATTCCTAAAGTATTATTTTTTCCTGGGCCAATTAATAAAGTATCAGTTTTACCTTTTGATACAATTGTTTGAAATTCTGTTCCTCGTGATCCAAGTGTTCCTTCTGGCACTTCCACTGTTAAACTATCAGGATTTTTTTTACTAATTAAACCTGAGATAACTTTTAAGCTTCCTTGTTTAACGCTTGCAACTATTTTTCCATCATTCGTTGCAGGATCAAATATAAATGTATCCATCACAACTTCAGAGTCTTCACCGATAGTAAATGTCGATTGGTCTAAAAGTAAAATTTGTGTACCGGATCCTG
The DNA here is from genome assembly GCA_003281045.1 of Pelagibacteraceae bacterium AG-349-L23. GTDB lineage: Bacteria > Pseudomonadota > Alphaproteobacteria > Pelagibacterales > Pelagibacteraceae > Pelagibacter. The sequence continues at coordinate 7,339 of QCDD01000016.1, read as the reverse complement.
CACCAGCAACAATTGTTTCATTTAAATAAATTTTGTCACCAGCTTTTAATTCTCTTGTCTCAGTTTTAACAGTTCCTGAAATTGCACCAACAATTCCAACTAATTGTTTTTCAATGGTTAATTTTTCCTCAGCAAAAACACTAGTGCTGATCATGAAAATTAGACCTGTTACAACTGACAATAATTTTTTCATCAACGTAAAACTAACAAAAATATAAAAAAAATAAACTTTAAAAGCTCAAATTGAACGTCAAAAAAATCAATTAATAAGGGAATTTTTAAAAAAATTTAATTAATTAAGTTTCAAACCCTTAGAAAAACTTAATGCGAATGAATCGGCTAAATAATCATAATTCATTATATTAGCCTCAGAGAAAGTTTTTTCATAAGACAGGTTTATAAACAAAGATCTGTTAGGATCAATAAATGGAAAGATATCTCCAACAGCTTTTGTAATCATTAAGTCTGTTGTAGTTGCATGATCAGATCTCAACTTAGTGGAATCTACAGTGGTATCAGCTGCTTTGTAATCATTGAAACTAGTTGAGGCACTCCAAGCAATATATGCCCAAGGAAATGCGAAATTTAAACCGATACCAAATTCATAAGTTTCGTAATCATTTCCAGCATCTACTTTTGCATCACTATCACTATAACCTAAACTTAGTGAACTAGAAATTATTGGAGTTAAAATTAAATCATAACCAAAAGTATAACCATGCCCAATTGCATTAGACTCATCTGCAGTTCCATCTGATGCATTCACATTTGCTTTAGAGTCTGAATAAGAATACCCATAACTAAATGAATGTCTTTCTCCCGCTGTAAAAAATCCTCCTATTCCTAACATCAAAGAAAAACTATCTGCATCATGCTGTGCATCAGTTTTACTCATAATCACATAAGGACTTAAACTTTGATTACCTAAAGTAGTGTCCAAACCAATCGTTAAACCATAACTTTGAAAATCATCATCAGCTTCTTGATATTGGTTCGATGTTGTATGTGCAAAATTTAATAATAACGATGACTCCTCTCCTATAGGTCTGGTAGCAGCAACACCTATAGATGCAACTTCAGTTCTGTCATGTTTAGGAGAAGTAAAGGCTGAAATTGATCCAGCATCATATTTTAGTCTTGTTTTAGAAACACTATTTACGTTATTAGAAAACGTTAAGCCAACACCAACATCGGCTGTTAAATTCCACAAACTTGGTTCACGATCTTTTAATTCTTCTTCAATTTCTTGTAAAGTTTCTAAGTCCTCAGCAGAAAGATCTCTTCTTAATTTCATATCTTCAATAATAGTGTTAGCTTTTTCTGGAGAGTCAACTTGGACTAAAACAGATAATAAATATAATTTGATTTCAACATTGTCTGGATAAAGCATATTCAATCTCTCAAGTGTTGAGATTGTTTGTTTAAAGTTACCAACTTTCCCTTGTTGTTGGGCATACTTTAAATTTAAATCTAAGTTATTTGGATCCTGCAAGATTTGCATGTAAGTAATATTTTTTTCTGACGAAAAAGCAGATGTTGAAATCAACAGAATTGTTGATATCAAAAATAATTTAAATCTCACGAAATACAAAAACATAAAAATGAAAACATATTAAGTCTATTGTTTTTTTCAATTAATTAATTTTTAAAATTACTCTTATTTTCCAATACTTATTAATGTTAAGTCATCAGATAATTTTCTATTTTGGCTCGTTCCTATTACAGATTGAGTAATGCTATCTAATTGTTTAATAGTATCTTTATTATAATTTTGCTCGATGATACCAATTGAACCCTCAATTCCGATTTCTTCTCCATTATTATTTAAACTTTCTGACAATCCATCCGTAAAAGCATAAAACCTTGAACCATTTAATTTTGTTTTATGAATATTATAAACACTTTTATCTTTTTGTTTGATCACTCCTAATGGTGGCGCTGAACTTTCAAACTGATCATATTTACCTTGTCCGTTTCTTAAAATTGCAGGTTGATGACCTGCATTTACCCATCTGATCTCATCTGTAATTAAATTATATTCACCAACAATTGAAGTTACAAACATGCCAGCAGTTTTAGTATTATTTAAATCATTGTTCATATGAAAAACCATTTCATCTGGATCTACTTTCGATTGTGCTAAAACTTCAAACAATGTGGATGCCTTAGCCATGACCATTCCTGCATGGATTCCTTTACCAGCGACATCTGCAATTATAAAATAAATACTATCGTTATGAGGATAAAAACTAAAAAAATCTCCTGAAACTTCTCTTGCTGCAATATTAATTCCATGAACAGGATAATTTTTTAAATTTCTTTTTGGTAAAAAGTTTTCTTGGACTTTGACTGCAAGTTTTACTTCTTTTGAAATTCTTTCACGCCACTTATTTTTTTCGTCTTCACTAGTCTCTAACTTACTCATAAGCTTATTATAATAGAGACCAATCACACCCCCTGCTGTAAAAGGATCCTGAGGACCTCTGATTTTAAGATCACCAGACTCTGATTGCTTATCTAAAATAGAAATTAAGTCATGTTCAATAGAGACAGCATTATGTTCTGCGATATTTAAACCTAATTCTTCTTGAACAGGGCTTACTCTTAATGGATAAAATTTATTAAAAAGACTTAAAATTATAAATGAAGATATAAATGTAAACGTACCAATTGCGATGATACCAATTAATTGAATTTTAATTTGAGAAAATCTATCAAGACCCGTATCTAAAATACTTAAGTCACTAAATAAACCAACTGCTAGTGTTCCCCAAACTCCTGCTGCTAAATGGACAGGGACCGCTCCAACAACATCATCAATTTCAAATTTATTTAATACTTCATTTACAATAATTGCAATAATCGCGCCGACGATACCCACAAATATTGAGGTAACTGAAGTCATTGAATTACATCCAGCAGTAATTGCAACCAATCCAGCTAGAGGACCTAAAATAATATAAAATGGATCTGGCTTTTTAAATCTTAAATAAGAAATACCTAATCCAGTTAACAAACCAAAAGCTGCCGCTAGAAAGGTATTAATTAAAATTAATGGAACTGCTTCATCCATAGCACCATTGCTTCCGCCATTAAAACCAAACCAACCAAACCACAAAATTAGTGTACCTAAGACTGCTAACGGAAAACTTGAGCCAGTAAACTTTCCTTTATTTGCATCTGAATACTTACCAATTCTTGGACCTAAAATGATAACTGCTGCTAACGCAATCCATCCACCCACAGAATGAACTATGGTGCTTCCCGCAAAATCAACAAAACCTAAATCAGATAACCAACCAGTTGTTTTAACTGTGCCTGTTATTGCCAAGAGTTGATCCACTGTATCATATTTAGATAAGTAACTAGAAGACCAAGCCCAATGACCCACAATTGGATAAATTATTCCAGTTGCTAAAACTGTCATGATTAAATAACCGTTAAATTTCATTCTCTCCGCCACTGCGCCTGAAATAATTGTTGCTGCTGTTGCAACAAACATTGCTTGAAAGACAAAGTAAGTCATGTACTCCGCTTTATCTGTTTTAAAGAAAAATAAATCGGTACCAAAAAATCCATTGTAGGAAGTACCAAACATCAAACCAAAACCAAAAATCCAAAAAATAACAACCGAAACACCAAAGTCTGCCGCATTCTTTAATGCAACGTTAATGCTATTTTTGTGTCTGGATAAACCTGTTTCCATACACATAAAACCAGCTTGCATAATGAAAACTAAAATTGCGCAATCAATCACCCATAAGGTGTCAATATTACTTGTTAAAATGTCTATAACCTCTTGAGCCATATCGTTATCCATGATTTTAATTACCTAACAAAACAATTTCAACTAGCAATTAGTAAAGTGCTCAAAATGATTTTTTTAATAATTGATCGTTATTTATTTAACATTCATTAGATGATATGACACCACCTCTTCTACCAATTGAAAGGGTGCAGCCAGTGTGATTGCCACCGCTAAACTCATGAGCTATAACAAGAAAGTTGTTTGCGTCATCCCCTCCAATACAATATCCATAATTGCCGTCTCTAGGGATTGTTTGAGCACCATCAAATAAGGCAAATTCAATATTAACAATAGTTTCTTCGCCATCAGAGGTGCCAGGAGCACTAGGGCGACATTCTGCAGTAGAGTCTGTTTTAAAGTAACTTCCAGAATTAGCGTATTCTTCAGATTGAGCTAAAGCGATCTGTGCCATGAGGTTCTTAGCGGCACTCGCTTTGGCACTACTTATATAACCAGTATATGCAATTGTAGCAACAGCAGAAATAATTCCTACTATGGCAACAACCACCAAAAGCTCAACTAAACTAAATCCTGAGCTTCTGGTGATCATAAGTTTTTTTATTTAAAAATGTTATTCCGCAACATCAATTTCATTAACAACTCTGTCAGCTTCGACTGCACATGGCAATGGTCCACTGTCATCTGATGTAGTTGCATCAAAGCAAGTTGTGATTGTTAGTGTATTACTAGAAGCTACTACGTTTACGTAACCTCTGTCTGCTTTTTTATCGTGAGAAGTATTCTCTGTTCTAACAGCACCTTTAGTCGTTGCATACGGATTTTTGAAATCTGTAAGTTCAGCAAGAGCCGCAGCAGCAACTGAGCCACCAGTTCTGTTTTCACAATCAAATTTATCATCAGAGGCAGTTTCTCCTTCTCCAAGTACTTCTTTACCAAAAGCTTTTTTGGCACCAACGTTACATTTTTGATCTTCAGCAGCAATATATTTAACCACAGAAGCGTGATTTGATTTAGCTGATGATTTTTTGGCACCTTCAGTGTATCCAGTATAAGCAACGGTTCCAACTGCAGCCAAAATACCAATAATCGCAACCACGACTAGTAGTTCGATTAGCGTAAAACCTTTATTATTTCTCATGGTTCCTCTTTATATTAATTTAATTAATTTAATAATACGATTTTTAAATATTTTTTTCTGATATGTAAATAAATTAAAGTAGCATTATTGAGCTTTTTTTTTGTGGAAAATAAATAATATCTGCTCATAATGAGCTAATTTAACAATTTATGACATATAAAATAGAGGAAATTGATACAAAACGAATAGTTCACTTAAATGGTGAAATTGATATGGACGTTGCTGATAAAGCTAGACAAACAATATTACCTTTGATCGAAGCAGGTCACGAAGTTCATTTAAATTTAAGTAAAGTTGAATATATGGACTCCTCAGGAATTTCAGTGCTCATTGAAAGTAAAAAATTATCAGAACAAAAAAATACAAAATTTGAATTGGTTGAAGTCAGTAAACCGGTTGAAAAAGTTTTAGCAATGGCGAGGAAATTTTTATGAGTTACAAAGTGACTGAAGAAGGAAATGTAGCAACAGTTCATCTTGATGGTGAAATTGATATGGACGTTACCGAAAAAGCAAAAGAAGTTATTTTTCCACATATTGATGCTGGCAAAGAAGTTCATCTAAATTTAAGTAATGTTCAATATATGGACTCGTCTGGAATTTCAGTATTAATTGAAAGTCACCAAAAAGCTTTAGAAAAAAATACAAAAGTAATCATAAAAGAAGTAAGTAAATCTGTTTTAAAAGTCATCATGATGGCAAAATTAGAACAAATATTAAATTTGGAATAATTACTAATGAGTGAATTAGCTCACACAAATCATACCGAAAAAAAAGATTTCTTAGTACGATCATCAAGTTTAAAAGATGTCAGAAGTTTTTGCAGGGAAGTTTTTGAAAAACTTCATATTGACCAAAGTTTAAAAGATGAATTAGTTTTAGCAATTGCCGAAGCAGCACAAAATATTGTTAAACATGCTTACAAAGACTCACCTGATACAGAAGATAAAATGGTTGTACAAATAAGTTGTAAAGAAAACAAATTACAAATTGGTTTTTATGATATGGGTACACCAGTGGATCCTGGAAAAGTTAAACACAGAGAAATTGACAATGTTAAACCGGGTGGTTTAGGAACTTTTTTTATTCAACAAATAATGGATGCAGTTGAATTTAAAGATGGAAAAAAACCTTGGATTAATCACTTAGTTTTAACTAAGCAATTATAAATTTTTAGCCAATTAAAGCTCCAACATTGAAAATTGGAGAGTACATCGCGATCATTAATCCTCCAATCATGACACCCATAAAAACAATCATAATTGGTTCAATTAATGATGAAAGGTTATCAACAGTTGTGTCAAATTCAGCTTCATAATATTTTGCAACTGATCCAAACATTTCATCGAGTTGTCCAGTTTGTTCCCCTACTGAAATAAGCTGAGAAAAAGTTGGAGGAAATAAAGGATCTTTTAAAAATAATTTCGTTAATGTGTCTCCAGAAAAAACTCCTTTTTTTACATTTTCTAAAGACTCTAAAACTACCACATTGGTACTAACTGATTTAGAAATTTCTAAACTTTCAAGGAGGTTAACACCTGCAGCACTTAAGTTACCCATGATCAATGAAATTCTAGCTAGCATAGATTTTAATATCATGTCACCGAAAATTGGTAGTTTTAAAACTTGTTTATGCCAAGCGTATTTCATTTTTTCATTCTTGGAGGTAATATATCTAAAACCTAAAACAAAACCGATTAAACCAAAAAGTAAAACTTTTCCACCAGTGCCTCTTAAAAAGTCACTCATAGCCATGATAGTTGCTGTTGCAGTGGGTAATTCTATACCCATTCCATCATACATTTTAGCAAATACCGGAACAACTTTAACTAACATGAATGCACTAACTGTTACAGCAACTGTAAACATAATACTTGGATACATTAAAGCTGATTTAATCTTCTTTTTAATATTCTCCTTTTTTTCAAGAGACTCAACAATTTTGAGCAAAAATACATCTAATTTACCACTGGCTTCACCAGCTTTGATTAAGTTAATGTAGACATTATCAAAAAGCTCAGGATATTTTTCAAAACACTTTGATAAAGTAACTCCACCCTCTAAGCTTTTTCTAATATCTTCGATAATGTCTTTCATAGCGGGACTTTCAATTTGATCTCTTAACATTCCCAAAACCTGTAAAATAGGCAAACCTGCTTTGACCATAGTTGCAAATTGTTTTGAAAATATTAGAACATCCTCGACTTTGGCCTTCTTTTTTCCAAAAAGGCTAAATCCTTTGCCTTTTTTCTTCTCTTTTACCTCTGTTTTTTTCCTTTTAGACGAACGAACTATGTTCGTTATGATAATTTTTTGTTCTTTAAGCTTATGAGATGCCTCATCTAAATTAAGCGCTTCAATTTCTCCATCTACATATTTGCCTTCAGATATGCCTTTGTATGTAAATGCTTCCATAAATTAACAATTATTTAT
>QCDD01000015.1 GCA_003281045.1 Pelagibacteraceae bacterium AG-349-L23 | reverse complement strand
GTTTTTATATTTTGTTTTATATTCATAATAAAAGCTGAAAGTTGAATTGTGAGAAAAAAAACTTTTTTAGCGGTTTTTTTAAAGCGCTCGCAATTCAGGTAAATCAGCGCATAAATTTTGTACTAGAAGTTATTTAGTATGTCAATTTTTAAAAATAATTATACTTAAACTATATAAAAAAATGTTTTTTTATTTATAAAGAGCTTAAAATTTATAAAAGTTGGCTACCATGAGATTTAAGAGATTAAATATTGAAACCTATGAGCCTGGTAAATCCAGTCTTAAGAGATTTCATCAAGTTGTAAAGTTATCTGCGAATGAGTCAGCCTTAGGTGTCAGCTCAAAGGCTAAAAAGATTTTGTCTAATAAAAATTTAAGTTTTTTTAGGTATCCGGATGGCAAGTCTAATGCCTTAAGAAGACAAATATCTAAAAAGTTTAAATGCAATGAAGATAGAATTATTTGCGGTGCTGGATCTGATGAGGTTATTCAAATGCTATGTCAATTATTTTTGAATCCCAAGGATGAAGTTATTCTTCCTCAGTATAGTTTTTTAATGTACAGGATATATGCTAAAATAGTTGGTGCAAAAGTTATTTTTGCTAAAGAAAATAATTTCAAAGTATCAATTCCTGAAATTATTAAAAATGTTTCAAAAGGAAGAATTTGATATTTGTACCATTTTTTACAATCAATTTAAAAACGTAATAACCCAAATACCTCAGGCTCAACAAATCATCCCGTTAAATACAAAAAGTGATGATCAAAATAATTCAGAAGATAACTACGAATTTGAACCAGATGAGGATGAAATTTTAAGTAATTTATTACCAAAAAATATTTCGACGCAAATATTTAAAGCGATGTTAGAAAATTCAGCTAGCGAACAAGGCGCAAGAATGAGTGCGATGGATAATGCAACTCGAAACGCAGGTGAAATGGTTGATAAACTTACTATTGAATATAATAGAAGTCGTCAGGCAGCAATTACAAAAGAACTAATAGAGATAATATCAGGAGCAGAAAGTTTATAATTATGAGCAAGGGAATAATAACACAAGTTATAGGAGCGGTTGTTGATGTAAAGTTTGAAGGTGATTTACCAGAGATATTAACAGCTTTAGAATGTAAAAATGGAAATAATAGATTAGTGCTTGAAGTGGCTCAACACTTGGGAGAGTCTACTGCCAGAACAATTGCAATGGACGCTACCGAAGGACTAAAAAGAGGTGATGAGGTAATAAATACAAATGCTCCAATTAAAGTACCAGTAGGACCTGAAACTTTAGGAAGAATTATAAATGTTGTTGGAGAGCCGATAGACGAAAGAGGAGAAGTAAAAACAAAAGAAAATTGGCCAATCCATAGACCAGCTCCAGAATTTAACGATCAATCAACAGAAACAGAAAAATAGGAGCGAGGAACGCAAAAACAAATTATTCAACTTGGAGTCATAATAACCTTACTTACCATGGGAGAAGAGTATTTGATACTGCTTTAGCAAATATCTCAAAGGAAAAAAATATTTCTATAAATTTAGAGAATCTTGATGACCAGCAAAGAATAGATTATTACAATAAATATCAAGCCGCATTTGATGCTGTAGAACTTTGGCCTGCGACTCCATCTTCTCAAGTACGTTATAATATTGAAAGTGCAAAAGCAGATGGGACAGCAGCAGGTTGGATTAACAGACAGAAAAAAGTTTTATCTTTAGAGCAAGAATATTTAGCTCAAGAAAGAGGAATTCTTAGGAATAAAGAAGAAATTAATGCCAAGATTGAAGAGAACAACAAAGTGATGGCTGAGCTTCAAGCTGTTCAGTCACAAATTGAACAAAACCAAAATTTAATAAATGTTAAGCAAAATGAACTTGCAGCAGTAGAGGTAGCAATAAATAAAATAAGCTTAGATGATCCAAGAAAGAAAAAATTAGATAACTTAGAACTAAATAGAATAGATACCCTGACTAAATTTGATAGTGATATTAAAAATTTAAACAAAAATATAGAAAATAATCAAATTGAACTAAATAATAAAATAGAAAATTTAAGTTTATTGCAAAGTCAAGAAATTGAAAAAAATCAGAGGGTTGATTTCTTCAAACAAAACTTGATTCTGTCAAAAGACAAAAAAATTTAGCAGTTGTTTCATCAAGAAAAGACATCAAAAAAGAGGCAGAGGCCTTCAACGATTTTGGCCATATTCTGGTGAAATCTTATGGAGAGGATGTTGCAGATGCTGAAGTGTATTATGCTTTGAAGCAAACAGATGTGATTTTATCTGGTGACGCAAAACAACACGAACTTTTTGATTTTGAAAAATACGGAACGATTGCAGGGCTATCAGATAATTTATTGAAAAAGGGAAAAACAGCGATAGAAAATGACAATTTGGTGGTAAAAAAAGAAGTTTATTCTGAACTATTTTCAAAGCTTTCGAAAAACAAAAATTATGATGTTGATGTGCCCAATGACCAGGAACTAGATCAACTTATTACCGAGACACAATTTGAAAATGAAATTGTTGAATTAATAAGATCTAACCCTACAGGAATAAATTTTGATGCAAATGCCATGCCGGCGGTTAAGTGGAATAAAGGTGCTGCAACTCCCACAAAACTAAAAGAGGTTGTAGAAAATACTTATTCTGAAATTCTTGATAAAGCTAATTACTCAGAAAAAATCGGTCAGCTTAATGATTTAAAAAATGACGCAAAACAAAAGAGAGAGTGGCTCAACCAGGCACAAAGAACAATGACAGCTGAAGGATTATGGAGCAATCAAGAAATACTCTCAGAATATGATAAAAATTATATGTCTTATTCCAATACTCAAAAAAATGTAATTGATTTGTCTTACGAGCTATCAGCTCTGCAGTCAAGTGCCGCAGCCGAGGCTAGAGATATAGTCTGGCAAGAAAATAATCAAATAGTCCAGGCGAGGGCAAAAGCTGTAGATGAACTTAATGATTTAATAGACGATAAATTAACTTCAATTTCAAATTATAATCCTGAAAAAATAAATAGATTAAGAAACGTTGTCTCAAAATTAGATGCAAATTCGGGATGGCTACAAAGTAATTATACATCAGATAGAATTGCTGCTGAAGCAAAAGCTGCACTATATGATGACGATGGAACGATGTTAAAAGCTTTTCATATTGCTAATGACACTTTAACAAAATCATTTTATGGAATCACAACGGACAAAACAAATGTTGAAATAGCTGCCCAGATTCAATCTACATTAGATGGAACATATGGTACTAATGATATAAATGGCTACATGACTGCAAAATATGGACAAGGTAGTGTTATTGATAAAATTGAGAGATTTAGTGTCCAAGAGAAAAGGGAAGTTGAAAAAGAATTAAGCAAACTTTTTTCTGAAAAAGACTCAACAGCGCTCAAAGAAATAGAACAAAAATTTAATAGTGATTTAAAAGCGATTAATAATCAAATTCAAATAACGACAAAAGAAAAGAATCAAATTGCACAAAATATAAATCAGATTGAAAAACAAATTTCTCAAATTTCAATTTCAGGAGAAAAATTAAAAGAAAAAATTGAAACATTAAATAAGGAAATATCATCAAAAGAAGTTTTGTTTGAAGAAAAAAAGATGGAAATAACTGAAAATATTAATCAAATTTCAGCTATAGATTTTCAAATAGCAAATTTACAGGAACAGAGACAAAATGTTGAAAATAAAATAAATACAAAATTAAAAGAGGCCGATAGTGTCCTCAAACAGGTTTCGAAAAACCAAAATGAGATTGTTGCTTTAGATAAAGAAATTTTAAATAAGAAAGCTGAATTTGACTCTCAAATAAATCAGCTAGAAGAAGCTCGAAAGCCACTTTTAGATACTGCAAATCTTCTTTCAAATGAAATTAAAGATTTAAATTATCAAGTAGAGGAGCTTGAAAAATCTAAACCAATATACGAAAAACAAATATCAGTATTAGAGGAAGAGATAGATAAATTAAACAACACCAAAGCTGATTTAGCAACAGCTCAAGCTAAGAATATGGGTTTAGATGTTGATGAAAAAGTTGTAAAATCTATACCAAAAGTAAAAAACAAAGCAGTTATTGCATTAAATGGTCCCTCTCTAGTTCGGGTGATAGATGAGAAGATGTTAACTCAAGATGCAGAGACTTTTAAAGATCCGTTAAGTAAATTTTCAGCAAATACAAGAATCTTCACTGCTGCTGCAGTGAAACCTGAAGAATTATTTGCAGTAAAAAATGTTTCAGGTGAAATAATGATATCTCTATCTGAAGGGACAGTTAATGAAATTAATACTGGTTCACTAGGTATTAAAATTGACGATGTTAAGTCTGCCAAGAATTCAATGAAAAAGGCCAAGTCTGAGCTAAATAAAACAAAAAAGAGTTTAAAGAGTGTGAAAGCATCAGCATCATCATTATCTTCCATAACAGAAGAGGAAATGGAAATAAGTACAAATTTTTATTCGGATGAAGAGGTTAAAAAATTAGCTCCAGGCACGTCAATAAGTTACGATGGTTTTAATAATATCGCTACTCAAAAATCTTCAATGGCAGTAGCATCAGCGTCTAAGGCAGCAGCATCCTCAAGGGCAGCTGCAGATAAAGCAGCCCAGGCTGCAAAATCTGCTCAAGACTCCGCTAAACAGGCAGCAGAACAAGCTGCTAAATCAGCATCTAGGCAAGCTGCAGAGGCAGCTGCAATGCAAGCAGCTCAGGCAGCTGCAGCTCAGCAAGCACAACAAGCAGCGACTAAAGCAGCCGCTCAAGCGTCTGCAAAAGCAGCTTCTGTTGCATCCAAAGCTGCAGCAACAAATATGACAATAGCAACATCAGGATCATCTAAAGTTGCTTCATTGCAATCAGCAGCTAAAGCTGCAAAACAAAACGCAACCGAAATGACAAACAAGGCAAATGCAGCAGCAGCCGCAGCTGCTCAAGAGGGAGCAACTCAAGCTCAAAAGGATGCTGCAGCAGCAGCGGAAGCAGCTGCACAACAAGCAGGTAATGCAAAGCGAGCGGCAGAGGCAGCAGCTAAAGCAACCCTTAATGAAGTGTCAGCGGCAAGTAGGGCAGCGAAAGCAGCAGCTGAACAAGCAGCCAAAGAGGCAGCACAAGCTGCGGCAGTTGCAGCAAAAGCAGCGGCAGATCAAGCAGCTCAGCAAGCCGCAGCAGCAGCAGCACAAGCTGCTAAGGATGCAGCTGTAGCCTCTATTCAAAGCAGAATAGCTGAATTAGAATCAGCTTTAGCAACTGTAGCTACGGATCAACAAATTTATGAAGCAGCTGATTATGGGGCTCGTAAAGCATTTGAGTCGAGAGAATGTGGTGGACCATGTCATGGTGTTGATAATTTTATAAAGCAACACATGGAAGATGGTAAAAGGGGACGTGAAAAGTGGCAAAATGAAATTGAAAAAGAAAAACAAAAATTGTCAGAAGCACAAGGAAATTAATAATTTTTCAGTCAGAAATTCAGATTTTTACTATACACTCTTAATTGATAAATTTTTGGTAAAAAAATAATGGAAAAAGCTAGGGTAGGTATAATTGTTGATAACCTAAACTCATCGAAACAAATTTTTGACTTTATTACGGCGTCACAAAAATCAAATAATTATGAAGTAAGCCATATTATAATTCAAAAAATTAGTAAAAAAAAAAATCAAAATTTTTTAGAAAAATCATCAGAGTATATAAAAAGAAGAGGTTTTAAAAAATTTGTATCTGCTGCTGGATTTAAAATGTTGACCATATTAGAGTCAATGATTTTAAAGAGATTTAAAGTTTTTTCAGATTTTTTTGATGAGTATTCTCTTAAAGAATTTAATATTGAATCAATTGAAGTTGAACCAGAAATATCAGAAAATGGTCTTTTTTATACTTATACTGAAATTGATTTACAAAAAATTAGACCACTAAATTTAAATCTTTTAATACGTGGTGGATCTGGAATTTTAAAAGGAGAAATTTTAGAAATTTGCAAAAATGGCATAATTTCATTTCATCATGGTGATAATGATTTTTATCGTGGTGGACCGCCAGGATTTTGGGAAATAATCAATAAAGAAACAAGAACCGGATTTATAATACAAAGACTTGGAAATGAGCTTGATAATGGTGAAGTATTATTTAAAGGTTATTTTACTACTCATTGGATTTATACAATAAATTTAATTAATCTCTTGGAAAAATCTAATATTTTTCTACATCACACAGTTGATGAAATAACATCACATAACCCTAAGGAAAGACTTAAATTTGAGAAAAAAACAACAGGGAAAATTTATTCAATACCTTCGCTTTATATTTTATTATCCTATTTATTTTCTACTTTAAAAAAAATTTTTATTAAGATTTTAAATAAAAATTTTTTACATAATTACAAATGGAATATTGCATATAAATTTACGAATGAATGGCAGGGTGTAAACCTTACCCAAACAAAAATAATACCTAATCCTCCAAACAGATACCTTGCAGACCCTTTTATTATCAAAAAAGGAGATAATCACTATTGTTTTGTTGAGGATTATAATTGTAAGACTAATAAGGGTTGTATTTCTGTTTACGAAATTAATAATGATTCATTCAAAGAACTGGGGGTAGTGCTAGAAGAAAATTTTCATCTTTCTTATCCATTTTTATTTCATCACGAAAAAGAATTGTATATGTGTCCAGAAACACATGAGGCCAAAGATATAAGATTGTATAAATGTGTCGATTTTCCTCTAAAGTGGAAATTTGCTAAAACTCTAATAAAAAATGTTTCAGCAGTAGATACTAATATTTTTTATAAAGATAAAAAATGGTGGTTACTTACTACTTTATCAAATACTTCTTTATTAGATCATAACTCTCAATTACACGTTTTTAGCTGCGAAAATATTCTTTCTGATGATTGGAAGCCTCATAAAAAAAATCCAGTAATATTTGATCCTTTTTTTGCAAGAAATGCTGGATTAATAATTGACGACAATAATTTTTATAGAGTTTATCAAAAACCGGGTTTCAATAGATATGGTGAATCATTGGGGGTAGCAAAAATTGAAGAATTAAATGAAGATAATTATAAAGAACAGAGTAAATTTGAAGTTTCACCTAATTTTTTAAAAGACATTGAAGGCACGCATACATACAATTTTTCTAATGGTCTTTTAGTTTTAGACTTTTTAAAAACTTCAAAAAATAAAACTAAATAATAAATATTTATAAGTTGTTATATAATAAACTATGCAATTTCCGATTCTTTTGCCTAATATTTTTAATTATCCTTTTACATATGAAAGTAACTTAAATTTAAGTGTAGGAGATTTTGTAGAGGTACCATTTGGTACTTCAAAAAAGATTGGTGTTGTATGGAATGAATTTGAAAAAAAAAACGAAAAAAATTTTAAGATAAAAAGAATAATTAAGAAACTAGACATTCCAAAACTAAATATAAAAACTTTAAATTTCTTAAACTGGTTTTCAGAATACAATCTTATATCTAAGGGTATGGCTTTAAAAATGACTTTGTTAAGTGGCAAACCTATTGGGAAATTTGAAGATAAATTTTATAAAGTATTTCAAATTGAAAAAAAAAAAAATTTATATCGGCTAACAAAGGATCAGAAAGTCTCTCTAAATGAAATAAATAATTCAAATCAAAATTTTAATGTTCATGTTTTGCAAGGTACGACTGGATCCGGAAAAACAATAGTTTATTTTGAAGCCTTAAAAGTTATTTTAAAAAAAGGTTATCAAGGTTTAATTATGTTACCAGAGATTGGTTTAACCAACCAATTTGAAAAAAAATTTTTAGAATTTTTTGGTATAGAGCCGGCAATCTGGCATTCTGGTATTTCAAAAAAAAATAAAGAAATAATTTGGAGCGGTATAGTAACAGGAAAAATAAAAGTCGTTATTGGTGCTAGATCTGCACTTTTTTTACCATTTAAAAAATTAGGATTAATAATCGTCGATGAGGAACACGATCAGTCATACAAACAAGATGAAGGTGTAATTTATAATGCACGTGATATGGCAATTTCAAGGGCATCTTTTGAGAATATACCCGTAAATTTAATAACCGCTGTTCCATCAGTTGAGACTTTTCAGAATATAAAAAAAAAAAAATATAAATTATCAAAGCTAGAAAATAGATATCAAAACGCATCTCTGCCTAACTATGAAATAATTGATTTAAATAACGCTAAGATGGAAAAACAATCATGGATATCAAATGAAATTATTGAAAAAGTAAATATTCATTTAAAAAAAAAAGATCAAATTTTATTTTTTTTAAATAGAAGAGGATTTTCACCTAATGTGCTCTGTAAAAAATGTTATGATACATTTTCATGTCCAAATTGTTCTATAAATTTAGTTTACCATAAGATAAAGGGAAATTTATTATGTCATTATTGTGGGTACAAAACCCATTTAGAAAGAAATTGTAAAAAAGATGGAAAATGTGACTTTATATTTAGTGGTCCGGGTGTAGAGAGAATTTCTGAGGAAGTAAAAAAAAAATTCCCTAACAAAATAGTAGAAATTTTTTCTAGTGACACTATGAATAAAAAAAGTTCAAAAGATAAGTTAGAAAAAATCACAAATAATGAAATTGAAATTTTAGTTGGCACTCAATTGATTTCAAAGGGGTTTCATTTTCCAAATTTAAATTGCATTGTAGTAATAGATATTGATTTATCATCTAATGGTCATGATTTAAGAAGTGCAGAAAAAAATTTACAACTCTATCACCAATTGTCGGGCAGAGCGGGTAGAACTGGAAAATCAGCCACAATCTATTTTCAATCTTATAATATCAATAACAATATGATTTCAGATATTACTAATAAAAATCCTGAAAATTTTCTAGAAAAGGAAATTAGAATTAGAAAAATAAATAATCTTCCTCCATTTCAAAGATTTATTTCTTTAATTTTGACTGGTGATAATGAAAATAAATTAGAAAAAGAGGCCTTAAGATTTAAATTATTTTTAGAAAATAAGATTAGTGGAAAAATATTAGGTCCAGTGAATGCACCAATATTTAGATTGAAGAGAAAATATCGTGTTAGGCTTTTAATAAGAGGGCTTAAAACATTAAAGTTACAGAATTCATTAGCAAAGTTAATACCAAAATATAAATTTACCTCTGGAATAAAACTTTCAGTTGATGTTGATCCAATTAGCTTCAATTAATCCAAAAAAACTGCTTTTTTTGACAAACGTGTTACTTGAAGACCAATTGGTCATATGTTAATTAACTCGAGAATTATTAATAAATCTTCAATATTTAATAGGTATAAATTTGAGTAAAAATAAAGAATTTTCCAGCACTTCAGCTAGTAGATATTCTTTAGCTTTATACGAGCTTGCCGAAGAGGCAAATTTACTTTCACAAATCGAGGAAAATTCTTTGGCATATTTAAGCTTAATCGATAAAAGCAAAGAATTTAATAGTTTTTTAAAAGACCCCACTTTAAGTCAAAATATTCTAACAGATATTAATAATAAGATTTCTAATAACTTTAAATTAGAAAATTTATTTAAAAATTTTTTAAATTTTTTAATTTTAAAAAGAAGATATTTTTATATTGAAAAAATTCTTAAAAGTTTTATCGAAATATATTCAGAGAAAAGAGGTGAGTTAAAAGCTGAAATTAAATCTGCAAAATCCTTATCTCAAGATGAGATTAAAAAAATTACAGATGAGTTATCTAACAATTTTAAATCAAAGATTAAATTGAATTATAAACAAGATGAAAGTTTAATTGGAGGTTTGATTGTGCAAGTTGGAAGTACTATGATTGATACTTCTATAAAAAGTAAATTACAACAAATTGAAAATAGAATGATAGAGGCATAATATGGATATAAATCCCTCAGAAGTCACAAAAATATTAAAAGAACAAATCAAAAATTTTGGTGAAAAGGCTGAAATTTCTGAGGTTGGTCAAGTTTTGTCAGTTGGAGATGGTATAGCAAGAATTTACGGCTTAGACAATGTCCAGGCTGGTGAAATGGTAGAATTTTCTGACGGTTCAAAAGGTATGGCTTTAAATTTAGAAAGTGAAAATGTAGGTGTTGTTATTTTTGGAGATGATCGAAACATTAAAGAGGGAGATGTAGTAAAAAGAACGGGAAGTATTGTTGATACCCCTGTCGGAAAAGAATTATTAGGAAGAGTCGTTGATGGATTGGGAAATCCAATAGATGGAAAAGGACCATTAGATAAAAGTGTTAAAAAAAGTAGAGTTGAAGTTAAGGCTCCCGGTATTATTCCAAGACAGTCTGTAAGTGAACCAATGCAAACAGGTTTAAAATCAATTGATAGTCTAGTTCCAATTGGAAGAGGTCAACGAGAATTAATTATTGGAGATCGTCAAACTGGTAAAACTGCAGTCGCAGTTGACACAATCATCAACCAAAAAAAGATTAATGAGTCTGGAGATGAAAAACAAAAACTTTATTGTATTTATGTTGCGGTTGGTCAAAAAAGATCAACTGTAAGACAAATTCAAAAAACTTTAGAAGAAGCTGGTGCAATGGAATATACAACTATAGTAGCAGCAACAGCATCAGACTCAGCTCCACTTCAATTTTTGGCTCCTTACACGGGGTGTGCAATGGGAGAATATTTTAGAGACAATGGCATGCATGCTCTAATTATTTATGATGATTTATCAAAGCAAGCAGTTGCCTACCGACAAATGTCACTAATCTTAAGAAGACCACCAGGCAGAGAAGCATACCCAGGTGATGTATTTTATCTTCATAGTAGATTACTGGAAAGAGCTGCTAAATTAAGTGATGAACATGGTGGAGGTTCATTGACAGCTCTTCCGATCATTGAAACTCAAGGGGGAGACGTTTCTGCTTACATTCCAACTAACGTAATTTCAATTACTGACGGACAAATTTTTTTAGAAACTGAGTTATTTAACCAAGGTATAAGACCAGCAATTAATGTTGGACTCTCTGTTTCTAGGGTTGGATCAGCAGCGCAAACAAAAGCTATGAAAAAAGTATCAGGATCAATGAAGCTCGAATTGGCACAATATAGAGAAATGGCAGCTTTCGCTCAATTTGGATCTGATTTAGATGCCTCAACTCAACAGCTTTTAAATAGAGGATCTAAATTAACCGAGTTATTAAAACAAAAACAATATTCACCAATGACTGTTGCTGAACAGGTGATATCTGTATTTTGTGGAGTAAAAGGATATTTAGATGATATTGATTTAAAAGATATTGCTGATTTTGAGAATAGAATTATTGAACGATGTAAATCTGATAAACCAGAGTTAATACAATCTATTTTAAGTTCTGGTAAGTTAGAGGAAGAAACTGAAAAAACTTTAATTGAAGTAATTACCAATCTTAAGAAAAACTTTAAATCTTAATTAATTTATGGCTAGTTTAGACGATCTAAAAAAAAGAATTACAAGTGTAAAATCTACACAAAAAATTACAAAAGCTATGAAAATGGTAGCTGCAGCTAAACTAAAAAGAGCTCAAGATAGTGCAGAAAAAGGAAGGCCATATTCTGAAAAAATGAATAATATAATTTTAAATTTATCTAGCGGCATCTCTGATAAAGAAACAGCTCCTAAATTACTATCTGGATCAGGGAAAGAACAAGTCCATCTTTGTGTTGTGCTGACGTCAGATAGAGGTTTATGTGGTGGTTTTAATGCGAATATAATTAAAAAAGCTAAAAGTTATTTTGCTAAATTGAATAAAGAGGGTAAGGAATTGAAGATTATTACTGTTGGTTCTAAAGGTAACGATCAGTTAAAAAGAGTATATGGAAATAAAATTATTGAGAACATTTCTTTTAAAAATTCAAAAAACGCAAATTACTTTGATGCAGAAAAAGTTGGAAAAATTATAATTGAAAAGTTTCAAAAGGAAGAATTTGATATTTGTACCATTTTTTACAATCAATTTAAAAACGTAATAACCCAAATACCTCAGGCTCAACAAATCATCCCGTTAAATACAAAAAGTGATGATCAAAATAATTCAGAAGATAACTACGAATTTGAACCAGATGAGGATGAAATTTTAAGTAATTTATTACCAAAAAATATTTCGACGCAAATATTTAAAGCGATGTTAGAAAATTCAGCTAGCGAACAAGGCGCAAGAATGAGTGCGATGGATAATGCAACTCGAAACGCAGGTGAAATGGTTGATAAACTTACTATTGAATATAATAGAAGTCGTCAGGCAGCAATTACAAAAGAACTAATAGAGATAATATCAGGAGCAGAAAGTTTATAATTATGAGCAAGGGAATAATAACACAAGTTATAGGAGCGGTTGTTGATGTAAAGTTTGAAGGTGATTTACCAGAGATATTAACAGCTTTAGAATGTAAAAATGGAAATAATAGATTAGTGCTTGAAGTGGCTCAACACTTGGGAGAGTCTACTGCCAGAACAATTGCAATGGACGCTACCGAAGGACTAAAAAGAGGTGATGAGGTAATAAATACAAATGCTCCAATTAAAGTACCAGTAGGACCTGAAACTTTAGGAAGAATTATAAATGTTGTTGGAGAGCCGATAGACGAAAGAGGAGAAGTAAAAACAAAAGAAAATTGGCCAATCCATAGACCAGCTCCAGAATTTAACGATCAATCAACAGAAACAGAAATACTTGTAACTGGTATCAAAGTTATTGATCTTTTAGCTCCATATGCAAAAGGAGGAAAGATAGGTTTGTTTGGTGGTGCGGGTGTTGGAAAAACTGTTTTAATCATGGAATTGATAAACAATGTTGCTAAAGCCCATGGTGGCTTTTCAGTTTTTGCCGGCGTAGGTGAAAGAACTAGAGAAGGAAATGATCTTTATCATGAAATGATGGAGTCAGGGGTAATAAAATCTGAGGGCCCTGGTTCTAAGGCTGCTTTAGTTTATGGACAAATGAATGAACCTCCGGGAGCAAGAGCAAGAGTGGCACTTACAGGATTAACGGTTGCAGAATATTTTAGAGATCAAGAAGGACAGGATGTTCTATTTTTCGTTGATAACATATTTAGGTTTACTCAAGCGGGTTCTGAGGTATCAGCATTATTAGGAAGAATACCTTCTGCTGTAGGATATCAGCCAACATTAGCAACTGATATGGGAAATTTACAAGAGAGAATCACCACAACCAATAAAGGCTCTATTACATCAGTACAGGCAATTTATGTGCCTGCTGATGACTTAACGGATCCTGCACCAGCAACCTCATTTGCTCATTTAGATGCAACAACTGTACTCTCAAGACAAATAGCTGAAATAGGTATTTATCCTGCAGTTGACCCATTAGACTCAACTTCAAGAATTCTTGACCCTAGAATTGTTGGTGATGAGCATTATAGAGTAGCTCGTGAAGTACAAAAAATATTACAAACATATAAATCGTTGCAAGATATTATAGCTATTTTAGGTATGGATGAATTATCAGAGGAAGATAAACTAGTCGTAGCGAGAGCTAGAAAAATTCAAAGGTTTTTATCTCAACCTTTCTTTGTGGCTGAGGTATTCACAGGATCACCAGGAAAACTAGTTGATTTAGAGTCAACGATTAAAGGTTTCGATGCAATCTGCAAAGGAGAATATGATCATCTACCGGAAGCAGCATTTTATATGGTTGGAACGATTGAAGAAGCCATCGAAAAAGCTGAAAAAATGTCTAAAGATGCAGCAGCTTAATGAGTGATGAATTTAAAATAGAAATAGTTAATCCAGAGAAATCCTTCTTATCAAAAGAGGATGTTAATGAGGTAGTTGTTCCTGCATTTGAGGGAGAAATGGGAATACTGAAAGATCATATTTCTATAATTTCATTTTTAAAACCGGGTATTATTACCATTCAAGCAAAATCTGGTGAAGAAAAATATTATGTTGAGGATGGAATTATCGAATTTAAAAATAATACTTTATCTATTTTAACTAGCTATATCCTTAATTTAAAAGATATTGAGAAAAATAAATTGCTGGAATTATTAAAAAATGCAGAGGAAGAATCTAACAAACCAGAAATTAGTGACCAATTGAAATATTTGGCTGATCAAAAAGTTGAAACTTTAAAGTCTATCAATTAATTATTATTTTTATTTTTTCTTTAAGTTCTTTATATACATGATATTTGAAATCCACTACCACTTCAGTTATTTTATCTAATTCAATCCATTTCCACTCTAAAAATTCTGGTTTATTTGTTTTAATATTTATATCTTCATCTTTACCCAGGTATCTCATTAAAAACCATTTTTGTTTTTGTCCCTTGTATTTACCTTTCCAAATAATACCTAATAAATTTTTTGGAAGTTCGTAGGTAATTGTGCCTTCTATTTCTTTCACAAGTTCTACATTTTTGATACTAGTTTCCTCTTCTAATTCTCTATAAGCGGCAGCTAAAAAATCTTCCCCGTCATCTACACCTCCTTGTGGCATTTGCCAAAAATTTTTTGGATTATCAATTCGTTTTGCTACAAAAACTTTATTCTCTTTGTTAAGGACAACTATTCCCACTCCACTTCTAAGTGGTAGATTTCTGAATTTTTCTTCCATCTTAGCCTTTGAGAAGTTTGATGGCGTATTCTAACTGATTGTCAGTTTCAGTTTTGATTCTGAAATCATCGTTTTCCTCATCAATTTCTATATCTGGAGATACACCAACTTCAGAAATAGATTTTCCGGAAGGAAGATAATATTTAGCCACTGTAAGCCTTATTGCTCCATCATTTTTAAGGGGGATGATAGATTGCACTGAACCTTTACCATAACTATTTTCACCTAATAAAATTGCTCTTTTGTGATCTTTAAGGGCTCCTGCAACTATTTCTGATGCTGAAGCCGATCCATAATTAATAAGAACAATCAAGACTTTTCCATTTGTAAGGTCACCTTTTTTTGCAAACCATTTTCTATTTTCAGAAGGTTTTCTACTTTTTGTGGATACGATCTCTCCATTATCTAAAAAAAAGTCGGAGATTTTTATTGCTTGAGAAAGTAGTCCGCCAGGATTGTTTCTTAAATCTAAAATGTATGACTTAACATCTTTATTTTTTTCTAATTTTTTAATTTCTCTTTCTATTTGTTTGCCACTATTTTCATTAAACGAGGTTAGTCTTAAATAACCTATATTTTTTTCTAAAATGTCAGCTTTAACAGATTGAATTTGTATAATCTCTCTTACAACATTAAATATTAGAGCTTTTCTCTCTCCACGTCTTCGAATTGTGAGTTCAATTCCTGATCCAACTGGCCCCCTCATCAAATCAACAGCTTCGCTGAGAGATTTGCCCTGAACTTGAACATCATTAATTTTAACAATATAGTCGCCTGCTTTAATCCCTGCTCTAGATGCTGGCGTGTCATCTATAGGAGAAATGACTTTTACAACACCTGACTCCATACTCACCTCAATACCAAGACCTCCAAATTCACCACTAGTCTCAGTCTGCATTTCATTAAATATTTCTGGAGACATGTATGCTGAGTAAGGATCAAGAGATTGTAGAAGGCCATTGATTGCAGAGTCCATACTCTCAGATTGATTAATTTCATCTACATATTCTTTATTGATTTTTTCAAGCACTTCCCCAAATAAATCAATTTTTTTGTAAATTTCATTTTCAGCAGAATTCACTTGCTGAAATAGAAAACAAAATAAAAATAATGTTAATACTTTTTTCATTAGATAATTAATTTTTCTTTAGGTATTAGCTCGGACCACATTTTTTCAAGTTCATAAAATTTTCTTTTTTCTGGGTGAAAAATATGAACAATTAAATCTATACCGTCAATTAATTTCCATTCACTACTATCTGCGCCCTCAATTTTTGAATTTTCAATGCCATTTTCTTTGAATTTTTCCAAAACTTGCTCGGATAAAGATTGTATGTGCCTAGATGAAGTGCCGCTCGCAATAATCATAAAATCAGCCATAGAACTTTTGTCTTTGAGATCTATGCTTATTATGTCTTGAGCCTTGTTAATATCCAATGTTTTGATGATAGAATTTTTAAGATCTGAAATTTTATCCATTAATTAATTTTAGACTATCAAATTTTCCTTAATTGAGAAGACGAAATATTGACTTTATTAAAATAAACAAATTTAAATTTCTCACTTTTAAGGGTTTTATATGTCTTTGAATTTAATGATTTTTTCTTATATCCATATCTATCAAAAACTAAAATATTACATTTTTCTGAAATCTGTTTCCATTTATACCATTTATGGAAATTAACTAAATTATCTGCACCCATTAAGAAAAAAATTTCATTTTTTTTATTTTTGTTGAAGTAATTAATCAGATTTATTGTTTTATTTGATTTAATTTTATTTTCATAAAATTTGACCTCAATAAATTTATTTTTTTTAATAATTTTTTTACACGCTTTAATTCTAGATTGTAGGCTTAAAGAACTTTTTTTTTTAAAAGGATTTTTTTTTGTAATGGCCCATATAATCTTTTCAAGTTTAAATCTTTTTGCTGCTTCTTTAGATATAGTCAGATGACCATTATGAGCAGGATCAAATGAACCACCTAAAATTCCGATTCTTTTTTTTTTCAAATTCAAATTACTTCCTTACTTGGCCTTTGCTGGTGACTTGATATTTATAGGAAATAAGTTGATTAAGTCCTACGGGACCTCTAGGTGGAAGTGTGTTGGTTGAGATTCCTACTTCGCCACCAAACCCAAATTCCCCTCCATCTGCAAATTGTGTTGAAGTATTGTGCATAGCTATTGAGCTTTTTACCTCATTCAAAAATTTTTTTGCTGCTTTTTTGTTTTGAGTAATAATACAATCTGTATGCATGGTTCCGTATTTGTTAATATGCGCTATAGCCTCATCTATATTTTTTACTGATTTTACAGATACAACAGGTGACAAATATTCTTTTGACCAATCTTTTATCGAAGCTTTTTGAATTTTTTTATCATAAAGTTTTCTAATCTTATTATCACCAATAATTTTACATCCATTTTCTTCTAAATTTTTTAAAATCTTATTTCCAAATTTCTTGATTATTTTTTCGTGTAAAAGAATTGTTTCGGTTGCTCCACATATTGCGGTATTCCTCATTTTAGCATTTTGAACTATTTTACTTGCAATCTTAGGATTTGCATTTTTATCAACATAAGAATGACAAACACCTTCCAAATGACCAATTGTTGGAACAGATGACAAATCCTGTACTTTTTTAACTAAACCTTTCCCACCTCTTGGAATTATTACATCAATAAATTTACTCATTTTTTGTAGAAGAAAATCAACAACACTTCTTTTTTTAAGTTTTAAAAACTGAACAAAATTTTCATCAACATTATTTTTCTTTAGTGATTTTCTAAAGAATTTTGTGAGAATAAGATTAGAATAATAAGCTTCAGATCCACCTTTTAAAATGACGGCATTCCCGGACTTAAAACATAACGATGCAACATCTGCTGTAACATTGGGTCTACTTTCGTATATAACGCCAATTACACCAATAGGTATAGATACTTTTGATATTACCAAACCATTTGGCCTTTTCCATTTTTCTAAAATGACATTTATAGGATCCCTTAAACTAATAATTTTTTTTATAGAATTGGTTATCGCAATTATTTTTTTGTCATTTAATATTAATCTTTGGATTAAATTATTTTTAATACCTTTTTTGTAGGCATTCTTAATATCTTTTTTATTTTCATTAATTATTAATTTTTTGTTCTTTAAGATTAGAAGACGATAATCTTTTAAAACTTTGTCCTTTTTTTTTGTACTTAACCTTTTATTAATAGCTTTTTTTGATTTTTCTCCAATATCAGTTAGTAGCTTTTGCATTAAACCTCAACCATATCATCTTTATGAACAACTTCAGATTTTGTTATATATCCAAGTTTTTTTTCAATCTCATTTGAATGACAACCCATTATCTTATTTATTTCCTCAGAGGAAAAAGAGCTTAGACCTCTAGCAAATTCTTTATTTTTAGTATCTAGAATCTTTATATGATCACCTTTATTAAATTTCCCTGATAAATTAATAATCCCCGCTGCCAATAAACTTTTACCACCAACTAGTGCTTTTTTAGCACCATCATCTATGACAAGTGTCCCTTTTGGTGAAACAGAACTTATTATCCATTTTTTTCGTGCATGTAATTTAGATATTCTTGACTCAAATAAAGTACAAATATTCTTTTTTTCAATTTGTTGTATTGGATTTAAATATAATCCGTTTGCAATAATCATATTACATCCTGCCAAATTACAAATCTTAGCAGCTTCAATTTTGGTATTCATTCCACCTTTGCCAAACTCTGTTACCCCTTTTATGTAAATTTTCTTTATATCTTTGTCTAGATTAGACACTTTTTTTATTAATTTTGCGTCTTTAAATAATTTTGGATTTTTTGTAAAAAGACCATCTACATCGGATAATAATATTAAAGTATCGGCATTAGTTATCTGTGCAACACGAGAGGCAAGTCTATCATTATCACCATATTTTATTTCTGATGTTGCAATTGTATCATTTTCATTAACGATGGGTATGTAATCCAACTTAAATAAGTTCTCAAATGTCCTTTTAGCATTTATCGATCTTCTTCTCTCCTCGGTATCATCCAAAGTTAACAAAATTTGTGAAATATTAATCTTTAATTTTGAAAAAGTTTGAGAAAATAAATTCATAAGTTCAATTTGACCTACAGAGGCTATTGCTTGACTTTTATCAAGTTTTAAATTTGATTTATTGTAATTCATCTTTTTACATCCAAGTGCAATTGCTCCAGAACTTACAATGATAATCTTTTTATTTTTAGATTTTAGTTTTTGAATATCTTTAGCGAAGGAAGAAAGCCATTTTTTTCTTATCTTTTTTTTATTATCTACAATCAGTGATGATCCAATTTTTATTACTATAATTTTTGAATTTTTAAGATGCATAACCAACTAATTTTGCTTTAATTTTGGAAATGTATTTTTTCTTTATTGTGGAAATTGTGATAATTTCTGACTTAGTGATTTTCTTTAAATTTTTCTCAATTTTTTTCATTTCTTTATTATCAATTAAATCAGTTTTATTTAAAACAATAAGCTCTCTTTTTTTTGCAAGTTTAGAACTATAGCTCTTTAATTCTTTTTTTACCTGGTTGTAACTTTTTTTTATATCATCGTTTGTGATATCGATCATGTGTAAAAGAGATTTACACCTCTCTATATGTTTTAAAAATTGTATCCCTAAACCAGTTCCCTTATGCGCTCCAGCTACTAATCCGGGAATGTCTGCAATTGTAACTTCTTTATCATCATAGCTTGCCACACCAAGATTAGGATTTAATGTTGTAAATTCATAATTTGCAATTTTAGGATTAGCATTAGTAATAGCTGCTAGTAAACTTGATTTTCCAGCATTAGGTAATCCTATTATTCCAACATCTGCAATTGTTTTTAATTGAAGCCATATAGTAAATTCTTCACCACGAGCACCCTTAGTAAATTTTCTTGGAGCTCTATTTGTTGAACTTTTGAATCTTGTATTGCCTAAACCACCTTTACCACCTGCAGCAGCCACAAACTCCTCACCAATTTTTATAAAGTCGAAAATTAAGGTTTTATTATCTTCTTCAAAAACCTGAGTACCTAATGGAACTTTGAGAATGAGATCATCTCCACTTTTACCAGTCCGGTTTTGTCCAGCACCATTGTTACCTCTTTTTGCTTTATGATGTTGTTGATATCTAAAATCGATTAAAGTATTTAAATTTCTCTCAGCTTTTAAAATTACTGAACCACCCTTACCACCATCGCCACCATCTGGTCCACCATACTCGATAAATTTTTCTCTTCTAAAACTTGGAGAGCCATCACCACCATTGCCAGCTTTAATATAAATTTTTACTTGATCTAAGAATTTCATAATACAACGCTATTTTGAGTTGTAATATTAATTGGGTTTTACTGAAACAAAAGTTCTATCGGATTTTGTTTTTTTAAAAACAACTTTACCTTTTATTACTGAAAAAATTGAGTGATCTTTACCCATACCCACATTTTCTCCTGGAAATATCTTAGTGCCTCTTTGTCTAACAATTATGTTGCCAGGAATAACATTTTGACCACCATATTTTTTTACACCAAGTCTTCTGCCCGCACTATCTCTGCCGTTCCTTGATGATCCACCAGCTTTTTTCGTAGCCATATTTTATTCCTTTATTTACTCAATTCCTTTTTTTCAGTATCTTTTTTTGTTGGTTTAGAAATCTTCTCAGCCTCAGATAAAATCTTACCATCTTTCGAAAAAATTTTATTTATTCTAATCATAGAATATTCTTGTCTATGACCATTTTTTCTTCTTGAGTTTTGTCTTCTTCTCTTTTTAAAAATAAGTACAGTTCTATTTTTACTATTTTTTATTAGGTTTGCTTCAACTTTGGCACCTTGAATTGTTGGCGAACCAATTTCTATTACTTTATTATCGCCATATGCCAATATATCATTAAACTCAATTTTAGTGTCGGTTTTTGATTTTGGTAATTTTTCAATTTTTAAAATTTCACCAGACTTCACTTTATATTGTTTTCCACCTGATTGTATAACTGCGTATGACATAAAATAGATTTTTTTTATCAGGCAATATAGTCAGGGTATTTCTTTAGTCAAGCTTATTAACTAAAAATTATCCTTTAAATCTCTCAATTTTGAAAAACTTTCTAAATCTTTTGCTTTAAGAAATATATTACATTCTAATTCATCAGCTAAAGTACTTGGTATTGTTGGTAATGCATTTTTAAGTTTCTTGTTAATCTCTAGTATTTTATTTTTTAATTTTAAATTACCAGAGTCATTGGCGATACAAAAATTTGAGTTTTGTAAAGTGTATTCATGGCCACAATATATTTCTGTATCTTTTGGTAATGATTTAATTTTTTTAAGTGAATTATACATTTGCTCGTAAGTACCTTCGAAAATTCTGCCACACCCTAAAGAGAATAGAGTATCACCAGTAAAAATTTTTTTTTCTTTAAAAAAATGAAAAGCGATATGACCAGATGTATGACCTGGAACATGATAAATTTTTGCCTCAAAATTATCTTGTTTCCATATTTGATTATCCTCTAGAGATATATCAATCTCGGGTATACGATTTTTATCTCCAATAAACCCAACCACCATAGAATTATACTTTTTTTTTAACTCAAGATTTCCACCCACATGATCGTAATGATGGTGTGTATTAAGTATGAATTTTAAATTTATTTTTGAATTATCAAGATAATTGATTATTGGTGCAGACTCGCTAGGGTCAATGACACAAGCGGTTTGATTTTCTTCATCAATGATTAAGTAGCTATAATTATCCTGTAAACATTTAATAATTTCAATTTTCATTTATTTTTCTATTAAAAATATACCAAGCTCTCCAAATAAATTTTTAAAAATAAGATTTGATTTATTTATATCAGAAACATTTTCATTAATTAACGCTAAAGATTTACAAATTTTAAAGTTTATAATCTTAGAAAATCCTACAAAATCTTTTATTGTGCACATATGAATGTTCGGTGTGTTATACCAATCATGAGGTAAAGAGTTTGTAATTGGCATTGTTCCTTTAAATAATAAATTTAATCTTACTTTCCAATGCCCAAAATTTGGAATAGTTACTATAGCCCTATTGCCAACTCGTAAAAGTTCTTTAATTACAATCTCTGGATTTATAAAAGCTTGTAAAGTTTGTCCAAGAACAACATAGTCAAAAGAGTCATTTGGAAATTGCTTTAAATCAAATTCTGCATTTCCTTCGATAACAGTTAGCCCTTTAGCAATACAAGTTTGTACTTTTTCTTTTGAAATCTCAATTCCTCTGATATTGACATTTTTATTTTTTTTTAAAAATTCCATTAAAGTTCCATCGTCACATCCTACATCAAGAACTTTTGCATCTTTTTCAATTAAATCTGAAATAATCTTATACTCTGGTTTCATGAAAGTTTTTCTGCGTAAGATTTATCTAAAAAATTTTTTAGAGCTTTTAAGAAATCGGGAACATTAAGCAAAAAAGAATCGTGCCCCTTATCAGACTCAATTTCGACGAAACCCACATTTGCACCAACTGCGTTTAAGGCAATTACAATGTCTTTATTTTCTTGTGTTGGATAAAGCCAATCTGAGGTAAAGGATATTATAAAAAATTTTGCTTTAGTATTTTTAAAAGCATTAGATAGATTGCCATTAAATTGTTTTACTAAATCAAAATAATCCATTGCTCTAGTAATATATAAATAGCTATTCGCATCGAACCGATCTACAAATACTGAACCTTGGTATCTAAGATAACTTTCAATTTGAAAGTCAGCATCAAAACCAAATTTTAGATCATCTCTTTCTTGTAGTTTTCTACCAAATTTTTCTTGAAGCCCTTTTTTTGAAAGATAAGTAATATGTGCAGCCATTCTAGCTACAGCTAATCCTTTATCGGGTACAACGTTTTTTGAATTATAATCTCCATCAGACCAATTATGATCTGCCGCAATGGCTTG
>QCDD01000014.1 GCA_003281045.1 Pelagibacteraceae bacterium AG-349-L23 | reverse complement strand
TGATGCTAGTTATGGTGGTGTAATATGGGGTAAAGCAGTGCCTGAGCTTACAGGAGCAAATGTTCCTTTTGCAGTGAGAGCTAGAGTATGTTTACTAAGAGATCTTGGTTCAGCATTAGCACCTGATAATGCTTTTGCTATAATTCAGGGTTTAGAGACTGTAGCCTTACGTATGAAACAACATTGTGAGAATGCTGAAAAAGTTGTTAATTTTTTAAAAAAACACAAAGAGGTTACAAAAGTAATCTATTCTACTGAACATAATAAACCAATCGCTGATAGAGCAAAAAAATACCTAAAGGGTGGTTATGGGCCAATGGTTGGTATTGAATTAAAAGGCGGTATTGAGGCTGGAAAAACATTCATTGAGTCTTTGAAAATGTTTTATCATGTTGCAAATATTGGTGATGTAAGAAGTTTAGCAATACATCCTGCTAGCACAACTCATAGCCAATTAAATGAAAAAGAACTTGCAGCATCTGGGGTTACACAGAGCTATGTAAGACTTTGTATTGGTATTGAGCATGTAGATGATATAATTGAGGATTTAAACCAAGCTTTAAACAAATCTTCTAAAGGTAAATTAAGGGCAGTTAGTTAAATCTTGTATTAAGAAATAAAAAATAGATACAAGAACTTACCAAAAAGATTGAGCTTATTTGGTGCATAGATGCTATATAGATTTGTGCACCATATAAAACTGTTATTATTCCTAAAAAAATTTGTAATAGAATAAAGAAACCCAATACATTTATAGATTTGTATAAATCGAAAATTTTGTCCCTATAAATTTTGTAAAACATAAATAAATAATAGAGTCCGATTATATAAGCTAAGTTTCTGTGAATAAATTGAACTAAAGATGGATCGCTAAAAGCAGATAGTTCAAATAAATTAACAAATTCATTGTCGTCAGGAAAATATGCTGTACCCATATTTGGCCAGGAATTATAAATTTTTCCAGCATCCATACCAGATACAAAAGCTCCTATAACAATTTGTGTGAAGATCAATGTTAAAAAAACGAGTGGTATTAAAGGATTTATTTTATTTGTTGTATTATAACTCAAATTTAGCTTGAGATAATTCCAGAATATTAATGATAAAATAATAAAAGCAATCAATAAATGAATAGATAATCTAAAATGACTTACATCAACTCTATCTACAAGACCACTGCTGACCATATACCAACCAATAAAGCCTTGAAAACATATTAGAAAAAAAATTAAATACAAACTATATAATTTTGAAATACTAATTTTAAAAGAAAAATAAATTAATGGTATTAAAAATCCAATACCAATTAATCTTCCTAAAAAACGATGTGCCCATTCCCACCAAAAAATAATTTTGAATTCTTGCATATTCATATTGTAATTTTGTAATTTGAATTCAGGTATTTGCTTATAAAGATTAAAATATGAAATCCAGTCTTCTTGATTTAAAGGTGGTAAAAATCCTGAGAAAAGTTGCCATTTAGTAATTGAAAGACCCGAGTCTGTTAATCTTGTTAAACCACCAACAACAATCATAATGGACACAATCCAAAACATTGAAATTAACCAGAGAGATAATTGATAATTAATCTTATGATTTGCTGTGTACATATGCGAATAAATATAATAATTTTTTAATTATCCAAATATATAAATGTCGCCACAAAAACGAAAAAAACTAAGCAAAATTAGATCAGAACTAGATAAAATAGATAATTCACTTATAAAAATTATAAAAAAGAGAACATTTCTCGTAAAAAAAGTTTTAGAACTTAAAGATAGAAAAAATCAAATAGTTGATCAAAAAAGAATTAAATCCATACTTAGTAATATAAGAAAAAAATCTTTAAAGAATAAAATTGATCCTCGTATTACTAATAGAATATGGAAGAATATGATCTGGTCTTATATTGATTACGAAAGAAGAAATTTTAAAAAAAAATGATTATTTACTATGTGGTGGTAATTTTTTTTCAACAAAAACTTCATGTTTTCTAGTTGAAGGATTATACTTTCTAGCTTTTAATTTTACTTTGGCTTTTTCTCCACCAGCAGGTTTTTTTACATAATAAAAAAAAGGACTATCAGGTTTTTCTTCAGGGACTAAACGAACTTTTATATGAGTTTTTTTTGCCATCTTATTTAAATTTTTTTAAACTTTTTACAATATTTGAAATCTTATTTAACTTATTTTTTAAATTATCTGCTCTTATAGAATTATCTGCCATTTCGTCAAGCTTTAAAGGTTCTTTATTATTTAGTATTTTTTTTACACCTTTGATAGTCATTCCTTGTTCTTTTAATAAAAAATGAATTTTTTTTAATAATTCAATGTTTTTTTTGTCATAATATCTTCTATTTCCAGTAAGTATTTTAGGTTTAATTTGTTTAAATTCTTTTTCCCAGAAACGAAGGGTATGAGTGGGTAAAGAGTCTCCTTTTTTTGATTTTAAATTTAATATTTTAACAACTTCGCTTATAGTTTTGTAGGAATTATCTTCTTTATTCATCTATTTCATTTTTTGATCTTATTATTTTCTTCAAATTTGTTGATTTATGTGTAATGAGTGTTTCTGATATATAATTATTTTCCTCTATTATAATCCCAGAAACAATGTCCCCGTTAGTAATGCCGGTTGCACAAAAAATTGAGTCACCTGTAATTATTTCATTTAATAAATACTTTTTATTTAAATCATCTATACCCATTTTTTTTGCCCTATTTACATCATTTTCATTATCAAAAATGAATCTACCTTGAAAAAAACAATCAAAAGCATCTAAAGCAGAAGCTGCAAGCACACCCTCGGGTCCGCCACCAATACCCATAAAAATATCTATATTATATTTTTTATCAGAAACTAATAAAGCTCCTGATACATCTCCATCAGAAATAAGTTTTAAATTCACCTTCAAATTCCTTAGTTCTTCAATAATCTTTTTATGCCTTGGTCGATCTAAAATACATGCAGAAAGTTCGTTTGGTTGTTTATTCTTATAATCTGCAAGATTAGAAATATTTTTTTTAACTGAATAATCCAAATCAATAATACCTTCAGAGGGTACATTAGCAGAAATTTTGTTCATATAAGTCTCTGGTGCACTAAATAAATTTGACTTTTCTGCAACTGCAATAACAGATAATGCTCCTGGCTGATTATTTGCTGCAAAATTAGTTCCTTCTAAAGGATCCACAGCAATATCTAACTCAGGACCACTCATGGTACCTAAAGTTTCCCCGATATAAAGCATAGGAGCTTCATCTAGTTCTCCCTCTCCAATAACAACCTTTCCCCTCATTTCTATTTCATTAAGTTTATTTCTCATTGCATCTACAGCCGATTTATCTGCTGCTATTTTATCTTTTTTTCCAACAAAATGGTAAGATGATAAAGCTGCTTTGATTGAAACATTTAAGAATAAGTCTTCAAATTTTTTGTCTAATGACATTATTTTGCAGTTTCAATAGATATATTTTTCTCTAATTTTGACTCAAATTCTCTCAATCTTTTCCAAACTGAAATTAGTTCAACAATAATTGGCCAGCTTCTAACTAAATATTGCAGTGATGTTTCAACTCGACCAAAAGCTCTTATAATTTGTTGAACAAAACCAAGTGTTATTGCACCAGTAACAATCGTTGGTGCTAATGCTAAATACGGAACAATTACCATACCTTGTAAGTAACTCCATTTTACTGCATTAAAGTAAAGGTAGTGAAAATACATCTTATAATGAATTTTTCTAACACCACCATAAAGATCTGTAATTTTTGCAGGTTGTGCACTGTCTTTAAAATCCTCTCCTAAAACTAATTCTTTCCTATAAGCAGCTTCTTCTTTTTGAATATCATATTCAATTCCAGGAAGTTTAATCCCAACGCTAGCCAATAATATTGTTCCACCCAGTGCTGATATAATCGCGACCCAAACCAAAGCATGTTCAACTTCGCCAATCCATGGTAACACTGTAATACTTTTTGATAAGCCCCATAAAATTGGAGTAAAAGCAATCAATGTCATTACACTTCTCAGTAATTCAGCCCCTAGCCCTTCCATTATTCTAGCAAATTTAAGAGTATCCTCTTGAACTCTTTGAGATGCTCCTTCTATTGAAGAGGCATCATTCCATTTGTCATGATAAAAATCTGCCATTGCAGTTCTCCATCTAAATGTCCAGTGGCTGGTAAAATAATCACTAAAAATAACTACCAGAATGTATACTGCTGCAATTTTAGCAAATGTAAAAAGATACGCGATAAATTCTTTTTCAGATACAGAGTTAGGATTAGTGAGGGCTTTTTGTAAAGTATCGTAAAATTCACCAAACCATTCATTTATTCTCACATCAAGTTGAACTTGATACCAAGTGGCCATTAAAATCAGTAATGTTCCACCTATACTCCATAAATACCATCTTCTATCTGTAAAAAATTTAAACATTATTTATCTATTTTAAAAAATTATCTGCGTAGGATTTTTTTACTATTTTTCTTTTTTTTGGCTCAATTAGTTCATAATCAATTTTTTTCTTCTTTGCATAATTTATTGCTAATTCTTTGGTTGAAAATTCTAATTTCAGCTCAGTAAACGTATCATTAGAACTTTCCCAACCCATTAAAGGATTTTTTGTTGGATCATTAGTTTCAAATTCAAGTATCCATTTATCAAGTTTTCCTAAACCAGATTGCATTGCACTTTTATTAGGTATATAAATTTTTGCTTTTTTCATATCAATGGTCGGAGTGGCAGGATTCGAACCTGCGACCCTCTGGTCCCAAACCAGATGCGCTACCAGGCTGCGCTACACTCCGAGAGTGTTCGTTATAGCGTTTTTACTTATGTTTTCAATAAAAAGAAAAAGGTTTAATGATGAGGAAAAGTAGAAATAATTCATTTTACCTTCTATATTTTAATATAATTTCTAGAAGCGACAATGTTTATATTAAATAGATATTATAAATTTTACAAACAAAATGGACTATTTAAAACTATCATAAAGATTATAACCACACCTTACAGAATTGTTAAAAAGCAGATCTATCAAAAAAATAAGGAATTAATCTTTAATCAAGATACATCAGAAAAAAGGTTTAATCTTATTTATAAAACTAATTTTTGGTCTTCGAATGAAAGTGTTTCGGGATATGGATCTGAATTAAAAAATACTATCAATATTGAAAAAGAAATTATTAATATTGTAAAAAAGTATGAAATAAAAAGTATTTTAGATGCACCATGTGGAGATTTTAATTGGGTTAAAAACGTTTTAGATAAAAATTTATCTTATATTGGCGGAGACATTGTTCAAGAAATAATTGATAATAATATTAGGAAATTTAAAAGTAATAATCTTAAATTTATAAAACTTGATATTACTAAAGAAAGTTTACCATACTCAGATCTAATGATTTGTAGAGATTGTTTAATTCATTTATCATTTGAAAGCATAAGATTATTTTTTGAAAACTTTAGAAAAAGTAAAATTAATTATTTATTGCTAACAACATATAAATTGAAAGATAAAACTAAAAAATTAGATAATTTAGACATCCCCGATGGAGAATACAGGGAAATAGATCTAACTAGACCACCATTCTTATTGCCTACACCGTTGCATGAAATATTAGATAAAGATGAACTAAATAAAAATAGTGGTTTTAATTGTTATTTAAACCTGTACAGTAAAAGTCAAATCAATGATCTAAAATTCAAATAAATATTTTTTTATATTTTTTGATGAATTTAATTCTATCTCTTCTTCTTATTCCGGCCAAATGAATGATGACAGGATCAAAATAAAAATTTGAAATTTCATTATTTTCTGGGTTCTCAAAATTTCTTTTTGGCATACTATTCCAAATACCTGATAAGAATGAAATATTATTTCTTACATCTTTAGATAAATTATTATCTGATATTTTAGCAATCTCTGCCTTTAAACCGACCTCATCCATAAAAGCAGCATTATCAGGCCAAAAATGTTTAAGGTATTTTTTTTTGTTCCATACATTTTTAAAGAAATTTAACGACCATTTTGTATTCCTAACAAGTAAAACACCAACATTAGGACCCCAGGTTAAATAATTCACAAATTTGTATTTTGTTTTATGAACAGATTTAAAAAAATTGTTATGAACAAAGATATGCTTTGATTTATCAATATGATTTAATATGTTTTCATATCTGCAAAAAAAAGTGTCAGCATCTAACCAAAGATAAAACTCATGTTTTCCTTTTTCGAGATTATCAATAAGCATTTTAATCTTTAACCAATAAAAATGTCTCTCAAATTTATTTGATTTTTCAAATTCATAATCAAATTTAAAATGATTGGCATATTTGATGATATTTTTTTCTGATTCTTTTCCAACACTTCTATATCTGAAGTTATAGCCTGATAAAATTTTAAGTTTACTATTTTTGAAATTTTTGCTTCTACTTTTAAAAAAGAACATCTATTAATTATTAAGAATTTCCAATATTTTTACCTTATACTTAACAATTAAAATGTAAATTAAAAAGACCAACAACTGTCTTTGTAAAAAAACTATAATTAACTTTTGCTTATAAATAGATATAAGATAAGCATAACATTTATTTTATAAAATAATGATTATTGAGTGTATTAATTGTAATAAAGTATTTGAAGTAAATTCAGAACTTATTCCTAAAAATGGAAGAACTATTCAGTGTGGTTCGTGTAATCATGTTTGGTTTTATAATCCAAATATTGCAAATATTAAAAAAAAAATAAAACAGGATATTGAAATTGATATCAAAGAAAAACCAACTATAAATCAAACAAAAAAAAATGAAGCAAAAACGTTTCAAGAAAAAAGTTATTCTAAATTAAAAGACAAAAAAAATTATGAGATAACAAGATATAAGCCAAGAAAAAGTTTATCATTTACTAAATTACTTTCGTATTTAATTGTACTTTTGATAACTTTTGTTGCCTTATTAGTTGTCATAGATACTTTTAGCAGGTATTTATATCAAGTATTCCCTTCTCTTGAGCTTGTTATATTTAGTCTTTTTGAGATATTGAAAGATATTAAATTATTTATTAAAGACTTAGTTTAATCATGATTAATTACTTATCTAAACCTTTTAAATGGTTTTTTAAACTTGAAGCAGCTAGCGGTTTAGTTTTGCTATTTGCGGCTATAATTGCATTAATAATCAGCAACTCTAATTTATCTGATTTATATTTTTCAACTTTAAATAAATACTTATTTATAGGTATAAACAATTTTGGATTAAAATTATCTGTCTTACATTGGATTAATGATGGCTTAATGGCAATATTTTTTTTCTTTGTCACTTTAGAAATAAAAAGAGAATTTTTACAAGGAGAACTTTCAAATATTAAACAAGCTTTACTTCCAATAATTGCTGCTGTTGGCGGTATGTTGGTTCCAGCATTATTTTATGTATTCATAAACTTTGGTGATAGCGAGACTATGAATGGATGGGCCATTCCCTCTGCTACTGACATTGCTTTTTCACTTGGTGTATTATCTTTACTAGGAAAGAGAGTACCATTATCTCTAAAAGTTTTTTTAACTGCTTTAGCAATCATTGATGACTTAGGAGCAATTGTTATCATTGCTTTATTTTATTCAGGTGATTTGAGCATTAAATACTTAACGCTTATGCTATTAGCTTTTATTGTACTATTAATGATAAATAAATTTGATATTAAAAAATTTTTACCTTATTTGGTTGTAGGTATATTTCTTTGGGACTTTACACATAATTCAGGTATCCACGCTACTATTGCTGGAGTTTTATTGGCCATGACCATACCTCACAGAAAGAAAGAAAAAGATTTTTCTTTATTAATCAAAGTTGAACATGAAATAAGTC
The DNA here is from genome assembly GCA_003281045.1 of Pelagibacteraceae bacterium AG-349-L23. Lineage (GTDB taxonomy): Bacteria > Pseudomonadota > Alphaproteobacteria > Pelagibacterales > Pelagibacteraceae > Pelagibacter. The sequence continues at coordinate 16,318 of QCDD01000014.1, read as the reverse complement.
CCTACGTAGCCTTTGGTATTATGCCTTTATTTGCTTTTGCCAATGCAGGAGTATCTCTCGAGGGCTTATCTTTTAGTTCTTTGTTAGACAAAGTGCCACTTGGAATTTTATTAGGATTATTTGTAGGTAAACAACTAGGTGTTTTTGTATTTTCATATGTGTCAATTAAAACAAAAATTGCTCAAATGCCTAATAATTCAAATTGGTATAACTTTTATGGCGTAGGTGTTCTAACGGGTATTGGTTTCACAATGAGTCTTTTTGTTGGAAATTTAGCTTTTGTTGAGAATATGCAATATATGGATGGTGTAAAAATAGGAGTTCTAACTGGGTCACTTTTATCCACTTTATTTGGTTACTTCTTAATACTACTTACACCTAATAAATGACAAAAAAGTTTATATTAAGTTTTACAATAATTATGTTTTTTTTTAAAAGCCCAGCTATCGCAAATTATGAAAAAAACTTTTTTGATCTAAATATTGAGAGTATATCGGGCGAAATAATAAATTTTAGTGATTTTAAAAATAATGCAGTATTAATTGTAAATACGGCAAGTTATTGTGGATTTACAAATCAATATGAAGAACTTCAAATCCTTTGGGATAAATATAAAAATAAGGGTTTAATTGTTCTTGCTGTACCGTCAAATTCATTTAATCAAGAGAAAAATAAAAACTCAGAAGTTAAAGAATTTTGTGAAGTCAATTTTAATATCACCTTTCCGCTTTCAGCTATTTCTGAGGTAAAAGGAAATAATGCACATGAGTTATTTAAATGGGCTAAAACTAATCATGGTAGCTCAGCAGTACCAAAGTGGAATTTTCATAAGATTTTAATAAACAAAGAGGGAAAAATTGAGGATACATTTTCCTCTTTCACTAAACCATTATCAAATAAAATAATTAATAAAATAGAGAGTATTTTATAAATTTAGAGTAAGCCCATCGAAAGCAGGTATAGTGTTTTTTGGTAAAATTTTCATGAGAACTTTGTAATCTAATACTGGAGATAAATTGGTTAAAATAGCTTTTTTAGGTTTGAACTTTCTAATCATAGAAAGAGAGGTCTCTAAATTAAAATGTGATGGATGGTAATTATACCAAAGGCAATCTATGACTAAAAACTTCAAATTTTTGAAATATCTAAAATCTTTAGTGTAAATTTTACTTACATCGCTTATATAAGCCAATTTCTTATCAATTATAAAGCAATTAGATTTAACTTTTCCGTGTTCAACTTTAATAGATTTAACAGAAATTTTTTTCTTATTATTTGATGTAAGAAAAGTTTTTGGTAATTTATGCAATTTTAAAGTAGCAGGATACTCTCTAGAGTAACTTTTGAATATGTATGAAAAACTATTTTTTAAATATTTAGAAGTAAATGGATCAGCATATACATCGATTTGATTTTTGCTACTTATATAAAATGATCTTAAATCATTTATTCCATGTGTTTGATCACCATGCATGTGGGAAAAAAGCACTTTATCTATTTTTTTAATCTTATGTCTTAATAATTGTTGTCGTAAATCAGGTGAAGTATCAATCAATATATTTTGATTAGAGGTTTTTAATAGTGCAGAACATCGTGTTCTATAATTTTTCTTGATTTTAGGATCACAATTACCAAAAAAGCCATCTGGTCTTGGTACACCCATTGAACTACCACAACCAAGTATTATAAACTTCATATAATTTTAATTAAAAAAAAGATTATTAAAATTATTAGTAGTAATTTTGATAAGTTCAGATTTTTCAATGCCCTTTATTTCTGCAAGTTTGGCTGCAGTAAAATCTATAAATGATGGTTCATTTTTTTTTCCTCGGTTTGGCACTGGAGCTAAAAAAGGACTATCTGTTTCAATAAGAATTCTATCTAATGGAAGAGACTTAAATGTATTCTGAAGATCAACAGAATTTTTAAAAGTGATAATGCCACTTGCAGAAAAATAAGAATTAAATTTTAAAAGCTTTTCTGCAAATTTTTGAGATCCCGTGAAACAATGCATCAAAATTTTTAACTTTTCATCTTTATATTCATTTAATACTTCGTAAGTTTTTTCTTCAGCATTTCTTGAATGAATAATTAATGGTATATTCGCTTCTAATGCAGCTTTAATGTGTATCTTAAAACTTTCTATTTGTTTATCTCTATCTGAATTATCATAATAAAAATCAAGACCAGTTTCCCCAACTCCAATAATTTTTTTATTTTGATTTAAATTTTTTGTAAAAAATTCTGAGTTGACGTTATTTTTATCTGCCTCATGCGGGTGTATTCCAATTGTACCAAATATAATTTCATCTTTATTTACAATTTCTTTAACTCTGGAAAAGCTTTCAATAGATGTTGAGATTGTTAATAATTTTTTAACACCAATTTTTTTTGATCGTTGTATAACATTTTTTAGATCACTAAATAATGGCTCATGATCGAGATGACAATGTGAATCAATCATTTTCTTTTTCTATTTTGTTAAATAATATATCAATTTTATTAATAGCACTTCCTTTTTTTAAAAATTCATTATTTCCAATTGACTGAAAAATTACATCTTTTTCTTCAAGATTGAAAATTTTAAGTGCTTTAAGAGATGATTGCGGAATAATTGGATATAATAAAAAAGTTACTTTTCTAACAATTTCAAGAGTTGTATAAACTATTGTATTTAATCTAATTTTATCATCTTTTTTTTTCCACGGCTCCTGGTCATTAAAATATTTATTGGCTTCAAATAATCGATTTACAATATAATTAATATAATAGTTAATATTTTGATTATCTATTTCCGATCTCAACTTATCTAAATTCTGGTTATATTCATCTAAAATTTTTATATCATCATTTTCAAATTTAATTTTTTCTGGCACCTTGCTATCACAATTTTTAATAACAAATGCAGATACACGTTGACATAAGTTACCAAAATTATTGGCTAAATCACTATTAATACAATCCTCTAATCTTTCTTGAGAAATATTACCATCATTTCCAAATGAAACTTCTTTTATTAAATAATATCTCAAAGGATCCAATCCATATTGTTTTATAATTTCTAATGGATCCAATATATTTCCTTTTGATTTAGACATTTTTTCCTCATTAGATAATATCCACCCATGTCCGTAAACTTTTTTTGGAGGAGTAATTTTTGCGGCCAATAGGAACGCAGGCCAATATATTGCATGAAATCTTAATATATCTTTTCCAATTAAGTGAACAGATGCTGGCCAAAATTTTTTATATAATTCATCATCTTTATTGGGATAATTTAAAGCACTTATATAATTAGTGAGAGCATCTAACCATACATATATGACATGATCATCATCATTTGGAACTTTAATACCCCATGAAAAACTTTTTCTACTTACTGATAAATCTTTTAATCCACTTTTAACAAAACTTATGACTTCATTTTTCCTTGATGCTGGAGAAATAAAATCAGGATTTTTTTCATAAAATTCTAATAATGCCTTTTCCCACTTAGATAATCTAAAAAAATAAGATTCCTCATCAACCCATTCAACAGGAGATTTAGATGATATAGCCACTTTTTTATTATCAAGATCTTCAATCTCATCCTCATTGTAGAACGCCTCATCCGATACTGAATACCAACCAGAATATTTTGATAAATAAATATCATCATTTTTTTTCAATTCTTCCCATAAATATTGAACAGATTTTTTGTGTCGAGACTCAGTAGTTCTTATAAAATCATTATTTGTTAAATTTAGAGTTTTTGATAAATTCTTGAATGTTTTGCTGATTTCATCGCAGAACGCTAGAGGTTCAACTCCTTTTTTTTCTGCAGCTCTTTGAATTTTTAAACCGTGCTCATCAGTCCCAGTCAGAAAATAAACTTTAAATCCGTCTATTCTTTTAAACCTGGCAAAAAAATCAGCGATAATACTCGAATAAGCATGTCCCATATGTGGTTTGGCTGAGGGATAATAAATGGGTGTTGTAATATAATAATTCTTATCCATTTAAAAGCTTTGAATTTATTTCTAGAAATAAAGATTCATCATCTAAATTGAATTTCTTAAAATCATTTATTCTTTTCAAAAAATAATTGTAAACATCTGAATTTGAAACTGAAATATCTTTTATCAAAAATAATTCAAGTATATTGTAAACAAATGTTTTTGATTGCTTATCATCTTTATAAATATTTTCACTTATAAGTTTTAATAAAAAATCTTTTAAATTTATGTCTTTTAAATTAATCTTTTTTTCTTCAGAAAATTTTAAAAGATTATAAATTTCTCCAGGGGTAGAATAATAATTTAATAAATCTTTATTTAAGAGATTATCAATATCATTATCAAAAAGAAGTGAACTAATTTCATTAACCTTATCATTTTCTAGGGATATATTGAAATTAATACAACGAGATAGAAGTGTTGGAATTATTTTCTTATTACTATTTATTAAAATAAAAAATATATTCTCATTAGGTTCCTCTAACGTTTTTAACAGCGCATTTACTGAATTTAAACTCAAATATTCAATATTATCAATTAAAACAAATCTTGGCTTATTGTTGAATGAAGACTTATTGAGTTGAATTATTAATTCTCTAATTTGTTCTATATCTATGTTTTTTTTATCAGGATTAATATCTATTAAATTAAAATTTGGACATGAACCATTTTGAATTAACTTAAATGAGCGATTATCTAAATTTATTTTAAATTCAGATAAATCATAAGGCATTTCTTCATCTTTTGATAAAACAAAATTAATTAAATGATAAGCAAGAGTACATTTGCCAATACCTTTTTGACCAGTCAATAAAATCTTTGATGGTAATCTTTTTTGGTCAAATAATTTAGCAAAAACTAAAAGATTATCCTGTAATCCATAAAGATTTGTTTGGCTGTTAGGATAAAAATTCATTTTACTAATTTTTCAATTTTTTCAATTATTTTTTTTTTGTTTAATTCGATAGGAAGATTTGAATTAATTATTTTATATCTTTTTTTATTTTTAGATATTCTTAAAAAACCATTTTGTACTTTTTTGTAAAATTTTTCTTTGAACTCATCGTAACGATTAAGTTTTTTTCGTTGTTTCAATCTTTTTTGCATATTGTTTATGTTAACAATACTTAAAAACGTAAAATCTACTTTAAATGATTTTAAAATATGATTATTAATCTTTTTAATAATATCTAAATTTACACCCATTCCAAAATGTTGATAAGCAATGGTAGAGTCGGTAAACCTATCTAGCAAAATTATCTTTTTTCTAAAATTTTTTTTCAAATTATCCATGTTTTCACTTCTAGCCGCTAAATAAAGTAACAAATCAGTATTTTTATTAAAATTAGATTTCTTATCTAGAATTAATTTTCTTATCTTTTCTGAGTTCTTATTCCCTCCAGGCTCTCTTATCTTTATATGAGGTATCTTTTTTCTTTTTAAATATTTAGAAACATTGTCAATATGAAAAGTTTTTCCACTACCCTCAATACCTTCAAAGGCTATAACAATTTTTTTAGACATCACCCCAAATCAAATAATTTAAGGATTTCATTAATCTTGAAAAAATATTTACTTTATTAACTTGTTCTTTTGCTAAAAGATCATATTCATCAATTAATTCATCATCGTAAATGATCTTTAATTTGGCTAAAACTTGATCTTTACTAATTGGCGCTTCCACAGGTCCCTCATATAACATTTTAACTTTTAATAGTTTTTTCTTACCTTTTTTTATAATTTTATAGATATCTTCTTTAGTATAAACTTTAACAGAATCTTTTTTTCCTAACCAAACATCAACGCTATCAAATTCTTCTCCCGATTTGTTTATTTCTACTAAATCAAAATTCGTTAAACCATATGTCAATAGTTTTGAGCTTTCTCTAGATCTAGAATTTTTAGTTTCAAAGCCACTAGCTACTGCAATTAACCGTCTACCTTTTCTTTCTAATGAGGATGCTAAAGAATATTTTTCCACTGCAAGATATCCAGTTTTAATTCCATCTACACCCATATTTTTATATAAAAGTGGATTTCTATTTCCTTGAGTAATTGGATCGCCACCAGTTCTATCCCAAGTAAATTCTTTTTCACTGAACCACTCGTAATATTCTGGATAGTTTTTAATTAAATAATTAGACATTATCATTATGTCATTTACTGTTGAATAATTGTCAGGATCATTAATTCCAGATGAGTTTGCAAAATTTGTATTACTCATACCAATTTCTTGTGCTTTGGAAGTCATCATAATTGCAAATTCCTCTTCAGTTCCTGCTATTCCTTCAGCTAATGCAACACAAGCATCATTTCCTGAGGCAACAATAATACCTCTAAGTAAATTTTCTACACTCACCTCATCATTGACCATAACAAACATTGAAGAATATCCAGAAGTTGATAGCCGCCAAGCTTTCTCTGAAATAATAAATTTTTCATCTAAAGTTAAATCGCCTGATTTAATTAAATCAAAAGCAATAATGGAGGTCATTATTTTTGTCATTGAAGCAGGATAAATTGATCTGTCTGGTTCTTTTTCATATAAAATTTCACCCGACAAAAAATCTTGTAAGATTGCTGTTCTTGCTTTTATCTCAATATTAGAATGCGCACTAGAAATAAAAAAAGTTATAAGAATTGTAATTAGAAAATTTTTAAACATTTTTTAGCACTTCTAAGTTTTCGAAATTAAGAGATTTTAACTTCTCAAATGACTCTTTCAAACTTTTTATATCATTAAAAGGACCTATTAATACTCTAAATTTAGTTTGAGATAATTTTTTTATCCTAGAGTTTTTTATAGAAGTTTCATCTTTGATTCTAGAAATCATCATTTTGGCAGTAGATTTATAGTAAAAATCAGCAATCTTTATTGAGTAAGAAAATTTTTCTTTAGTTGTTTTTTTTTCTTTTTTCTTAGTTTTGCTTAAATCATTAATTTGAATACCATCAATTGGCGCCTTTTCTGCAACGTTTTTTTCCTCATCGAAAGTTTTACTTTTTTTTGCAATAAAAGTAGAATTTCTAGATATTAACACTATTTCCAATAAGGGTTCATTGAAATCAAGATCTAAATCTTCAGCAATTCTTCTAGATATAACAGAATTGTAAAAATCTGAAAATTTTTGGTTATTAGATTTTACTTCTGCAATTAAAGACTTTCCGTTTTTTGGATTTGTAATCTTAACAGCAGATTTTCTTTTAAGTGATTTGTGATGAATCATTAATGATCTATCATCTAATTTTTTAATTTTTTTTACATTTTCGTCAAAGATTAAGGCAAAACCACTATTGCTATATCTTTTTTCTATTTTTGATTCAATCTTATCTGGCTTCATCGCAACCTGTTCACAACCTATTAAAAATATTGATAACAAAAATATTAATAAAATTTTATAATTCATTTTTAAATTTATCTTTTAAGGTACAAACTGCTAAAGCAAATCTAAGAGATCTATTCCATTGGAGAATTATTTCGTAGTTGTCAAATACAATATATGCAGGATTTAAAGTATCTGCACCAGGAATAATATCTTTATCTGGAGTAATTATTGCAACATTATAATTTGATTTCAAAAAGCTTAAATCATCATAATTATTAATATATTTCTTAAAAAATCCTAATTTTTTTTTATTTTGAAGTTTTTTAGCAGAAACATTTAAATACTTTTTTGGAATATCTTCTTTAAGATCTATTCTATAAAAACAAGGTGAATTTTTTTTCCAACCAATTTTTTTAAGATAATTTGCTGCTGAGGCATAGGCATCTTGAGAATTTTTTAAATCAATATAATTATCAGTATTAAAATCAATCGCATGATTTTTTATAGTTGAGGGCATAAATTGAAAAAAACCAAATGCACCTGCCCATGAACCATATAATGATTTATAATCTATTTGATTTTCATCAATTAATTTAAGTAAAATCAAAAGCTCTTTAGTAAAAAACTCAGATCTTCTCTTATCATAACTCAATGTTGCTAAAGAGGAAAGAATATCCATTTTTCCGACATAAGTTCCATAATTAGTTTCAATACCCATCAATGACAACAATAATTCCTTCTCAATCTCAAACTTATTTTCAACATTATTAATCAAATCTTTATTATCTAAATAGAAGTCAATACCTTTATTTAATTTTTTTGCAGAAGATCTTTTTGATACATAAGTTTTAGTGTCTTCGTAGAATTCAGGTTGATACCTGTCATATTTTATAACATTTGCTAAGAACTTAGTATCCGTCATTACAAGATCAAAAGTTTTCTCAGAAATATTATTTGCTAAAGCTCTTTTTTTTAAAATCTTTTTTCCACTTTTCAAAATTAATACTTTCATTTGCAAATAAACTAGAGTTAAAAAAAAATAGAATTAAAAAAAAAATCTTAATTTTTTTCATATAAGTCATTTAAATATATAATTACAGCAATCCAAATAATAATAAAACTTAGAAATTTAACTAATGAAAAATCCTCACCATAATAAAAATAACCTAAAATAAACTGTAATGTTGGCGTAATATAAAATATCATTCCAGTAGGACCTAATCCAATCAACTCAACCCCTCTTACATAGAGAAACAAAGGAATCACAGTCATTGGACCAGCTAAAAGTAAATATAGACTTAATCCTGGATTACTTAAATTAAAGTCGTTTAGACCATTATTTGCAATTATATAAAATGCAACTAAAGCAAAAGGAAAAATATACAAGCTTTCAATTAGCAATCCAATATCAGTATCAATTTCAATTTTTTTTCTTACTAAATTATAAAAAGCCCAACTAAAAGCTACAATAAGACCGACCCATGGCAAGGATTTAAGATTGAAAAAGATTAAAATTAATATTGATACAAAAACTAAAATAATAGAAAAAATCCTTTTGTTATTAAGTTCTTCCTTAAAAAAAATATATCCTAGAAGAACACTAATTATTGGCATTATAAAATAGCCAAAACTAGCATCAATAATCCTCTCAGATGCAACGGCATAAATCCATATTGACCAATTAACAAAAATTAAAAAACCAGACAAAAATAATGCAATTAATTTTTTTTTATCTTTTATTTCTTTATAAAAAACTTTCCACTTAGATAAAAATGTAGTGGTAAAAATCAACATTATTGCAGTCCATAAACATCTATGGACAACTAATTCAGTATGGCCAATAAAAGAAACGGACTCGAAATATATAACGCCAATAAATCCCCACCAAAAGGAACCCAATGAAGTTAACAATAATCCTCTATTAAAATTTTTGTTCATTGAAAATTTAAAGAATTAAATTTAAGTTTAATGAGACTATATATTGATAATTTAATTATAAATACTTAAAATAAACTATGTTTAAAAAAAATTTTATCATAAATCTTTTTTTAATCTTTTTTTTTCAAATTAACATAATTTTAGCTGATGCTTTTGACTCTAAAATTGACGAAATAAGAGCTGAAATTAACAGAAATGATTTAAAGTCAGCGATAAATCTATTAAAGAAAATTAAGGTAGGCAACGATACTCAGCAAGATAAAGTTCACATCCTGTATGGTGATATTTATCTAAAAATCAATCAAACTATTAAAGCAGAAGAGTTTTATGAAAAAGCTTTTTTTACAACGAACAAGTATGTTGAGTCTTTAAGTTTGGTTGGGTTAGCTGAAGTAAAATTAATTCAGGGAAAAATTGATAAATCTATAAGATTATCAAAGCAAGCAATTTCAATAAATCCAGATTTAATAAGACCAAAAATCACATTAGCTACCGCACTCACTAGAATTGGTGAAGGACAACAAGCAATTAATATATTACAAGAATTACATAATAATCAAAAAACCGCAGCAGTATCTTTAGCAATTTCAGATTATTACATTTCATTTAATGATATTGATGCAGCTATTAATATTTTAGAAAATTATCTTAAAAGAAACCCAAATCATATTAGAGTTTTAGATCAAATAGCTGGTTTGTATTTATTAAAAGGCGAAAAAGAAAAAGCAATAGAAGCGAAGCTAAAAGTTTATAAATTTCATGAACTTAATAAAGATAAAAAGAAAATACTCTCAACTAAATCCTGGATATTATCAGTTGATCCCACATATTTTGATGAACCAGTAGTAATTGAAAATATTGTAGAAAAAATCTTAGGATATATAGAAAAAGAAATTGAAAACTATGATGAAAAGGAAGCCAAACCAGATTATGAAGATTTTATTTTTGCGCCAACCGGTACTGGGAGTGGGTTTATTGTTGGGGGTGGTAAATATGTAATAACAAATTATCATATTGTTCAGACTGCCAAAAAAATTGCTGTCAGAAATGGAACGGGTATGGTGAGTGAAGCAAGAATTTCTAATTTTTCTAAAGATTATGATCTTGCAATTTTAAAATTAGAAAATCCATATCCAAAAAAATTTGCTATTGATAGTAAAAATTTTGCTGAACCTAAAATAGGAGCTGATGTAATAAGTATTGGTTATCCAGGAATAGGTATAACATTTGATCAACCAACCATTACTCAAGGTATTATTAGTAAGATTTTTGATGATGAAACTGGTATAATGCTTACCACTGCAGCCATTAATCAAGGTAATAGCGGTGGTCCAATTTTTAATTTAGAGGGTAAATTAGTTGGAATAAGTTTTGCGACATTAGATAAATTAGGAATTTTGATGACTACAGGTCAAATCCCATCTGACATGGGTTTTGCTATTCAAAGTAATATGATTAAAGAAATATTTCCATATGAAAATAAAAATTTAACTCGGTCTGTAAAATTTGACAAATCTACACTTTATGAAAAAATGTTACCCAGTATCGCCCTTATAGCAGTATCAGATTAATGAAACGTTTAATTATCATTTTTTTACTATTTAATTTCTCAGCAATGGCTGAGGTGGTGATCTCCGAAGGAAAATATATTTATAGCGGTAACATGAGTGAAAATGAGGGTTGTACCCTTGCTAAACAGAGAGCAAAATTAAAAGCACTAGAGAAGGTTTCGGGGCAAAGAATATCATCAGATGAAATCGAAATGTGTTCGGATATCGATGGAAAAACATCCTGTGAAAGAAATCAATTTTTCTTAAGTTCATTTGATAGTGAAATAACCAATTTACAGGAGCTTAAAAAAGATATTTCAGTTCAAAAAATAGAAGGTGCAGATGAACAAAGTTATATCTGTACCATCAAGATTCAGGCAGAAGTAATTAAAATTACAAAAACTTTAGATAATAGTTTTGATTTTAATGTCAAATTAAATGAAAAAAATTTTAAAGAAGGAGATGAGCTTAAAATCGATTTAGTATTAAATAGACCTTTGTATGTTAGTATATTTCAAATATTACCTTATGAAGAAAAAGACTACCAAGTTTATAAAATATTTCCAAATAAATTGGATGATAAAAATTTTGTAGATGTAGATAATTTAACAATTCCAAAAAAAGGTAAATTTCAAATTTACTTTCCTGAAAACTTAAATAAAAAAAATGTAGATGAATATTTGTTCATTATAGGGTCTGAAAAAGAGATAAATTGGCTTGATAAATATACAAAATTCGAAGACTTAAAAAATGCTTATATAAAGGAAAAATTTATAATATATAAGTATAAAGGATATACAATTTACAGATAATGAAAAATTTAAGAAAAATATTATTATCTTTATTTTTTGGTATTTTGATAAATACCTCAGCTCAATCAATAACTTTTGGTCATGGTGTTTTAAGTGCTTTTAGTATTTTCACAAGTGTTATGGCTGATGAACACACTGCTGAAAAGGCAGTGATCAAAGAATTAAAAATAAAGATTTATAATTTAGATAGTGAACCAGTAAAAAGGAAATTGGTCCAATCCGATAAAAAATATATTACTTCCTTAAAAGAACAGCTAAATGAATTGATAAAAGCACAAGAAGAAAAAGAAAAGCTTAAAAAAGAAAAATTAGCATCTGAGGAAGAAAAAAGAGTCCAAGAACTTCTTTTAGCGCAAAAAAAAGCTGAGGAAGAAAGAAAAAAAGAAGAGGAGCTTTTAGCAAAGAAAAAAGCCGAAGAGGAAAAAAAGAAACAAGAATTAATAGCACAAAAAAAAGCTGAAGAGGAAAGAAAGAAAAAAGAGGAAATTGCTAAACAAAAAGCTATTGAAGAAGAAAAAAAACAAAAAATTTTAGCTGAAGAAAAAAAGAAAAAAGATGAGTTAATTGCAAAACTCATGGCAGAGGAGGAACAGGCGCAAAAAGAATTTGAGAAGAAGAAAAAGGAACTAAATATTGATACAGATTCGCCTGAAATAATGGTAGCTGAGTCAATTACTGTTACTAGTCAAGCTTATAAATTAAAGGGAAAAGTAAAAGATAAAAGTGAATTTTTCCTTCAGATAGATGGTCAACCAGTCAAAATTGATAATAATGGAGAATTTGTATTTGAAGGATTTGTAATTAATACAAGTGAAGCTGAAGAATTAACATTAGTAGCAATTGATAGATGGAACAATTCATCCGAGAAAAGTGTGAAAATTAATGTTGAATTAAAAGAGATGAAAGTAGCAAAAGGCTATGAGAAACTACTTCCAAACAAGATAAAGGTAAATAAAGATAAGAATAAAATTGCTATTATTATTGGTGTTGAGAAATATGAATATCTAACCAATTTAGATGCAGCATTTGCAAATAGAGATGCTAATGCTTTTAGAGAGTATGCTGTAAGAGCTTTAGGTGTTGATCCATCAAACATTAATTTGTTAGTCGATAAAGATGCTAACAGACCTAAAATTTTAAAGGCTCTTAAACTTTGGTTACCAAAAATTGGTGGAGAGAATAGGGATATATATTTATTCTTTGCTGGCCATGGTTTGGCATCTGATGATGGAAAAAATCTTTACATCTTACCTCAAGATGGTGATGCAAGTTTATTAGAAGATACAGCAATAACTAGAAGTGAAATTATAAAATTACTACAAAAAACAAATCCTAAATCAGTAACAATGTTTTTTGATACTTGTTATAGTGGTCAAACTAGAAATGAAGAAACATTAGTAGCTAGTTTAAGACCTGTAAGAATTGTTGCCGATGATCAAGAAATTCCAAATAATTTTACAATTTTTACTGCTTCTGCAAATGATCAAACATCAGGAAGTATTGAGGAAGCAAAACATGGAATGTTCTCTTATTACTTGATGAAAGGGATGGAAGGTGCGGCAGATCAAAATAATGATAATAAAATCAGCAATGGTGAATTAATTGCTTATGTTCAAGAAAATGTTAGTAAAGTTGCTTTTTCACAAAATAGGGAACAGGATCCAAATATGTCTGGTGATAAAGATAAAATATTATTTTCTTACAAATAATACAGAATATAGAAAATGAAAAATTTATTTAAATTTCTTTGTTCATCTTTAATTTTTATTTTGGGATTTAATTTAAATGTTTTAGCAGAAAAAAAAACCATTCAAGAAATGCTTATTGTAAATAAAAAAAAACATCAAATCCAATATACGGATGGCATAACTCGATTTGACATTGATATGTCATTAAAATCGCCAGATAAAAATTTTTCAAAAAGACTGTTATGGTTTGCACCATATTCAAAAAAAAAATTCAGGACTATCATCGAAGGATCTGGAAACCCATGTTTTGAATTTAAACAAGCTGTTACATTTGATGGAAAAAAGATTGCATTAATATACGAGTATGAAGGAGGTGATAGTTCTCAAACAAATTCTTGTGTAAAAGAAATTTACAAAATTACATCCGAACAAAATAATACAATCTTGGCACATGCGGGTTTTACACCAGATGGAAAAGTTATAGGTGATTTTTATCAATATGCATCTCAATTAAATAATAGTTACGCTCGAGCAAAATATAGAAATTCTTTTATAGTTTTAGTTTCAAATTCTTTAATAGATTTATGTATTAAACAAGCATCAGATTCTGGAGTAACTAATGTTTGTTATGATTTTACTCAAGCACAAACTTCTTTGGGATCTATTGTTCAACAAAGAGTAAAAGCAATAAAAGAAAGGGAGGTAGCTAAAGGTAATATTGTTGAAATATCAGCACCTAATGATGATATCGAAACCTCAAATAAAGATAAAACTGGACCAAAAATTGATATACCTGGAAAATTGATTGCTAAAAATGACCAAATTATTTTATCTGGCCAAATAACAGATGATAGTCAAATATCATCAGTGAAAATAGATAATGAACCTATCACACTTGATGGTAAGGGAAATTTTGAGATGGCTCTTTATGTTCCTTATGATGGTTTAAAATTATCAGTTGAAGCAATAGATAAATTTGCAAATAAATCTTCTCGAATAATTGTTATTGATAGGGAAGAGATAACTCAATCTGAAAATATAGTTAAATTACCCTCACTAAATCCAACTAAAGTAAATGCAAGAGAAAACAATAGTGCAGTTGCATTAATAGTTGGTATCACTAATTATAAAAATATTCCATTAGCAATCTATGCAGATAATGATGCAAAAATGTTTTCAGATTTTGCCTATCGAAGTTTAGGTGTATCTAGAGATAAAATTAAATTATTGATCAATGAAACTGCAAACTTTGTTGAAATTAAGAAAACTATTAAAAGATGGTTGCAAAATGAAATTAAAAATGGTGAGACCGATGTTTATTTGTTTTTCGCTGGTCATGGTTTAGTATCTGATAATCAAAAAGACTTATATTTATTGCCTTATGATGGCGAACCGTCATTATTAGATGATACATCTATAAAAAGATCTGAGTTGTTTTCAATTATTAGTGAAAGTAATCCTAAATCAGTAACAGCCTTTTTAGATACTTGCTATAGTGGATTGACTCGAGAAAATAAGATGCTTATTGCAAGTGCTCGACCATTGAAGATTGTAGCTGAAGAAAATACCATTCCGATTAATATTAATCTTATTACAGCAGCTGCAAATAATGAGATTGCAAATGGTTTGGAGGCAGCAGAACATGGTATGTTTAGTTATTATCTTATGGAGGGCTTAAGTGGTAATGCAGATAGTGATAATGACAAAAATATCACATTAGGGGAACTTTATTCTTATTTAAGTGATAAAGTAAAAGATAAATCTTCCAAATTAGGCAGACAACAAAATCCACAACTAAGTGGTGATAAAGATAAAGTTCTAGTTAGTTTGAATTAATATCTAAGCTCCAGCAAAATCAACTACATAAGCTTCTAGCTCTTTAAAGGTATCTGTATTTTTAATTGCTATCAGAGATTCTTTAATCTCTTTTGAATTTTCTAATCGATTAATAAATGCCTTGTATAGATTTCCTACAGGATATTCTAATAATATGAAACTTCTGTATTTGCCATTATCCATTTTAAACATTTTAGTTTTTGCGATTTCATAACCACTAATAGTTACTTCTTTAACAACTAAAGTTGAAACTCTTTCCATTTCAGATTTTGTTTTTATATCTTCTCCAATACCAGCTTGTATTACTGTTTCATTAACTTTTGTATTAAGTCTTGTCTCCAGTTTTTTCCCCAGTTCTCTCAAAGCAGCATTTGTTGCTGAGTCTATTGAGCCTTGTAGGGTATCTACAACAGCTGTACCTCTTACATAGATTACTTTTTCATTCGCCTTTGGCATCATGATAAACCATTCAGGAATAGACTCTTGGATTTCTTTTTCCTCTTGGGCTTTAATTTTTTTGATTTCTTCAAGTTGATTATTTAATGCTTTAATAAATTCATCTTCATTATTAACTACGTATTCTGAAATTGGTGTTTCACCTAATTCCAATATTTCTTTTCTGACTACTTGAATTACCTCTTGTCTTTCACCCTCAAGTTTTTCAGCAGCTTTTTTGCTTTCTGCTTCTATTCTTAATTGTTCTAATTGTTTACCTAAAGCTTGGATATTTGCATCATCAGCAAACTCACTATTTTGTGTTACAGGTTTAGCACCCAGTGCTATGATCTCACTTTCAATTTCTTCTTTTAAAGCTTTTAATCTTTCTTCTTTCTCTTTTTCAGCTTTAGCTTTTTTTAGTTCATCATATTTATCTTTTAAGGCTTTTATTTTTGCTTTTTTAACTTCTTCAAGTTGACTCTGAAGTGCTTGAATTTCTTCATCATCAGCAAATTCACTTTTTTTAGTTACAGGTTCCACTCCAAGAGCAATTATTTGATCTTCAATTTCTTTTTTTAGTGCTTGTCTTTTATTTTCTTTTGCATCTTTTTTCTGTTTTTCAGCAGTTTCTTTTTCTTCTTTCGCTTTTAGTTCTTTAATTTCACTTAATTGTTTTTCAAGTGCCTGAATTTCCTCATCATCAGCAAATTCTTTTTCTTTTTTTTGTGTAACTGG
>QCDD01000013.1 GCA_003281045.1 Pelagibacteraceae bacterium AG-349-L23 | reverse complement strand
ATTTGAGAATCTGATACAAAAATAGACCTATTGCCATTTAAAAATTTAATGTACACGATAAATGGTACACTTCCTAAAATAATAAATACCATAGCTGTAGTTTCTATCGCTAAGCTATTAAAAAAACCAATGGATTGATTATAATTAGAGAATCCACCAGTTGCTATAGTTGTCATCGAATGTGTAATACTATCAAAAATATTCATCCCAAAAATATTATAAGTGATTGCACATAGCGCTGTTAATCCAGAGTAAATATAAATTAATCTTAGAGCAACCTCTTTAGACTTTGGTAGAATTTTTTCAGATGAATCATTGTTTGAAATTTTAAATAATTGCATTCCTCCGACATTCATGATGGGCATTAATGTAATTGCCATCACTATGACACCAATACCTCCCAACCATTGAAGTATTGCTCTCCAAAATAATATCCCTTTAGGCATATTTTCTAAATTTGATATGATTGTTGAACCAGTTGTTGTAATACCTGACATACTTTCAAAAAAGGCATTTGTGACTGAAAATTCTAAATTAGAGAATATAAAGGGTAATGAACCAAATATAGCGATACTTAACCATGCTAATGCAGTTAGAAGGAATGCTTGTTGCAAATTAAGTTTTTTTTCATGATCTAGATTGGAGAGAAAAAATAAGGTTCCAAAAATGATTGTAACAATTGCTGCACCAAAAAAAGAAGAGTCTATTTGACCATAAATAAATTGTACAATTATTGGAACAAGCATAAAAATACCAAGAATTATTTGAAGAATTCCAAGAGTGAAAAAAACTGTTTTATAATTAGACATTTTGAAAGAACATTATTTTATGGTAAATAAATTTCAACTCTATAAGAATTAAGTAGTTCGCTAATTAAAGATTTTGTTGAATTATTCATGATAAAAAAAGAAAACTTAGAAAAAACAAGCTCTTGGCCAATCGTTGAAGCAAAAAAAATGCTTAGAGAAAGAAAATCTTTTTTAGAAAAAAAAGGTAAAATTACACTACAGACTGGGTATGGCCCAAGTGGACTTCCTCACATAGGAACATTTGGAGAAGTTGCTAGAACTTCTATGATGGTTAATGCGTTAAAACAATTAACTGATCTTCCAACAGAAATTATCACTTTTTCTGATGATATGGATGGTCTTAGAAAAGTACCAGACAATGTACCCAATAAAGAATTGTTAGAAAAAAACCTTCATAAACCTTTGACAGACGTACCAGACCCCTTTGAAAAATATAATAGTTTTGGTGAACATAATAATGAGAAATTAAAAAAGTTTTTAAATAATTTTAATTTTAAATATAATTTCAAGAGCTCTACTCAATTGTATAAATCAGGTTTTTTTAATCCAACACTTCAAATTATTTTAGATAATTATGATGGAATAATGAATATCATTATGCCTACTTTAGGAAAAGAACGGCAAAAAACTTATTGTCCATTTCTTCCTATTTGTCCAGAAACAGGACATGTTTTGGAAATTCCAGTTAAAGAAATTGATAATTCTAAGTCTAAAATTGTGTTTGATAATAAAGGTCAAGATTTAGAATCAAGCATATTAGATGGTCATTGTAAACTTCAGTGGAAAGTAGATTGGGCCATGAGATGGTACGCGTTAGATGTTGACTTTGAAATGTACGGAAAAGATCTGATAGAAAGTGCAATATTATCCACTAAAATTATTAAACTAATTGGAAAAAAAAACCCATCTGGTTTTGCTTATGAACTCTTTTTGGATGAGAAAGGGGAAAAGATTTCTAAATCAAAAGGGAATGGAATAACAATCGAGCAATGGTTGGAGTACGCCTCACCAGAAAGTTTATCATTATATATGTATCAAAATCCGAAAAGAGCTAAAAAACTTTATAATGAGATAGTTCCAAAAGCGGTTGATGAATATTTGGAATTTATTGAAAAGGCTAAAACCCAAGATGAGCTTCAGTTACTGATGAATCCAGTATGGCATGTTCATAATGGTAGTGTTCCAAAAGAAAAAATGATTATGTCATTTTCTATGTTATTAAATCTTGTAGAAACAAGTAATGCCGAAAACAAAGAATTATTATGGAAGTTCGTAAAAAAATATAAGGAAAATATTTCTGAAAAAGATCACCCCATTTTTGATAATCTAGTTGGTTATGCTATTAAATATTTTAATGATGTAATAAAAGCCAAAAAAAATTATAAAATACCTGATCAAATAGAAAAAAAAGCACTAGAGGCTTTAATATCAACCTTAGATAAATGTAATGACAAGATGTCTCCTGAGGAAATTCAAACTTTAATTTATTCAACAGGAAAAGAAAATGGGTATTCAGAAAATTTGAGAGACTGGTTTAAATTAATTTATGAAGTTGTATTTGGAGTCGAAAATGGCCCTCGAATGGGTTTTTTTATAAGTTTTTTTGGTGTTAAAGAAACTAAAGATCTTATAATAAATAAAATTAAATAATGTTTTCAAATTTAAGATCTTTAATTTTTAAACTTGATCCAGAGACAGCCCATGGTTTGGCAATTAAGTCATTAAAATTTAATTTTGTGCCAAATGTTTTGGATAAAAATAAAAATAGCCATTTATTCAAGACTAAATTATTTGAAAAAGAAATAGAAAATCCAATTGGAATGGCAGCAGGATTTGACAAAAATGCTGAGGTTTATAATTCTTTAT
This sequence comes from Pelagibacteraceae bacterium AG-349-L23, assembly GCA_003281045.1. GTDB lineage: Bacteria > Pseudomonadota > Alphaproteobacteria > Pelagibacterales > Pelagibacteraceae > Pelagibacter. The sequence continues at coordinate 21,674 of QCDD01000013.1, read as the reverse complement.
TTAAATTGGGATTTGGTTTTGTGGAGGTAGGCACAGTTACACCTCTAAAACAATATGGTAACCCCAAGCCAAGAGTTTTTAGATTAGTTGAAGATGAGGCATTAATTAATAGATTGGGCTTTAATAATTTAGGTGCAAAAAATATTGTTGATAGGATCTCAAGTAATAAACAAATTGGTTTACTTGGAATTAACATAGGTCCTAATAAAGATACAAATGATAGATTGAAGGATTATGTTGAATGTTTAAAAACCTTCCATGAATTTGCAGACTATATTACGATTAATATTTCATCTCCCAACACTGAAGAGCTGAGAAATTTTCATGATCAGGAAAAATTGAATAGTTTATTAAATATAATCAATAGTGAAAAAACAAAACTAAATTCAAAAATTCCAATTGTAGTAAAAGTCTCACCAGATATTAAAGATCAGGAAATACCCAAAATTTCTGATGTTCTTTTAAGCAATAATATTAAAGCAGTTATTTTATCAAACACCTCTGACTCTACTCGAGATAAATTAAGTGACATTCAAAAGCATCAAAAAGGAGGTTTATCAGGTAAACCAATAGAGGAAAAATCTACGATACTGATTAATAAATTTTATAAAACTCTTGGTAATAAAATTAAAATTATTGGAGTTGGTGGAGTGGACTCTGGAATAAGTGCATACAATAAGTTTTTAGCTGGAGCGAGTTATGTTCAACTTTATACAGGTATGGTATACAGAGGACCAAATATTGTAAACCTTATAAAAAAAGAGCTTAAGGAATTATTGATAAGAGATGGAGTTAAACATTATAGTGAAATCATAGGAAAAAAAACAACTTCTTAAATTTTATAAACTTGACGCAATCATCAACTCGCCTTATATAGTCGAAAATATTATGTCAAAAAAATGTGAACTTACCGGCAAAATTCCTCTTAAAGGTCATAATGTTAGTCATGCTAATAATAAGACAAAGAGAAGATTTTTACCTAATTTAAAAAAAGTAAAATTTACCAGTGAACTTTTAAAGAGAAGCATGAAACTCACTGTAAGTAATGCTGGTGTAAGATCTGTAGACAAAAAAGGAAGTTTTGACGAGTTTTTAAAGACTGTAAAAAATAAAAATTTATCTCCAAGATTAAAAAAGATGAAGAAAAGTTTATTAATTAAGTCTCCATTTCAAAAAAAATCAATTCAATCTAAGACAGCTTAATGAATAAAATTTTTTTTATACTCTCATTTTTAATGGGAGCAGTTGTTTTGGCATCTAATTATTTAGTTCAGTTCCCTATAAAATATTATGGTTTAGAAGAAATATTAACTTATGGAGCTTTTAGCTATCCAATTGCTTTCTTGATCACAGATTTAGCCAACAGATCTTATGGCAAGATAGTTGCTAGAAAAATTGTCTATATTGGTTTTGGTATAGGTATTAGCTTTACACTTTTATTTTCAACAAACTTCACAGACTTGATATCTATAAGAATTGCAATTGGATCGGGTACGGCTTTTTTAGTTGCTCAACTCTTAGATGTTCAAATTTTTGATAAATTGAGAAAAAAAGAATGGTTTGTTGCACCTTTAACGTCATCTTTGATAGGTTCAACAATTGATACTTTTATATTTTTTTCAATCTCTTTTTATGGAACAGGCATTCCTTGGATCACGTTGTCTTTAGGAGATTTAAGTGTAAAAATTTTTGTTGCTTTAATGATGTTAATCCCTTTCAGACTACTGCTAAAAACACTTAAACCGGTTTAGATTTAATATAAATATTTATAAGATAATATTTTATAAGCCAGTTTTGCTACTAGAAAATTGTAGGAATTAAATCCTTTGATCGGTGCGAGCTCATTTATATCTGCGCCAACGATGTTTGAGTTTTTGGCTGCAATCTTAATTATATCTAAAACTTCATCCCATAGTAAACCACCAGGTTCAGGTGTTCCAGTTGCAGGCATAATACTTGAATCTAAACCATCTACATCGAAAGTTAGATAAACAGTCTTATTTTTAATTAGTTTTTTAAATTTTTTTAAATCCCATTTTGCCTTATCTTTTGCCCAAAAAATACTAATTCTAGATTTATTTTTTTTTAAAAAAGGTATCTCCTCTTTAGAAATATTTCTAATTCCAAATGAGATTATTGAAACGTTTTTATAATCCAAACATCTTCTAATAGCGGATGCATGTGAAAATTTTTCACCATTATAACTTTCTCTTAAATCTGCATGTGCATCGAAATGTAACAGGCAGATATTTTTATGTTTTTTAACAAACGGAACAATACATCCTGGTGTGATTGAATGTTCACCACCAAAAGTCATTGGAAAAAGTTTATTATTAAGAATTTCTTTATTTATGCTAGCTATCTTTTTTAAAGCTTTTTTAATATTTTTATCAATCTTAAAAGGCTTTAAAGTTTTAATTCCTATTTTTTTGTAAGGTTCACAATTTAATTCCTCATCATATAATTCAACTTGATGTGAAGCTTTAATTATCTCTTTTGGGCCATTTTTAGTCCCACCACCATAACTAACAGTTTTTTCCAGACCAAAAGGAACAATTACAACTTTTTCTTTAAAATTGAATTTATTATCTATTCCAAGAAACCCTTTTTTATTTGAAAGATATTGCAATGTTTTATCCAAAAATTTTTGTAAAGTTCTTTCTATCTCTATTTTTCCATTCGCCTTTATGATATGCATCACTTGCAATTAAAGGTAATACACTTGTTGCCTCAGCAAAAACCATTTGTTCTTTCGTGACATCAACTTTACCCCATGAACTTGCCTCTTTTAAAGTTGAACTGCTACACGCACCATCTCTTGAGTCTGCTACAGAGATTTGCACAGCATATTTATGCATTTCAACATCTTTACCTAAAAGTTCAGCACATATGACTGTGTCCTGAATAAAATTTTTTGGCACTCCGCCACCTATCATAAATAATCCAGAACCTTTTGATTTAATTTTTATTTCAGTTAATTCTCGAAATTCTCTTATAGAGTCTATTGTAATATGAGATTTCGGGTTTTTTTCTTGATGAATTACTAAACCAAAACCAGCGCTAGAGTCTGTAAAGGCAGGACAGAATATTGGCACATTGTGATCATAGGCAGTTTCAATTAAAGAGTCTTTCTTTACTGAGTTTTTTTTAAGATATTTTCCCATTTCGTGAATAAATTCTCTAGAGGTATAGCTTCTAGGCTCCAATTTATCAGCTATTTCACAAATTTTCTTATCACAAATTTGTAATTCATCTTCGTCAATGTACGTATCATATATTCTATCAATATAATTTTTTCTAAGTTCGGTATCATCTTGAAATTGAGAGCCTTGATAGTGCTTAAATCCTAATGCCTCAAAAAAATCCATATCAATTATCGAAGCACCAGTAGCAACGATTGCATCTACCATATTGTATTTGACTAAATCTTTGTAAATATTCATACAACCAGCTGCCGAGGTCGAACCAGCTAAAGTTAGAAAAATTGTACAATCTTTATCTTTTAACATTTCATTATAGATATTTGCTGCGTTTGCAGTTTCTCTAGAGACAAATGACATTTTCTCCATTGATGAAATAATTTTTCTAGAGTCAAAAGATGTAATATCTATATGTTCAACTGGATTTTTAAGAAAGTCTTTTTTACTATTATGTCCTAGATTTTTATTTTTTGACATTAAGCAACTAAAGTATCTTTGTTGCTGTCTTTGTTATAGAGGCTCATTATAGCATTATCTTCAACTTCATAAATTTTATCAGAATAGAAACCATTAAACTGTGTTCTAAAGGTCAGGCCGTATGAACCTAATTGACCAAGTTCTATATAATCATTTTCTTTAATATTATTAGGTAACAGGAAGGGTCCTTTCATATAATCCATGCTGTCGCATGTTGGTCCATAAAAATCAAATGCAGTTAATTTTTTTGAAATAATTTTGTTTGAATTATCTTTTATCATTTTAGATGGAAATACAATATTCGGTGTTCCTGCATCAAAAAGTGTTCCATAAGTTCCATCATTTATATAAAGTTTTTGTTTTTTTCTTAAGTTAACCCGAACTATAGTTGAACCACTTTCAGCAACTAAGGCTCTACCTGGTTCACAAATGATTTCTGGTAATTTTTCAATCTTTAAATTTTCTAAACCTTTCTTAATTTCATCAAAATAACTCTCTAAAGAGGGTGGAATTAAATCTGGATAGATAGTTGGAAAGCCGCCTCCTATATTTAAATAATCAGGAACAATTTTTGTTTTCTTTATTATATTTGCAATTTCGGAAATTCCTTTTGAGTATGAAATTGGATGCATACATTGTGATCCAACATGAAAACTTAATCCAATCTTTTTTGAATGTTGTTTTACTAATCTTAAAAGTCCTGCCGCCTCCGAATTTATAGCACCGAATTTTTTTGATAAGTCAATTTCAGCATGTTCATTTGATACAGCCACCCTTACGAATAATTCTAAATCTTTTGCATTGCTGGTGCTCTCAATAATTTTTATCAATTCATCTTTAGTATCAAGTGCAAATGTTTTGACTCCATATTTGAAGTATGCTTCACTTATATCTTCTCTACTTTTAATTGTGTGCATGAAAGAACACTTAGATACTTGATCAAATTTTCTTACTGCTTTTATCTCCTCCACTGAGGCAACATCAAATTGATTAATACCGCTTTTTAATAAAGTTTTAATTACTTCAGGATGAGGATTTGTTTTGACAGCATATAGAATTTTACCTGGAAAGTTTTTTTGAAAAAATTTGGAAGCTGAAAGAATTGATTTCTTTCTAATACAATAAACTGGTTTGTCTGGCCTCAGTTGATTAACTAGTTCTTCAACCGACTTAAATTTTTGCATTTTTAATGCCCCCCAAAAAAAATTTAACAAAAAAAAGCCTTTTTATTTAAAAAAACTTTAATGAATCGAGCAATTAATTCAATACTTACCTAATGTAAAGCAAATAATGACCTATTGAATTGTGGAAAAAAATTCCCATATTGAACCTATGAAAAACGAAGGCGCATTACAAAATTTAGCTGATTTCGACAATAAATCACTATTAATTGTTGATGATGACAATCCATTTAGAGAAAGATTGGCTAGGGCCATGGAAAAAAAGGGTTTTGAAGTTATTCAAGCTGAAGGTGTGCAAAAAGGAATTGATACAGTCAAAGCAAAAAAACCAGGATTCGCTGTTGTTGATTTGAGACTGGGTGATGGTAATGGATTGGAAGTTGTAAAACAAATACAAACCTCTAATCCTGATAGTAGAATAATAATGTTAACAGGATATGGAAATATTCCAACTGCTGTTGCAGCAATAAAAGAGGGTGCAATCGATTATTTGGCTAAACCTGCAGATGCAGATGATGTTGAAAAAGCTCTTTTAGCTGATCCTGCTAAAAAAGCGGCTCCACCTGAAAATCCAATGTCAGCAGATAGAGTGAAATGGGAACATATACACAGAGTTTTTGAATTGTGTAACAGAAATGTTTCAGAGACAGCAAGAAGACTAAAAATGCACCGAAGAACTCTTCAAAGAATTTTATCTAAAAGATCACCTAAATAAGTTTTCTTAATTTAAAAATTTTCTTGGCAATAAGCACAAGTAAAACTATCTTAAATATTTCAGCTAATAAAAAAGGCTTAACACCTAAATCGAATATAGGTTTGTCCCATCCAATTAGTGTCCCTAACCACAAAATACCAAAAATATAGATTGTTGATACTGCAAGTATAAGTTTTGAGAAAATGATTAAATAATTATCCTTTAATTTTACAAAAGAAGCTAAAAAACAAGCTGAAAGAAATCCAATTAGATAGCCCATTGTTGGACCCGTAAAATAAGCTAAACCTATTCCTCTTTCTGGGGAATTTGAAAACACAGGAAGACCTGCAATTCCTTCAATCAAATATAAACCAATTGTCGCAACACCTATTTTATATCCAAAGCTTATTCCAATAAAAAGAACTACAAAAGTTTGCATTGTCATTGGAACTGGATAGAAAGGAATTTTAATTTTTGCCGAGGCAGCAAGTAACAAAGAACCTAAAAAAATTACAAGTATTGATTTAATTATTTGGGCTTGTGTATTTTGCTTTATAAGTTCCATAAAAAATAATACTCTTATTTCTGTCTATAATCTATATTAATTTCTAATGGGAAAAATTAAAAAAACAGATCATTTTTATTTAATTGATGGATCAGGTTACATTTTTAGAGCGTATTATGCGTTACCACCATTAACGCGTAAAAGTGATGGATTACCGACGGGTGCAGTGAGTGGTTTTTGCAGTATGCTTTTTAAACTTCTAGAGGACTCAAAGTCAAATCAAAATTTACAAAAACCAACACATTTTGCAGTTATATTTGACTCTGCTAGAAAAACTTTCAGAAACGAAATTTATAGTGATTACAAAGCTAATAGAGCTGAAGCACCTGATGATTTAGCTCCTCAATTTGATTACATCAGAAAATCAGTATTGGCTTTTAATTTACCTTCATTGGAATTGATAAATTATGAAGCTGATGACTTAATTGCAACGTATGTTGAAATGATTTTAAAAGAAGGTGCAAAAGTAACAATAGTGTCCTCAGATAAGGATTTAATGCAATTATATAAAAAAAACGTTCGAATTTATGATCCAATGAAAAATAAGTTTATTTCAGAGGTAGATATTAAAAATAAATTTGGTGTAGGTGCAAGTAAGGTAATTGATGTCCAGGCTTTAGCTGGTGATAGCAGCGATAATGTACCAGGAGTTCCTGGAATTGGTGTTAAAACAGCTGCAGAATTAATTAATAAATATGGAGACCTTGAAAAACTTTTAAAATCTGCTCATGAAATTAAACAAAACAAAAGAAGAGAAACACTCATTGAGAATAAAGATAAGGCTTTAATAAGTAAAAAACTAGTGACATTAAAAAGTGATGCTCCCGTAAATAAAAATCTAACTGATCTTGAATTAAAAAGTATTGATAAAGATAAACTCTATAAATTTTTGAGGGAGATGGAATTTAATAGATTGTTGAGTTCAGCTATCTCTGCATATGGAGAACCAAATTTAACAAGTATCAAAAACGAGGTTAAAATTGAAAAAAATCAAAAAGCAATCAATAAAAAAGAATATTATCTAATTGAAAATTTGGAACAAATCGACAACTGGATAACTGAAGCTGAGGAGTTAGGTGAAGTTGCAGTAGATACCGAAACAAATTCATTAGATCCTCATCAGGCAGATCTAGTCGGTGTTTCATTAAGCTCAAAAATTGGAAAAGCTTGTTATATTCCTATCGGTCATAAATCTAACAAATGTATCGAAAAAGATTTAGTTTTAAAAAAGTTAAAACCTTTACTTGAGGATCCTAGTATCAAAAAAATAGGTCAAAATATAAAATTTGATTTTATAGTTTTTTTCAAACACGGAATTAATATGACTTCAATGGAAGATACTATGCTGATGTCCTATGTTCTTGATGCAGGAAAAAATAGACATAATATGGATATATTGTCAGAAATTCATTTAAACCATAAAACAATATCTTTTAAAGATTTAGTTGGCACAGGAAAAAAGGAGATTAATTTCAGTGAAGTAGATGTTGAAAAAGCCAAAGATTACGCAGCCGAAGATGCTGATATAACATTTAGATTATACAAAAAATTTCAAAAAAGTTTAAAGGATGAAAAAATGATAAATATCTACGAGATATTTGAAAAGCCTTTATTAAAAATTCTTGCTTTTATGGAAATTGAAGGAGTTAAAATAGATAATAAATTTTTAAAATCATTATCCACTAAATTTGAAAAAAAGATTGTTAAAATTCAAAATGAAGTTTTTAAAATATCTAAAAAAGAATTTAATATTGCATCACCAAAACAACTTGGGGAAATATTATATAATGATCTTAAAATTGCAGATTTAAAAAAAACAAAAAAAGGGAGTTTTGCAACAAGCGCTTCGGTTTTAGAAGATTTAGCATTTAAAGGTCATAAGTTTCCCCAATTAGTATTGGATTGGAGACAGGTATCTAAATTGAAAAATACCTACTCGGATTCCTTGCCGGAACATATCAATCCTAGCACTCAAAGAGTTCATACCTCTTTTTTATTAGCAGCTACTACAACTGGCAGATTAGCGTCAAGCGATCCAAACTTACAAAATATTCCGATTAAATCTGAGGATGGTAAAGATATTCGTAAAGCATTTATAGCCAAAAAAGATCATGTTTTAATTTCTGCAGATTATAATCAAATTGAGATGAGAATTTTAGCTGATTTGGCTGACGTCAAAGGATTAAAAAAAGCTTTTAAAAACAACGAAGATATTCATTCACTCACAGCTAGTCAAATTTTTAATGTTGATATAAAAAAAGTAAGTCAAGATCAGAGAAGAAAAGCTAAAGCTATAAATTTTGGAATAATATATGGGATTTCACAATATGGATTAGCAAAACAAATTAATGTCACAAATCATGAAGCTGAGGAATTCCTTAATGCTTATTTTTTGAAATTTCCTGAAATTAAAATTTATATGGACCGAACAATAAAGTTTTGTAGAAAAAGTGGATTTGTGAATAATATTTTTGGAAGACGATCACATTTTATTAATATCAATGATAAAAACTATAATATTAGAAATTTCCAAGAGCGCGCAGCAATTAATGCTCCAATTCAAGGCTCAGCTGCAGAAATAATGAGATTAGCTATGATAAGACTTGATAAAAAATTAAGTGATCAAAAAAATCAAAATACAAAAATGTTGTTGCAAATCCATGACGAGTTAATTTTTGAAACTCCCAAAGAAGAAGCAAAAAGAATCAGTAAAATTATAATTGATGAAATGTCTAGTGTTGTTAAGAGTGAACAGCACTCTTTTTCCATACCTTTAACAGTTGATCTAAATACCGGAGAAAATTGGGGTACACTTCATTAATTTAATTGCCCAAATTAGAACAATTTAGTATTTTTATAATCTAGTATGCAAAAACAAACAATTGCCCTTGTCGACGATGATAGAAATATTTTAACAAGTCTGAGTATAGCTTTAGAGAAAGAGGGATTTAAAGTTCAAACATATATTGATGGTGAAAGCGCTTTAATTGGCTTAACTAGAACCCCACCGGATCTTGCAATCGTTGATATTAAAATGCCAAAAATGGATGGAGAAGAGCTACTTAAAAAGCTAAGAAAAAAAACTTCATTACCAGTTATTTTTTTGACCTCTAAAGATGATGAAATCGATGAATTGCTTGGATTGAAGTTAGGAGCAGATGATTTCATAAAAAAATCTGGAGGCTTTTCAATTAAAGTGTTGATTGAGAGAATAAGAGTGCAACTCAGAAAGAAAGATTCAAAAGAAATTATAGAGGAAAACAAAAGTATAATATCTCATGGTAAATTAAAACTAGATCCTTCACAATTAGAGTGTGAATGGAATGGCAAACAATTGCCAGATAAACTTACAACGACCGAATTTTTATTAGTTAAGGAATTAGCAAAAAGACCAGGTATAATCAAAGAAAGAGCCCAGTTGATGGATATAGCCTACAGAGAAGATACCGATATAGAGGACAGAACAATAGACAGTCATGTGAAAAGAATAAGAAAAAAATTTAAAAAGGTTGATCCTGAATTTTCAGCTATAGAAACTAGATATGGAAGTGGATATAGGTGGAATGTTAGCTGATGTTAAGCAACCTTCTTAAAAACTTATCTATATTAAAAAAATTTTTATTTATTAATTTTATTTTTTTTACATTTATTGGAATTTTTCTTTTTATTTACTTAAAAAATGTTCAACCAAATTTAATAAAAAAAAAATCATCTAATCACATTGAAGTGATTAATAATACTATTGATAATTTGACAAGACTAAATGTCGAATTTGTAGAAGATGATATCAGGAAATTTCTTTTTTCCACAAGATTTCTTTTTCAAAATTTAGATAGAGTGATATTTTTTGATAATCAACTAAACTTAATTGGTGATACAGATACCTTAGATCTTGATCCTAGATCGTTTTCACAAAGATTAGATATTGTTGAATTTGAAGTGTTAACCGAAAAAAAAACTAAAGAAATCACTGAGAAAAAAAATATTGATGTTGGAAATAATAACGTTGTTTCTCTTAATGATGTACTTTTAAATTACGCATCTTCTAAAAATTTTGGAACACCTTTTACTTTTACCCAAGAAGAGTTCAATAAATTTAAGCTGACAACAATTAAAAATGTAATGCAAAAAGGTGAAAACATTGGCTATTTAGCTATTACAGAAAATGCAAATGATGTTAAAGCAGCTATAGATGAAAGAAAGACTTTTGTAATTAGAACAGCTTTAGCTATTGGTTTAGTAATATTAATTTTCTCCTTTGTTTTAAATAGATATTTCTTAAAACCAATTAAAAATTTAGTAACGTACACTGAAACAATCAGAAATAAAGATCCGAAAGTTACTAATCTTGATATTTTAAAAAAAAGAAATGATGAACTAGGATTACTCTCAAAATCACTAGATGATATGACAAATGAATTAACTAAAAGGATTTCACATGCTGAAAATTTTTCAACAGATTTAGTTCATGAAATAAGAAATCCTCTAGCTTCTCTCAAGAGTGCGTCTGAAATTTTACATGATACGACTGATGTTGAGCAAAGGATTAAATTAATTGATATTTTGAGTCATGATGTTCAAAGAATTGAAAGATTAATTACAGATTATTCACAAATGCTAAAAGATGAAGTTGCATTAAGTAGAGAAAAAATTAAAAAACTTGATATCGAGCCAATTATTAAATCAGTCGTAGATGATTTTAATAATATTTATAAATTAAAAAGAGGAATAAATATTTTTTATTCGAACGATGGAAAAAACAAATATTTGATAAATGGAATAGAAAATAGAATTGAACAAATAGTTGCTAATCTTTTGGATAACGCAATATCTTTCAGTGGTGATAATAAAGATGTAATTGTTAAGGTTTCAAAATTAGAAAATGATAAAGTTTCAATCAATATTTTAGATGAAGGACAAGGATTTAAAGAAAAAGATACCAATAAAATATTTAAAAGATTTTATAGTAATAGACCTGATAAATTTGGACAACATTCAGGACTTGGTTTAAATATAGTTAAAAATTTAGTCGATTTACATAATGCTACAATAAGAGCATCTAACAGATTAGACAAAAAAGGAGCAAGTATGGAAATTATATTTCCAAATGCCTAAAGAGTTATATTGATTAATTAATTCTTTATTGCTAGAAGACGCACCATGGAAGATTTCAAAGTTAAAGATTTGACCCAAGCTGAGTTTGGAAGAAAAGAAATTTCAATAGCAGAGAGTGAAATGCCTGGCTTAATGGCTTTAAGAGAAGAATACTCTGGAAAGTCACCGCTAAAAGGAGCGAAAATTATTGGATGTCTGCACATGACTATTCAAACAGCTGTTTTAATTGAAACACTAGTTGCTTTAGGTGCGGAGGCAAGATGGTCATCTTGTAATATTTTTTCGACCCAAGATCATGCAGCAGCTGCAATCGCCAAAGCTGGGATTCCAGTATATGCTTGGAAGGGAGAAACTGAAGAGGAATATATTTGGTGTATTAAACAAACTATTGAGGGTAAAAAAGATTGGGCGCCTAACATGCTTTTAGATGATGGAGGAGACCTCACTGCAATGATGCATCAAGAGTATAAAGAATTACTTAAAAATGTGAAAGGTGTTTCAGAGGAGACGACAACAGGCATCAAAGCTCTTAATAAAATGGAAAAAGATAAAACTTTGTTAGTGCCTGCAATAAATGTAAATGATTCTGTCACCAAATCTAAATTTGACAATCTCTATGGATGTAGAGAGAGTTTAGTTGATGGCATAAGAAGAGCTACAGATGTTATGATGTCTGGAAAAATCGCTATAGTTGCTGGATTTGGAGATGTCGGTAAAGGAAGTGCTGCATCTTTAAGACAAAGTGGTGCTAGAGTATTAGTTACAGAAGCTGATCCAATTTGTGCATTACAAGCAGCAATGGAGGGTTACGAAGTGGTTTTGATGGAAGAGGCAATTAGCAAAGCTGACATCGTCGTTACAGCAACTGGTAACAAAGATATTGTTACAGCTGATCATATGAGAGAAATGAAAGATAGAGCAATTTTGTGTAACATAGGACACTTTGATAACGAAATTCAAGTTGAAGCTTTGAAAAATTATAGATGGACTGAAGTAAAACCTCAAGTTCACGAGATAGAATTACCAAGTAAAAAAAGGATTATTTTATTAGCAGAAGGTAGATTAGTTAATTTAGGTTGTGCCACAGGTCATCCAAGTTTTGTAATGAGCGCATCGTTTACTAACCAAGTGATTGCCCAGATAGAGCTTTGGAATAATCATAAAAACTATGAGAACAAAGTTTATGTTTTACCAAAACATTTAGATGAGAAGGTTGCAACACTTCATCTTAAGAAAGTTGGAGCAAAATTAACCAAATTATCAAAAGAACAGGCGGACTATATAAGTGTCGGAGTCGAAGGTCCTTTTAAACCTAATGCCTACCGCTATTAAAAGTGATAAAATAGATTTATCTTCAGAAAAAGAAACAGAGGAACTCGCCAGTACATTTTTAAAAAAAATCAAGCCTGGATGCTTTATTTTTTTATATGGTGAAATCGGGGTAGGAAAAACTACTTTTATTAGATATCTGATTAATCAATTTCAAAAACTTAATAAATTGGAGATAACAGAAGTTACGAGTCCCACTTTTAATTTGTTAAATGAGTATCAAATAAATGATTTCAAGATAAATCATTATGATCTATTTAGATTAAAATCTACTGAGGAAATTAAAAATTTAGATTTATTTGAGGATAATAAAAACACAATTACTTTAGTAGAATGGCCACAAATAATTAAAGAAAAACCAAAAAATTTGATAGAATTAGTTTTCGAGTATGGAAAAGATCACAAAACTAGATCTGTGCAAATTAAAGGTTTATAGCTTCTATTCCTGAATGCCAAAATTAATAAAAATAAAGGGAGATGCATCTTTTAGAAGTTTTTTTAGAAAAAAAGTAAATGGTAAATCCTCTATCGTTGTTTATGCCAAAAAAGAAAAATTTAAAAATTTACTTGTATACGATGCAATAAATAAAATTTTAAACATGAACAAAATTTTAGCACCACGATTATATACCCAGAGATATGATAAAAATTTCATTGAAATACAAGATTTTGGAAATGAAACTGTTTTCAAAACATTAAAAAAAAAGGGCAAAAATAAACTAAGCTATTTTAATCGAATAATTAAATTGTTAATACAAATACAGTCTATCAAACATAGAAAAGTAAAAAATTTTAGAAATCAAAATTATATAATTCCAAAATATGATAAAAAGATTTTAATAAATGAAGCTAATTTATTTTGTGATTGGTATGCAAAAAATAATTTATCAAAATTAAGAAAAAAAAGATTTTGTAAAAAATTTAAAAAGATTATTAAAGAATTAACTTTGAAATTAAAATTAAAAGATAATATTTTCGTCCACAGAGATTTTCATGTTTCAAATTTAATGTCAGTTAAAAACCAAATAGGACTTATTGATAGTCAGGACGCATTAATTGGTAACAAAGCTTATGATTTAGCTTCTTTAATAGATGATGTGAGACTAAAAACTTCTTACTCTTTTAAGGAGAAAATTTTTAAGTTTTATATAAAAAAACAAAAAAACTTGGATATTAAAAAATTTAAGAATGATTTTGAAATATTATCAGTTTTAAGAAATCTTAAAATTATTGGAATATTTACCCGCCTAGCACTCAGGGATAGAAAAAAAAATTACTTAAGATTTATTCCTTATACATGGCAACTGATTAATATGCGAATTGATCAAAATCGAACATTCATTGATTTGAAAAATTTATTAAGTCAAAATTTTAAAAAGATTAAATGAGAATTAAAACAGCTTTGATATTATGCGCAGGCTTCGGATCGAGGTTAAATCCGCTTACTTTAAAGACACCTAAACCTCTTTTGAAATTAAATGATAAAACAATGTTAGAAGTCTGCATAAATTTAACTTTGAAATTGGGTGTTCAAAAAATATTTATCAACACATTTCATTTAGGTGATCAAATCTCAAAATTTATTGAAAATAAAAAGTTTCCAATAAATATTCAAATAATCAAAGAGGAAAATGAGATACTTAATACAGGTGGAGGAATATTAAATTTGATCAATAATTCAGATGATAACGATTTTATAATTTTTAACCCTGATACTTTATGGCACAAAGATTATCTTCATGAAATCACTCAAATGCAAAATTTTTATTTTTCTAATAAACTAAATAATGTTCTCCTGCTTTCAAATAAAGAATTGAGTTTTGATAAAAATTTTTTAGGTGATTTCACATTGGAAAATAATTTGATAAAAAAAAATAAAAAAAACGATTTGATATATATTGGTTGTCAAATTCTTAACAAAAGTTTATTTAAAGAATATAGAGTCTCAAATTTTTCTATTACAAAAATATGGGATAATTTACGAAAAGAAAATAAATTAATTGGTTTTCAAAGTAAAAAAAAATTTTATCATTTAACAAATTTAGATGTCTTCAAAAAACTAAAAGATCTTTAGCTCTTTCCTTATCAAGATATTCACATCTCGCTATTGCAAAATTTTCTCTAAATTCTATCAACATGGGGTTTCCAGTGGGTATTTCTAAATTAGAAATTTGTTTATTATCTAAATTAAATAAATTCTTACATAGAGCTCTAATAGAGTTTCCGTGTGCAGATATTAAAACATTATTTTTTTTTAAATTTTCTTTCACGTGTTCTTCAAAAAAATTTATAACTCTTTCATAAGTGTCTTTTAAAGACTCAGTGTCAGGTAATAATTCTCTAGGAATTTGTTTATAAGTATCAATATTAAGTGGATGAAATGGACTTTCCTTTTTTAGTGGATCTGGTCTTAGATCCCATGATCTTCTAAACTCATAAATTTTATCCTCGCCAATTTTTTTACTCATTTCAATTTTATTCAAACCAGTTAGTGCTCCGTAATGTCTCTCATTCAATTGCCAAGCTTTAGTAAAATTTTTTTTATCATCTAATTCTTGTTGAATTATTTTAAGAGTATTATTTGCTCTTAATTGGAGAGAAGTGTAATAAAAATCAATTTTGATTTTTTTGTTTTTCAATAAAAATCCTGCTTTTTTTGCCTCCAATATACCTTTTTCGGTCAAATCAACATCAACCCAACCAGTAAATTTTTTCTCTAAATTCCAAGTACTTTGTCCATGCCTCACTAATATTAAAAAACTCATATAATTATGTTTAAATTAAATTTATAAATAAAACTATCAAATTAAATGATAAATTTTTTTTCAAAATTTAAAATATTTTTTTATGTAATTAATTTATTATTAATCATCTTATATTTATTCCCTGGGAGTTTATTGGGATGTGTTTTTTTTGATAATTGTAAAGTTCAACCACAAATTACATCAGATTTTCTCCAAATATCCTCTCACCACTTTTACGCTTTCGGATTGGTTACTTTTTTAGGATATTTAACTTTTTTAAATTCAGAAAAATTAAAAATAGTTTTATATTATCTTTTAGTAATTTCAGTTTTATTAGAGGTGTTTCATATATTAATTCCTGAAAGGAGTTTTCAGTGGTCAGATCTGTTTGGAAATTTATTAGGGGTGATAGTTGTAATTTTTGTTAAGAATCTTATAAATAAATATGGGATCACTAAAAAATAAATTTGTTATATTATTTATTTTTTTCTTAACAGGATGCTCATCAATTCCTTCAAATACTGCAAATAGTTGTTCAATATTTAATGAGCGTTATCTCTGGTACAAGTATGCAAAAAAAACAGAGCAAAAATGGGGTACTCCTATTTATATTCAATTAGCTATTATAAAAATGGAGTCAGATTTTGACTGGTTAGCTAAGCCAGCTAGACAAAAAATATTTAAAGTAATCCCTTATAAACGCCCATCAAGTTCATTTGGATACTCTCAGGCAGTAAAAGGGACTTGGGAACAATATAAAAAAGAAACAGGAAATAAGTTAGCAACAAGAGCTAGATTTAAAGATAGTGTTGATTTCATTGGTTGGTATACTAGTAAATCAGAAACAATTTTAAAAATTTCCAAACAAGACGCTTTTAAACAATATTTGGCCTATCATGAGGGTTGGGGAAATTTTAAGAATTATAAAAAAAATAAAAAAGTTATTGGATTAGCTAAAAAAGTTGAGAAACAATCTAATATTTATAAAAAACAATTATTGAGTTGCAGCAATTCTTTAAATAAAAATAAATATATTATTTTTTAGAGAGTTCTTTTTTTAACTCCAGGTCTATTATATCAATCCTTTTGGTGTTTTTTGCTAAAGCTAAATACATAGATGGAGTAACATATAATGTGAAAAAAGTTGAAATTATCATACCACCCAAGATGGTTGTTCCCACAGCTAATCTTGATCCTTCACCTGCACCTGGGCCAATATTCCCTATAACTAAAGGTATCATTGCGATCATTGTACTTAATGATGTCATAATGATAGGCCTAAATCTTACTGCACAAGCCTCTTTAACAGCTAATTCAATACTTTTTCCTGTAGTCCTTATTCGATTGGCATAATCAACAATTAAAATACTATTTTTAGTTGATATACCGATAAGTATTATCAAAGCGATTTGAGAAAAAATATTTACTGAGCTATTTAAAAATAAAATAAACACTAACCCACCAAAAATTGCCAAAGGAACTGTTAAAACTATAATGAATGGATGAATGAATGAATTAAATGTTGCTGCCATTACCAAGTAAGCTGTGAGCAATGCGAGGGCAAAAATTATAAATAATTCATTACTAGTCTCTTTAATTTCCTCGGATTTACCTTTCCAGGTAATTTGATTTTTTGGAGCCAAATCTGCCATGATACTCTCAAAGAATTTTATCGCTTCGGTTAAAGTGTATCCTTCATTAATATTTGCAGATATCGTGACTGCTCGTTGTCTATTGTATCTTGCAAGTTGTTTCGCTGAACCCTCCTCTTTAAAACTAACTAAATTTGATAAAGAAATTAGTTTTCCATTTGTTTCAGAACGAACAAAAATTTTTGAAACTCCTTCTTTATTCCTTCTATCAGATAAATATTGCTGAACTACAATTGGGTATTCTTTACCTAATTTATTGAAAGTTGTAATTTTTTTCCCTCCATAAAGAGTTTCAAGTGTTTCTCCTATTGCTTTTGTTGATACACCTAAATCTTTAGCTTTATTTTTATTAATAACTAATTTCACCTCAGGTTTGTTTCGATTGTAATCAGACTCAATTCTTGAGAGACTTTTATTTGATCTTAATTTTCTAATTACTCTTTTTTGAATTTCTTCAAGTTCCTCATAGGTACTTCCATAAATAACCATTTGTACTGGCTTATTATAATTAGATACCCTGATTGATTGTGGAGATATTGGAAATGCAAGAGCTTGAGGTAATGTAACAATTTTTCCAATAGCCTCTCTTAAAACAACTTGCTGTCCTTTTTTCCTATTTTTCCAGTCATCTAAAAGTGCAATTATGATAAAACTATTATATGAGTTTGCAGAACTACCAAATCCAGGCACTCTCATAATAAATCTTGAGTATGGACTATCTTCAGCTTGTAAAAGTGGAATTAATCTAGCTTCGACTTTTTGTGCTTGTTCTTGTGTGTACTCAAAAGAGCTTCCTTCATCTGTTGCGCCAATGATTAAATAAGCACCACGATCTTCCATTGGCAATAATTCTTTTTTAGAGAAACTAAACAACAATACAGAGCAAATAATTATAAATACAATAAAAGAACCCACTGATTTTGTTTTGTGAGCAATTACATCTAAAGTCTCTCTATAGAATTTTGAAAATCCTAAAAATATTTTTTCAAATTTTTGAATCAAAATCCTCTTTGAAGTCTTTTTATTTAAAAATTTACTAGCGAGCATTGGCGACAAAGTAAGAGCAACAAATGATGAGACAACTATTGAAAATGATAATGCAATTGCTGTTTCTCTAAATAATGTTCCTGAGATTCCCTCTATGAATATCAGTGGTAAAAATACAGCTACTAAAATTAATGTTGTTGCTATGATTGCAAATGAAATTTGTTTGGACCCTTTATAAGCAGCAACTAGTGGAGTTTCTCCATTTTCTATTCTTCGATATATCGCATCAGTCATAATCACGGAGTCATCAGTAATTATTCCAATTGCTAGAATAAAACTTAAAAGAACAAATATATTTATGGATAACCCAAAAATATAAAGACCTAAAAAAGATGCTATTAAGCTTACTGGAAGAGCAATCGCTGGAACGACTACAGCTTTAAGATTACCAAGAAATAAATAAATTATTAGTACCACTAATACAAAAGCAATCAAAAGGGTTTTATATACCTCTTCAATAGCAGCCTCCACGTAGTTTGCTCTATTAAATGAAACTCTTAAATCTAATTCATTTGGTAAAGATTTTTTAACTTCTACTATCTTTTTTTTTATTTCATTCGAAAGTTCGACTGTTGAAGCTCCACTTCTTGCATAAATACCAATACCCACTGTCCTTAAATTAACCTGATCTTTTGTTTGAGCTTTAAAAAGTGTTTTTTCTGAAACAGGTCCAAATTCAATATCAGCAACATCAGATAACAAAATGACTTTATTATTTGTTTTTTTGATTGGTAATTGTTTTATCGAATTTATGTCATTGTATGATTTATCTAAATTTAATGTCAGGTCAATATTATCTGCCTCAAGAGTACCAGCTGGTAGACTTATATTTTCTCCACGCATCGCAAGTTCGACTTCCTTAATAGTTAAATCATTTGCAGCAAGTTTAATTGGATCTATCCAAACTCTGATACTTAATTCTCTTAGACCACCAACAAGAATTCTTCCAACATTTTTAATACTAGAAAACT
This sequence comes from Pelagibacteraceae bacterium AG-349-L23, assembly GCA_003281045.1. Taxonomy (GTDB): domain Bacteria; phylum Pseudomonadota; class Alphaproteobacteria; order Pelagibacterales; family Pelagibacteraceae; genus Pelagibacter. Next base: position 2,699 of record QCDD01000013.1, on the reverse strand, counting down.
GATCCACTAAATATCTTTCTGCATAGTCTCCTAATTCAAGATCACTCCAAGTTGCAGATGATAACGACAACCACATAGTCGTAGTAAAACCAGCTGCCCTTTTTAATATTTGAGGAGGATCAGACTCAGATGGTAAATTATCTACAACTCTCGCAACTCTCTCTCTTATATCGTTAGCAGCATTATCTAAATCAATACTAGTATCAAACTCTACATTAATTGTGCTTCTTCCATTCTCAGATTTTGAGTCTATATTTTTTATACCTTCAGCACCTCCAATAACATCTTCAACGACTTGAGTAACTTCTTGATCCACTATTGACGCTGATGCAGATTTGTAATCTACTTGGACTTGGACTACAGGCGGTTGTATTCCATTTGGTAATTCTCTAACTGGTAATTTCCAAAAGACAAATAAACCAAAAATAATTAAGATTAAAGACATTACCCAAGAAACAGCTGGTCTTTTTATGCTTAGTTCAGTAATAAACATTTATTTTGTAATAGGTTTTATTTTTCCTCTAGGTCTTACTTTTTTTAATCCTTCTGCGACGATTATTTCCCCTTCACTTAATCCAGAAATTACCTCGATGTTTTTATTACTTCTTAGACCTGTTTTAACCTCAGTTTTATTTGCAACATTATCGCCATTTATTTTGTAAACATAGGATTTGTCGCCTTCAATCATCACACTTGTATCAGGTACACTTAATGAGTTTCTAAGATTAAATTTAACGCTTACTTCTAAAAGAGATCCCGAGATTAGTTCGAGATCATTATTTTGCACTTTAATTCTGGATAATATACTTCTAGTATCGGCGTTAATCCTGCTTGATACAAAATCAACTTCACCTGAAAAAGTTTTATCTTTAAAACTAGATAATTTTACGTCAACAGGAAGACCTTTTTTAATAGATGCCGAATAATTCTCTGGAATTTTAATGTCTGAGTAAATAGTTGAATTATCATCTAATGTTATGATGAATATATTATTAGATACAAGAATATCTTCTGTAAGACCAGTATAACCAAGTACTCCGCTGAATGGAGCTACAATATTTCCACTTTTCAATTTGATTAATACATCTCCTTTTTTAACAAAGTCTTTCAATTTTAAATCTTCAAAAAGATCATCTTTTTTTATTTTGAAAGTTTCAGATTTTTTTGAGATTGCAGTACCAAAGGTCTCTATTGTTTCAGCAAATTCCTTTTTTACCACTTCGGTGACAATTATTCCTGGAGGGGGCCTTTTACTAAATTTTTTTTTAAAATGATTTCCAATCATTGTTCTACCAATAATTACAGCTGCAATGATTAGAAAAAATATTAAAATAATTGATATAGTTTTAGTCGATCTTTTCATTCTTTTTAAATTAACCCGTATTCAGCCCAAGAGCCATCATAAATACAGGGTCGATATTTATCATTTATTAAAGAATAAGCTAGTGCCAAAACACACGCGGTGACCCCAGATCCACATGAAAAGACAATATTTTTATCATTTAAGTTTTTTAAGGAAGATTGAAAAATTTTTTCAAGTTCTTGTTTATTTCTAAAAGTTCTATCTTGATTAAGACAAGAGCCAAATGGTATGCATACAGAATTTTTAATACTTCCACTTTTTAATCCCTCCCTAGGCTCAGGAACCTTCCCTTCAAATCTTTCTTTGCTTCTAGCATCAACAACCTTAAAATTTTGGGTTTCTATATTTTGATTAATTGAATCTTTGTTTTTAACTAATTCCTTATTTTCGAAACTTTTGTAGTCTGACTTCATAACTTTAGATAAATTATTTGTTACTTTTCTTTTTTCTTCCAACCATTTTTTTAAACCCCCATTTAAAACATGAACTAGTTTAGGATCATGACCATAATAGATAAAATTAAACCAACAACGACATGAGCTAACAACATCAGAATTATCATAAATAATAATCATATCCTCATTTTTGATTCCCATCTTTGAGACTATTTTTTCCCATTCATTTTTATTCACTAACATATGTGGAAGATTTGTATTTTTGTCAGAATTATCATCTAGGTCAAAAAAAATGGACTCCGGAATATGTTGAGTTTTATATTCTTCAAAACCATTTCTTTTCGTTTGTGGCATGTGCCACGAGCAATCAATTATTTTTACTTTGTCTTTGTTATTTTCGAGCCAGTCAGTTTCTACTAATGACATTATCTCTTTTCTAAATATTTTTGATGATATTCCTCAGCAATACAATAGTTTTTTAGAAGGGAAATTTTTGTTACAACTTTCCCTGATAACTTTTTATTGACCTGGTCCAGAACATCTTCTGCAATTTTTTTTTGATCGTCATTCAAATAAAAGATTTCACTTCTATATTGCGTACCAAAATCTGGTCCTTGAGAATTTAGCGTAGTTGGGTCATGAATTTCAAAAAAAATTTTTAAAATTTCTTCATAAGTAATTACCTTCTCATCAAAATCAATTTTAACAACTTCAGCATGATTTGTACTTCCTGTGCAAACTTCTTTATAGGTAGTTTGTGGACTATTACCACCGCAACTGTGGTAAGTATTTCTTTTGCTGCTCCAATTTTTACAACTATATTCTCAATTTTTTTATTAAGTGAAAAAGTTGGAATTTATAGATGGTTAGCTGTGATTGTTGGTTTAATAGGAATATTAGTAATCACTGAACCAGGGATAAGTGAACTAAACATTTATTAT
>QCDD01000012.1 GCA_003281045.1 Pelagibacteraceae bacterium AG-349-L23 | reverse complement strand
TAATTTGTTATATCAACAATAGCTGAAATAGGTTTTTGACCAACTGAAATTAATCTATCTTTGAGCCATTGAGGACTCTCGGTATTTTTTACATTTTTAATTAAACAACTTCCAAAAGCACTACACCCTTGTCCTTTCTCCTTATTAATCTTAACTTTTAAAGTTTGTTTTGTTTTTAATTTAATTTTTTTTTCTTTAGATGCTATTAACCTTCCAAAACCAGAAGCTGCAAGATCTCTAGCTATTCCCTTCACACCAAGACAATCTGGTCGATTAGGTGTAATAGATAAATCAATAAGATTAGATTTTGATTTTGAAAAAAAACTTTTACCAATATTTTTTTCATATTTTTTAGATAATTCGGTAATACCATCACTCTCATCAGATAAATTTAACTCAGACTCAGAGCAAAGCATTCCGTAAGAAGTTACACCTCTAATCTTTGCTATTTCTAATTTTGTATTAGTCTTCGGGATAATTGCACCTGGAGGTGCATATATAGTAATAAGTCCTTCACTCGCATTGGTCGCACCACACACAACTTTTTTAAGCTCTTTCTCACCGACATTTACGTCACAAACTTTAAGTCGATCTGCGTTTGGATGTTGTTCTGTCTTGATAATTTTTGCAACTTTAAATAGTTGATTATCAGATGAAAGACTTTCCACACTTTCTACCTCTAACCCTATATTGGTAAGTTGTTCTAAAAGATTTTTTTCTTTCAGATTAGTTTTTAAATGATCTTTTAACCAATCAAATGTGATTTTCATCTACTTAGGCCTCTATAGTTCGTAGGTACGTCTAAAGGATCAAATCCAAAATGGTTTAACCATCTATAATCACAATCAAAGAAAGCTCTAAGATCATTGATTCCATATTTCAACATCGCTAATCTATCAATTCCTATTCCAAACGCATAACCTTGAAACTTAGCTGGATCAACCTTAACATTTTTTAACACATTTGGATGAACCATCCCGCAACCTAGTATTTCTAGCCACTGATCGCCTTCCCCTATAATAATTTTTCCATCTTTGATTTCATATCCAATATCAACTTCGGCAGATGGTTCTGTGAAAGGAAAATGACTTGGCCTAAATCTCATCTTTATTTTTTTAACTTCAAAAAATTCTTTGATAAAATAATTCAAACAACCTTTTAAGTGACCCATATTTATGTTTTTGTCTATATGAAGACCTTCAACTTGGTGAAACATTGGTGAATGTGTTTGGTCACTATCCGATCTGTATGTTCTGCCAGGTGCAATTATTTTAAAAGGTGGTTTGTCTTTTAACATTGTTCTAATTTGAACAGGAGACGTATGAGTGCGTAGCAATCTTTTTTTTTTTTCATCAAGATAAAATGTATCATGCATATCTCTTGCTGGATGATTGTCTGGAGTATTTAATGCAGTAAAATTGTTATATTCATTTTCAACATCTGGTCCTTCTTCTACACTAAAGCCTATTTCAGAAAATATAGAGGATATTTCATCAATTGTTTGTGATACAGGATGGATTTTACCCCTTACAAATGATCGCTCTGGTAAAGTAACATCAATTTTTTCTTTTTCCAATTTTTCATTAATATTTGCTTTTTCTATTTCATTTATTTTTAAAATTATAAGATCATGAAGTTCATCCTTAATTATATTTAAATCAGATGCGAATTTTTTTCTTTCTGAGGCATCAATAGTACCTATTTTTTTGAATTGAGATGAGACCAACCCATTTTTACCAAATAGATCAGATTTAATTTGATTAAGTTCAGCTAGAGTTAATTTACCTTTTAATTTTGATATAAATTCGTCTCTTATTTTTTTTAGATCAGACATTTTTACAGATTATTTCTTCAGCGAAATAAAACAATAGTGAAGATTAATTTAAAGCAGATTGTGCTTTTTGGACAATAGTTTTAAAGGCTTCTGGACTATCATAGGCTATCTCAGCTAAAATTTTTCTATCAATTTTAATTCCACATTTATTTAAACCATAGATAAACTTGGAGTATGTCAAACCTTCAGCTCTTACACCCGCATTGATTCTTTGTATCCACAATGATTTGAAATCTCTTTTCTTATTTCTTCGATCTCTGTATGCATATTGCATAGCTTTTTCCATAGCTTGCTTTGCAACTCTAATAGTATTTTTTCTTCTTCCCCACTGACCTTTTACAGCTTTTAAAACTTTTTTATGTTTAGCTCTACTTGTAACACCTCTTTTAACTCTTGCCATTTTAACCCCTTAAGCTGTAAGGCATATACGATTTAACAATTTTACCATCTTGTTTTGACATCGCAGTAGTACCTCTAAGTTTTCTTATTTGAGAATTAGTCCTTTTTATCATGCCGTGCCTCTTTCCAGCTTGGGCCATTATGACTTTCCCTCTAGCTGAAATTTTAAATCTTTTTTTTGCTGAGCTTTTTGTTTTTAATTTTGGCATAATTGGACGAGGTTATACAAAGAATGTAGAAAATTTACAACCTATATTAAAGCCTATAAAGGTTGAATTACCATAATCATTTGCTTTCCATCAAACTTGGGGTGCAATTCGACTTTACCAATATCTTTCATATCCTCTTTAATTTTAGCCATCAGTTCATTTCCTAAATGAGAGTGTTGAAGTTCACGTCCTTTAAATCTAATGGTGAACTTTACCTTATCACCTTTGGCAATAAATTTTTTAGCATTTTTTACTTTAAACTCATAATCATGCGTTTCAGTTACTGGTCTCATTTTAATTTCTTTTAAAGCAATTATTTTTTGTTTCTTTTTTGCAAGGTTTGCTTTTTTTTGCGCATCATATTTATATTTACCCATGTCCATTATTTTACAAACTGGGGGATTGGCATTTGGGGCAATTTCGATTAAATCCAAACCTTGATTTTTTGCCATTGAGATTGCCTCATTAGTATTTAAAACACCTAAGTTTTCTCCATCACTTGCGATAACTTGAACTTCGGGTGAGGAAATTCTGTTATTTGATCGAGGACCACGATCCTTGGTTCTTCTTTGAAAATAGTTTTGCTTAAAATCTGCCACTTAAATATTTGAAGGTGCTTTGTTTAAAGCAGAAAATTTTTTTAAAAATGAGTTAAGTTCCATATTTTCTTGTTTATTTGAGTCCAATCTTCTAATGGTTACTGAGTTACTGTCAACTTCTTTTTTACCACAAATTATTAAAAGAGGTATTTTTGCTAATGAATGATCTCTTATTTTATAATTTAAATTATGATTTTTTAAATCAACCATTGATGTAATCCCAGCTTCTCTTATCTTATCGGAAACTTTTTTTGCGTATTCTTCGAAGTCTTCAGAAATAGGTATAACAACTGTTTGTAATGGAGATATCCAAAATGGAAATTTTCCAGCATAGTTTTCAATCAGAATACCTATAAATCTCTCAAGTGATCCAAATAATGCACGATGTAACATAACAGGAACTTTCTTTGTGCCATCTTTATCTACATATGATGCATCTAATCTACCTGGTAAATTTAAATCAACTTGGACTGTTCCACATTGCCAATCTCTTCCTATTGCATCTCGTAAAACAAACTCTATTTTTGGACCGTAAAATGCTCCCTCACCTTTATTTATACTATACTCAAGTTTAGAAGCTTTGACTGCCTTTAACAAAGATGCCTCAGCCTTATCCCAAATCTCATCTTCACCAACTCTTACCTCTGGCCTATCAGCATATTTAAGAATTACATTTTCGAAACCTAGATCTTTATAAATTTCTAATATCAAATTTGTGACATTTAAACATTCACTTGTGATTTGATCTTCGGAGCAAAAAATATGAGCATCATCTTGAGTGAACGCTCTTACTCTTAATAACCCATGTAAAGCACCAGATGGTTCATATCTATGAACTTTTCCAAACTCAGTAATTCTAAGAGGTAAATCTCGATAACTTTTAAGACCTTGATTAAAAACTTGTATGTGCCCAGGACAATTCATTGGTTTAATTGCAAAAACTTTTTCATCAGGAGTTTCTGAGGTATACATGTTTTCTCCATATTTTTCCCAATGACCTGATTTTTCCCACAATAATCTGTCTAATACCTCTGGTGTGTTCACCTCTTTGTATCCAGCTAGATCCTGTTTAGCTCTCATGTAATTAATTAATTTTTGAAATAACGTCCAACCTTTCTCATGCCAAAAAACAGATCCCGGACTTTCTTCTCTAAAATGAAACAAGTCCATTTCTTTGCCCAATTTACGATGATCTCTTTTTTCTGCCTCTTCAATTCTTTTTAAATAATCATCTAAATCTTTCTGTGAGGCCCAACTTGTTCCGTAGATCCTTTGAAGCATTTCATTTTTTGAGTCACCTCGCCAATATGCGCCTGAAACTTTTGTAAGTTTAAAGGCTTTGCCAATTTTACTAGATGATACTAAATGAGGTCCTCTGCATAAATCATACCAAGTATCACCATGATGATAGACTGAAAGTTCCTCAGTTTCCGGAATACTCTCAATAATTTCTGCCTTATATTTTTCTCCAATTTTTTTAAAATGCTTAATTGCCTTATCTCTTTCCCATACTTCTCGTCTTGTTTTTAAATCTTTGTCAATTATTTTTGACATCCTTTCTTCAATTTTTTTGAGATCGTCATCTGTAAAGGGCTCCTTTCTGGCAAAGTCATAATAAAATCCATTTTCTATAACTGGTCCAATAGTAACTTGGGTGCCTGGATATAATTCTTGAACTGCCATAGCCATGATATGTGCAGCGTCATGTCTAATAACTTCTAAACCCTCTGGGTCTTTTGCTGTAAAAATTTTAACGGAACAATCTGTATCAATCGAAAAATATAAATCTTTTAATTTTCCATTTACACTCATTATCAAGGCTTGTTTTGCTAGTGATTTGCTAATTTTTTCAGCAATCTCTAAGCCTGTCACTTTTTTAGGAAAATCTAAATTGTTTCCGTCTGGTAAAGTAATTATGGGCATTTAATTAAGTAATCTCTTATACTCTGAATAAGTAGAAAAACACATTTTTTCAACATTAAATTTTTTTATAATGTTTTTTCTTCCCTCCTTACCCATTAATTTTAAGGAAGTTTCGTCCATTGTCATTGCTTGAATGATTTTTTTACTCAATGAGCGAGCGTCGCCAGATTTAAATAACAACCCTGTTTTTTCGTTTAAAATTGTCTCATTTGATCCTCCAATATTACTAGCAATGATTATTTTTTCCATAGATTGTGCCTCTACCGCAACTCTTCCAAAAGCTTCAGGTTCAATTGATGCTGAAACTATAATATCAGAAACTTTATAAGCTAAAGCCATATCCTTACAATGGTCTATGAATTTTACTTGATTGGTCAGATTATATTTTTCAATTAATTTGATAAGTTTTTCTTTATAAGAATCTCTTCCCTGATCACTGCCCAATATTACAACATGAAATGCTTCGTATCCTAATTCAATTTTAACTAAATTTATTGCCTCAATAAACAATTCTTGACCCTTCCATGACGTAAGTCGACCTGGCATAAGAATTATTTTTTTTTCATCAGTAATATTCCACTCATTTAAAAGTTTTTTTTCATCAGTTTCAATTTTGGTTGTTGGATCAAAATAATCTACATTTATGCCCCTAAAAATTACTAAAAATTTTTTTTTAGAATTCAAAAATTCTTGATAATTCTCTTGAATATGTGAAAAAATAAAGTTTGATCCTGCTATAACCAAATCTGACCTTACCATTACTGAATTATAAAATTTTTTTAATCTACCTCTAAAATTATAAGTCCCATGAAATGTAGTAACAAACTTTCTTCTAGTTAATTTTGTTGCAATTAAACACGACCAAGCTGGTGCTCGACTTCTTGCGTGAACAATTGAAATGTTAAAAATCAAAACTATTGCTATTAAAATAATTGAATTTATCAAAATCAATAATGGATTTTTACTATGGACAGGAAGCCTTATTAATTTAACTTTTTTTTTATCAATAAACTTAGTTAACTCTCCACCACTTGTAACAATGTAAGATTTACAATTATTTTCAGGTAAAAAATGTGCAATATCATAGCAACCAGTTTCTGCACCTCCGTAACCTAACTTTGGGATTACTTGCAAAACATTTAAATTAGATGACATTTCAAATAATTATATAATAATAGACAAAACTAATAAACTTTTATGACAAATTTTAATTACTTAAAAATTTTTACTACCAGAAAAATAAGATATTTGAAACTACATCAAAAAAATGCCACCTACATTGTTTTTTTGCATGGTTTTATGTCGGATTTGGAAGGTAAAAAACCTCAGGCATTTTTAAAATTTGCAAAAAAAAATAAATTAGGTTTTCTTGCTTTAGAATATTCAGGTCATGGTAAATCATCAGGAAAATTTATTAATGGTAATATTTCAAAATGGACTAGGGATACTACTTTAGTAATTCAAAAAGTTGTCAAAAAAAACGATATTATATTTATCGGATCAAGTATGGGGGCTTGGATTGCTTTAAACCAGTTTAGTCTTATCAAAAACAAAATTAAAGGTTTTTTAGGAATAGGTTCAGCGCCAGAATTTCTTGATAAACTAATGTGGAATAAATTTTCTAATAAGATGAAGATTGAAATCAAAAAAAAAGGTGTCATAAATTTAAAACATGGTGATTATGAATACCCAATCACTTACCAATTAATTAAAGATGGAAGAAAAAATAAAATTTTAAATAAAAAAATAAGTCAAAATATAAATGTAACGATGGTTCACGGGAGTAAAGATAAATCTGTACCTGTAATTTACTCAAAAAAAGTTTTAAAAATATTTCAATCTAAGAAAAAGAAATTAGTAGTTATAAAAAATGGTGATCATAGTTTATCTTCCCCAAAATGGCTCAAGATATTGAAAAAAGAGTTAAAATTAATAATTAACTAACTTTTTGTATTTTTGTTTTTGTAGAGATTGGATTTTTAAGCTTATCTAACATTTCTTTTGGACAAACCTGTACAAAATTCTTTAACTCGTTTTCAAAGTCGTCAATTATTTTTTTTGATAAGCTGGATCCTGTTTCATTACTATGTTCGAGTACCAATTCTTTTAAAAATTTTGACCAATACTCAGTTTCAACATTTTGCCATACAACTGAGTCCGGATTAACTTTTTTTTCAAATTCTTTTGATTTATCGTAAATAAAAGCCATTCCTCCTGTCATGCCAGCTGCAAAATTATCTCCAACATCTCCAAGAATTACTGCTGTACCACCGGTCATATATTCACAACCATTTGAATCACAGCCTTCGATAACAGTTGTGGCACCAGAATTTCTTACCGCAAATCTATCTCCAGCTTGACCAGCTGCAAAAAGTTTACCTGACGTTGCACCATAAAGAACTGTGTTGCCAATAATAGTATTCTCATTAGAAATTAAATTGCTTTCATCAGGTAGTTTTATTGAAATGGTTGCTCCTGACAAACCTTTCCCAACATAATCATTTGCATCGCCTTTTAAATTAAGTTTAAGTCCTTTTGCTGTAAATGCACCAAACGATTGTCCAGCTGAACCTTTAAAATCTAGAGTTAAAAAATTTTCCTCTAATTTTTCATAACCATATTTTTTATACAAGTGATGTGAAATTCTAGTGCCTACAGCTCTATTAGTATTTTTAATTAAAAACTCGTTATTTATTTTTTCTGAGTTATCTAAAGCCTTTTCTATTTGAGGCCAAATTTCTTGATCCAGTGTATTAGGAACTTGATTTATTTCTGATACCTCACAATACCTCTTATTATTGCCAGGGTCTGCTTGGACAAATAATGGATTAAGATCTAAGTCATCTAGATTAGGTGAGGCTTTACTTACCTGCATTAATAAATCAGTTCGACCGATAACCTCATTTAAAGATCTAAAACCAAGTGAAGCTAAAATTTCTCTCACCTCAGTAGCAATAAATGTAAATAAATTTACAACTTTATCAGGAGTTCCAGTAAATTTTTCTCTTAATTTTTCATCCTGTGTACATACTCCTACAGGACAAGTATTAGAGTGACATTGCCTTACCATAATACAACCCATCGCTACTAAAGCGGTAGTTGCTACACCATACTCCTCTGCACCCATCATAGCTGCAATAACAACATCTCTTCCAGTTTTAATACCCCCATCAGTTCTTAAAGTAACTTTATGTCTTAGATTATTTAATGTTAAAACTTGATTGGCCTCCGTCAGTCCCATCTCCCAAGGTATACCTACGTATTTTACACTTGTTTGAGGTGTAGCCCCGGTTCCTCCATTATGTCCTGAAATTAAAATTATATCAGCTTTTGCTTTTGCAACACCAGCTGCAATAGTACCAACGCCAGAAGATGCAACTAATTTAACTCCAATTCTTGCCTTAGGATTGATTTGTTTTAAATCATAAATAAGCTGAGCTAAATCCTCAATTGAATAAATATCATGATGCGGAGGTGGGGAGATTAACGTTACACCTGGCGTTGAATGTCTTAGCTTGGCAATCTCATCTGTTACTTTAAATCCTGGTAATTGGCCACCTTCGCCAGGTTTTGCACCTTGAGCAATTTTAATCTCAATTTCATTACAATTGTTTAAATAATTAACTGTTACACCAAATCTTGCTGACGCAATTTGTTTTACTCTCGAATTTGCACTATCACCAGAGTCCATAATCTTAAATCTATTTGCATCTTCACCACCTTCTCCACTACAGGATGCACCTTTAATCCTATTCATCCCAATAGCTAATGTTTCATGTGCCTCCTTAGACAATGCTCCGTGGGACATACTTCCACTACCAAATCTTTTTAATATTTTTTCTATTGGTTCAACCTCAGAAATTTGAATAGATGGTCCTAATTTTTTTTTTCTAAAATCTATTAAATCCCTTAAGTTAATTGGTGGCAAGTTATAGATTCCCTCAGCATATTTTTTATAAGCTATATACGAGTTTGATCCTACAGCACTTTGTAATAAGTGGATTAATCTGCCCTGATATTGGTGTGTTTCTCCATTTTTTCTGTATCTATAAATCCCACCAATAGGTAAAACTGTATCGGTGCTTTCAAATGCCTCTTTATGTATTGCACGTATTTTTTTTTCGATTCCTGACAATCCAATACCAGAAATTTTTGAAGTCACTCCAGGAAAATAATCATCAACTATTGATCTGCTTAGACCAACAGTTTCAAAATTACATCCACCTCGATACGAACTTAAAACAGATATACCCATTTTTGACATGATCTTTAATAATCCTGAATTCACTGATTTGATATATCTTTCAACACATTCATCAAAACTATACTGGCCAAATAACTTTTTTTCATGCCTTTGGTATAAACTATCAAAAGCTATATATGGATTAACTGTTGTTGCTCCAACACCTATTAATGTTGCAAAAGAATGGGTGTCCAAAGCTTCGCCAGATTGAACGTTAATTGAAACATACCCTCTTAATTTTTTATCAATTAAAAAAGTATTAATCGCACCAACACATAACAACATTGGCATAGGCATCCTTGTATCTGAAATAGCTTTGTCGCTTAAAACTAATTGTGTTACACCCTGTCTAACGGCAATTTCCGACTCTTTTTGAATCCTTTTAATAGAGTCAAATAAACTTTGATCATTTGAGAAAGTACAATCTATAGAGACAGAGTTTTTTCCAAAAAAATTAATAAATTTGTTAAATTGTGAATTCGATAATATCGGACTATTTAAAACATAAATATTTTCTTTAGTTAAAGTATCAAAATCTAAAATATTCCCAAGATTACCAAATCTAGTTTTCAAACTCATAACTTTATTTTCTCTTAAAGAGTCAATCGGTGGATTGGTCACTTGGCTAAAGTTTTGTCTAAAAAAATGATAAAGTGGTCTGTATTTGTCTGATAGAACTGCTAAAGGTGTATCATCACCCATGGAACCCGTCGCTTCTTTTGCATCTTCAGCCATTGGATGTAAAATTAGTTCTAAGTCCTCTAAACTAATTCCAAAAGTGTGTTGTCGTCTCCTTAAATCTTCACCATCAAAATTATGTTTTTCATTAGAAATAGATAATTTTTCATCTAAATCTATTATCTGAGAATTGAAATGCTTATATTCTTTTGCCAAATAGTCTTTAATTTGATTATTCGTAAACACTTTGCCTTTTTCAATTCTAACACCAATTATCTCCCCTGGGCCAAGTCTTCCTTTTGATAAAATTCTTTTTTCATTTAATTCAATCATTCCAGTTTCAGATCCAGCAAAGAGAAACTTATCTTTTGTTATTGCGTATCTTAAAGGCCTTAAACCATTACGATCATTAGCTGCAATGACCCATTCATTATCTGTTGCAGCAATAGCGGCAGGACCATCCCAAGGTTCCATAGTACTATTTAAAAAATTAAACAGTTGTTGATGGCTTTTTGGAAGAGTTTTATTTCTTTTTGACCAAGCATCAGGAATCATCATTAATTTTGCTAAAGGTGCAGGTTGGCCAGATTTATTTAATAACTCAAAAACATTATCTAGTGCCGCAGAGTCAGAAACTCCTTTTTGTATAACTGGCTTTAAATTTTCAACATTTTCAAAAAGAGGGCTACTCATCTCTTGTTCATGAACTCTCATCCAGTTTTTATTGCCTTTGTAAGTATTAATTTCACCATTATGGGCAACTGCTCTAAATGGTTGTGCCAAACTCCAGCTTGGAGCAGTATTAGTTGAAAATCTCTGATGAAAAATTGCAAATCTTGAAATAAATCTTTCGTCTTTTAAATCCAAGAAAAAATCTGAGATAGCCTCAGCTAAAAACATGCCCTTATAGATAATTGATTTAGAACTTATCGAGCAAATATAAAAATTATTTAATGATAAATTGAATGCTTTATTCTCAATTTTTTTTCTTGTTTCATAAATTTTTCTTTCAAGCTCTTTATCAAGCAAATTTTTATCATTCGATTTAAAAAGCACTTGAATTATCTCTGGCATAGTTTGAAAAGCTTTTTCTCCTAAAACTTTTGGATTAACAGGCACCTGTCTCCACCCATAGATACTAAAATCATTTTTAGTTAACTCACTTTCTACAATCGTTTTACAGCTTTCTTGTGAGGAGTAATCATTTCTTGGTAAAAAAATCATTCCAACACAAATATCAGAGCCATCATGTGTGTGACCTGTAACCTCTATTTTTTCAACAAAGAAATCTTTGGGAATTTCTAAATGTATTCCTGCTCCATCACCTGTTTTTCCATCAGCATCAACAGCTCCTCGATGCCAAACAGCCTTTAAAGCTTCAATTCCATATTCTACAACCTCTCTTGATTTTTTTCCCTCTGTTGATGCAATTAACCCTACGCCACATGCATCATGTTCCATTTCCTTAGAATAAACATTGTTTTTGGTAAGTAATTCTAAATTTTTTTTATATATACTCATTATGCAACTTTAGATTTTTTTAATTCGATATTTTCAAGATAAGATTTGATTGATAAAGCAGCATCTCTACCATCTTTAATTGCCCAAACAACTAAAGATGCACCTCTTACAATATCCCCGGCAGCAAAGACTCCTTTTATATTAGTTTCCATAGTGTCAAAGTCTGTTTTAATTGTTCCCCATTTTGTAACTTGTAATTCTTGTGCCTCAAATAATAATGGCAAGTTTTCTGGATCAAATCCTAAAGCTTTTATTACCATATCTGCTTTAATTTCAAATTCGGATCCTTGTTTAATTTCTGGTCTTCTTCTACCTGAGTCATCTGGATCTCCAAGTTGAATTTGATCTACGATTAATTTTTCAATTTTATTTTTTCCTCTAAATTCTTTTGGACTAGACAACCAAACAAATTCAACACCCTCTTCTTCTGCATTAGCTACTTCTCTTGCAGATCCAGGCATATTATCTTTATCTCTTCTATATAAACATTTAACTGAATTAGCTTTTTGTCTTACAGATGTTCGAACACAATCCATTGCGGTATCTCCACCTCCAATAACAACTACATCTTTGCCTTCAGCGTTTAATATACCTTTATCGAATAAATCAACTTTATCTCCCAACCCCTTTTTGTTTGATGCTGTTAAAAACTCCATAGCAGGAAAAATATTATTTAAATCATTACCTGGTAGATTAATTTCTCTTGGTTTATAAACTCCAGTAGCAATTAAAATTGCATCATGTTTTTTTCTCAATTGCTCTAAAGTTGCATCCTTACCAACCTCAAAATTTTGTTCAAATTTAATTCCACCATCTTTCAACAATTTTGTTCTCCTCTCGACCACATGTTTTTCTAATTTAAAATTTGGAATTCCATAAATTAACAAACCGCCCGCTCTGTCATATCTGTCATAAACAGTAATTTGATATCCATTTTTCCTAAGTTGTTCAGCAGCTGCCAATCCAGCGGGTCCAGCACCAATTATTCCAACACTTTGGTCTTTTTCGTGTTTGATTGATATAGGTTTTACCCATCCATTCTCCCAAGCACTATCAGTAATATATTTTTCAACTGATCCAATTGTTACAGTGCCATGACCTGACTGCTCAATAACACAATTACCCTCACATAGTCTGTCTTGAGGGCATATTCTGCCACAAACCTCAGGCATATTATTTGTACTTTGAGATAATTCATAAGCTTCCTTCAATCTGCCTTCAGCAGTCAATTTAAGCCAATCAGGGATGTTGTTACTTAAAGGACAGTGGACTTGGCAAAAAGGAACGCCACATTGAGAGCATCTACTTGACTGCTCTTGTGCTTTTTGAGTGATAAATTCATCATAGATTTCATTAAAATCATCTTTCCTATTATCAATTCCTCTTTTAGGTGGGGTTTGTTGACCTATTTTTACAAATTTTAGCATTTTATCAGTCATAAATTTTTATAAATTTATCGCAAAATATACATAGTTTTTATTAGTAAAAGAAATAAATAGGTCAGTTATTATTACCTAATTATAATTATATTTAGCTTAAAATCTACTTAATCTGATTTTTGCATACCTAATATGATTAAATCGAATTGTTTAAAATGAATATTTTTTAAGCTACGACACATGTATGGTGCAAGATTTTATAGAAATTTTAATTCTTTCTGCTGTTCAAGGAATTTCTGAATTTTTACCCATAAGTTCGTCAGCTCATTTAATATTGGTATCAAATTTTTATGATTTAGAAACAAGTTCTTTATTAATAGACATAAGTCTACATTTAGGCTCATTAATTGCAGTAATTTTTTATTTTAGAAAAGAGCTATTTGATATAAGAAATAATAATAGGTTATTAAGTTTAATAATTATTGGCTCCTTGCCTTTAATATTTTTTGGATATGTTTTATATTCCACCGAATTTATTCATCTTTTAAGAAACACAAAAGTAATTGCATCAACAACACTATTTTTTGCATTCATACTTTTCTTTGCTGATCAAAGAAAAATCGATCGAAATATTTCTACAGATTTAAATATTAAATCAGTTTTATTAATTGGTTTATTTCAAATTTTAGCGTTGATACCAGGAGTTAGTAGGGCTGGAATAACAATTACGGCAGCAAGATTTTTGAATTTCAATAGAACAGACGCTAGTAAAATTTCTTTTTTACTGTCTATACCTGCATTAGCAGGAGCAAGCTTCCTAGGTTTAAGAGAGGCTTTTGAACAATCAATAGAAATTAACTATTTATTATTAATTGCTACTTTTTTATCATTTATGTTTTCATTTTTTACAATTAAGTATTTTCTTAAATTTATAAGTAAAATTTCTTTTAATGTATTTGTAATTTATCGGATAATTCTTGGCTTAATTTTATTTTATATAATATATAGTTAACTTGCTCTCCTTATTAATGGAACTAATTGAGATAATAAAACTCCACTTAATATAAAAAAACAACCAAGTAAATTATTAATGCCTAATATTTGATTTAAAAGAAACCAAGCGGCAATTGTTGCAAACACACCCTCCAAAGAAAAAATTATTGCTGCTGGTGCTGGAGTTATATTTCTTTGAGCATAAATTTGTAAAACAAATGCAAAACCACCTGATAAAATACCAGCATATAAAATCGAGTCTATTTCATTTAATATATTAGCGATTACAAATTCTTCAGAAAATAAACCTATTATAAATGAGAATAGAGCAACTAGCAGAGTTTGAATTGCACCAATAGTCAATGGTAAATTGTACTTTTTGATAATCATACCAGTAAAAATAATATGTGTACTCCAAAATAAAGCTCCTAATACCACAAGGGTATCACCTAATCTTACAGTTGCATCTTGAAAATTTGTTAATAAATATCCACCAATTAAACATAAAATTACTGATGGCCATACACTCCAGTGTAAAAAATCTTTTTTAAAGATGAAAATAATTATTGGGACCATTGGCACATAAAAAATTGTAAAAAAAGCAGCATTTGCTACATCAGTGTAAAGCAACGCAACCTGCTGTAATGCTGAGCCCAAAAATAATGATAGTCCGATTAAAAAGGACAGGATAACGAATGTTTTTGTATCAAACCTAAATTCTTTTTTTAGTTTTTTTGCTTCAAACATTAATGCTAAAGGAACAATTGCTAAAAAACCCACAAAAAATCTTACTGAATTAAAAGTGAATGGGCCGATGTCGTCCATGCCTGTATCTTGTGCAATAAATGTAGTCCCCCAAATGAAAGTGCATAATAGTGCACTAAATAATGAGAGAGTTTTTGACATATTTTTACACAGCTAATTTGTAAGCAAAATTTTTTCCAAGATTGTCTTTCAAATCGTTGTTAAATCGAGCTGCTTCAGCTCCATCAATTATTCTGTGATCATATGATAAAGATAAAGGTAACATTATTCGTGTAATAAATTTTCCATCAATAAAAATTTGTTTTTTTTGAGATTTGCCAACTCCCAAAATTGCAACTTCAGGATAATTAATTATAGGTGTAAAAAAAGAACCACCAATACCTCCTAGACTTGTTATTGTCATGGAACCACCAAATAATTCTTTTTTATCAATTTTAAGATTCCTGCACTGATCACTTAATTTTTTGAGTTCATTGCCAATTAATGAAATATTCTTATTATCAACATTTCTTAGTTTTGGCACCATAAGTCCATGCTTCGTATCTACTGCTATTCCAATATGGTAATACTTTTTTAAGGTCATTTTTCCTTTATCAATTTCATCTATAGATGAATTAAAATTTGGAAATTTTTTAAGTGATGCAGTTAATGCTTTGACGATAAAAGCTAAAGGGGTAATTTTTTTTTTTTCTCCAGTATAAATATCTGTAAGAGATGTTCTAAACTCCTCTAATTCAGTTATATCTGCTTCATCATGATTGGTCACATGGGGAATATTGGTCCAAGAATTCATAAGATATTTAGACGAAAGTCTCTTCACTCTTGGAATATCCTTTATTTCTGTTTTTCCAAATTCAGAGTGAGGATATTCTAGTTCTATCGTTTCATCTTTTTTGAATTCTTTTTCAAAATTTCTCTCTGGTTTATTTGCGACAAATGACTTTACATCACTTTCAGTTACTCTTCCTAGTCTTTCACTACCTTCAACTTTACTAATATCAACACCAAGTTCTCTTGCAAATTTTCTGACTTTCGGTGAGGCTGCAGTTTTTTTAGAAAAATCTTTTACGATAACATTTTTTGATCCAACTTCTCTTCTAATTTCAATTTTTTTTTTCTTAGTATTTTCTTTTTTAATCGTTTTTATTTCTTCAGTTTTTAATTGAGTTTCTACTTGATTGTCTTTTAATTCAATTTCTAATATTTTATCACCTTCAGAAACCTTATCCCCAACATTTAAATTTAATTCTGTAACTATTCCATTATGTAATGAGGGTATTTCAACACTCGATTTATCACTTTCAATTGTTATTAAAGGATCATTTTTTTTAATCTCTTGACCTTTTTTGACTATAATTTCAATAACCTCTACATCTTTAAATTCACCAATATTTGGAACTTTTATATCTTTTTTAGGCATTCTATAATTTTGTTGGCATAGGTTTATCAATATCAATCTTATACTTTTTGATTGCTTCTTTTGCATATTTCGATGCAATAAGCTGTTCCTTAGCTAAAATACTCAAACCATATGTTGTGATATGTTCCTTATCAACTTCAAAAAATTTTCTTAACTTCTTTCTCGTATCACTTCGACCAAATCCATCAGTCCCTAATGAATAAAAACTTTTATTAACGTATGGCCTAATCTGATCAGAATTCATTCTCATATAATCTGAAGCTGCTAAAATTGGTCCTTCAGTATTACCCAAACATTTTTCAACATAGCTTTTTTTAGGCTCTTTATCAGGATTTAGAAGATTGTATCTCTCTACCTCAAGACCATCCCTTCTTAATTCATTAAAACTTGTTACACTCCAAATCTCACTATCGATTTGATACTCATTTTGTAATATTTCCGCACCAGCTATCATTTCTCTTAAGATTGTGCCAGATCCAAGAAATTGAATTTTAGTTTTTTTATACTTGTTAAACTCTTTTATTTTATACATTCCTTTTAAAATACCATCCTCACATGATTTATCTTTTGGCATTTCTGGATGAGGATAATTTTCATTCATGGTCGTAATATAATAGAAAATGTTTTCTTTTTTCTCATGCATTCTTCTTAAACCTTCTCGAAAAATGACTGCAAGCTCATAGTGAAATGTTGGATCATAAGATCTGCAATTAGGAATAGTTGAGGCCATTAAATGGCTATGACCATCTTGATGTTGTAAACCTTCTCCAGCAAGAGTTGTTCTTCCCGCGGTTGCTCCGATCAAAAACCCTCTTGACTGGCTATCAGCACCCGCCCAAGCAAAATCACCAATTCTCTGAAAGCCAAACATTGAGTAAAAAAGATAAATTGGGATCATTTCTATATCATGGTTTGTATATGAAGTTCCTGCAGCGATCCAAGATGACATCGCTCCAGCCTCATTAATTCCTTCCTCTAAAACTTGACCACTCTTTTCCTCTTTATACGAACTTAATTGAGCAGAATCTTCTGGCTCATATTTTTGGCCTTCATGAGCATAAATTCCTATTTTTTGAAAAAAACCCTCCATTCCGAATGTTCTAGCCTCATCAGGTATGATTGGGACCAGTCTTGGTGCAACATTTTTATCTCTTAAAAGATTTGTCAACATTCTGACCAATGCCATTGTGGTCGACATTTCTTTTTTACCTGTAGAAACTTTCATATTATCAAAAATATCTTTTGGAGGTGCTTTAACGGGTTTTGCGTAAGTAGTTCTTTCAGGAATAAAACCACCCAATTGAATTCGTCTCTCATTTATGTATTTAATCTCAGGGGAATTCTGATCTGGCTTGTAGTATTCAATATTCTTAACTTGTTTATCTGTTAATGGAACGTCAAACCTATCCCTGTAATACATTAAGTCGTCGATATCTAACTTCTTAGTCTGATGAGTTGTATTTACACTTTCACCACTTTTGCCCATTCCATAACCCTTAATAGTTTTTGCAATTACAACTGTAGGGCTTCCAATATTTTTAGATGCTTTATCATAAGCTGCAAAAACTTTATGAGGATCATGACCACCTCTGTTCAACCGCCAAATATCTTTGTCTGAAAGACTGGAAACCAGCTCTTTGGTCTCTAAATATTTTCCAAAAAATTTTTCTCTCACATACGCACCATCTCTTGCTTTCATTGCTTGATACTCGCCATCGACTGTCTCATTCATTGTTTTAACTAAATGACCTGTTTTATCATTTGCAAGCAATGGATCCCAATAAGAGCCCCAAATAACTTTTATAACATTCCATCCTGCGCCTCTAAAAATTCCCTCTAATTCCTGAATAATCTTCCCATTTCCACGAACTGGTCCGTCTAGTCTTTGAAGATTACAATTTACAACAAATATTAAGTTATCTAATTTTTCTCTTGCTGCTAAACCAATCGCTCCTAAAGATTCCGGTTCATCCATTTCTCCATCACCTAAAAATGCCCAAACTTTTCTACCTTCATCTTTGATGAGACCTCTATTGATTAAGTACTTCATGAATCTTGCCTGATAAATTGCAAGCATTGGACCTAATCCCATGGACACTGTTGGAAATTGCCAAAAATTTGGCATTAGCCAAGGATGAGGATATGAGGAGAGACCACCAGGGTTTACTTCTTGTCTAAAACTATCTAATTGTTTTTCGTTAAGTCTACCTTCCAGATAAGCTCTAGCGTACATACCTGGAGCGCTATGACCTTGAAAATAAATTAAATCTCCACCAAATTTATTATTTTTAGCTCTCCAAAAATGATTCATACCAACATCGTACAGAGTTGCAGCAGATGCAAAAGTTCCAATATGGCCTCCAAGTTCTGGGAATTTTTTATTTGCTCTAACTACCATTGCGGCAGCATTCCATCTAATTAAAGATCTAATTCTTCTCTCTATGTTCTGATCTCCATTAGATTTTTTTTCCTCGTTAACTGGTATAGTGTTTATATAAGGAGTGTTTTGCGTATAGGGTATATTAGCACCCTCCATATAAGCTTTGTTGATAAGTTCTTTAATTAAATAATGTGCCCTCTGATTTCCGTCTTTTTCTATTACTGCTGACAAAGACTCTAGCCATTCATTTGTTTCTAGTGGATCGATATCCCCTTCTTTAACTACTTGGATTATTTTTGGTTTTTCGGTCTCAATTATTTTTTGTGGAATATTTTGGTCCTGATGTTTTCTTAAAGTACTCTCAGCTTCTTGAATTAAATTTTCAGTTTCTTTTGGAACACTTTCTTTTTGAGATAATGATTGATTTGAAGAAATATTTATTAATAGATCTCCTTTTGAAACCTTATCCCCAACTTTAACATTTATAGACTCGACTTTGCCAGAAAATATTGATGGTATTTCAACACTCGATTTATCGCTTTCAATAGTAACAACAGGATCATTTTTTTTAATATCTTGACCCTCTTTTACTAAAAGTTCTATAACTTCCACGTTCTCAAAATCACCTATGTCAGGAACTAACAATTTTTCAGTCATTTCTAAAAGTTTTATACATAAAAAAAATTTACTTAATCTTTAATTTTAACACATTCTACCCAATTTTTTGACACTCTTTATTGAAATACTCAAATAATGATTAAAAAGTTATTAAATATATTTATTCAACCAAAATTCAACACATATAAAGATGCTAATGTGTGGATCCAAAAAATATTGTTAGAGGAAAAATACGGGAAAATTAATTCCTAAATTTTTTCTACACATAGCGCAATTCCCATACCGCCACCTATACAAAGTGCTGCACAACCTCTTTCTTTATTCTGTTTTTTCATTTCATGTATAAGTGTCACAAGTATTCTTGCTCCAGATGCACCTATTGGGTGACCTAAAGCAATAGCCCCACCATTTACATTAACTTTGTTTTCATCAATACCCAATTCACTGATAACTGCTATAGCTTGAGCGGCAAAAGCCTCATTAATTTCAAATAAATCAATTTCATTTAAATTCCAATTTACTTTTTTTGATGCTTGGCGGATAGCTTCTATAGGACCAAGACCCATTAAAGACGGTTCCAAACCAACAGATGCCCAAGAAATAATTTTAGCCAATGGTTTAAGTGAATTTTGTTGAGCTTCCTTAAATGTAGTTAATAATAAAGCAGCTGCTCCATCATTTATGCCAGATGAGTTTCCGGGTGTTACAGTCCCACTATCTTTAAAAGCTGTTTTTAATTTTTCTAAATCAGATAATTTTAAATCTTTTCTAGGGTGTTCATCTTTTTCTAAAATAATACCTTTATGATTTATCTGCACTATTTCGTCATCAAATTTATTATTTTCAATTGCAATTTCTGTTTTTTTTTGGGATTGGAGAGCAAATTCATCTTGTTGTTTTCTAGAAATATTAAACTTTTTTGCAACATTTTCGGCTGTAACTCCCATGTGGTAATTTTTAAAAGCATCAGTTAAACCATCATAAATCATAGTATTAATTAATTGATCTTTTGAAATTTCTTTTTTCTCTGAATAAAAATAAGAGTAAGGTGTCATCGACATATTCTCTTGACCCCCACAAATTACATTATTTGCATCGCCTAATTTAATTTGTTGGTAACCTGAAATAATGGCTCTTAGTCCTG
Organism: Pelagibacteraceae bacterium AG-349-L23; assembly: GCA_003281045.1. Lineage (GTDB taxonomy): Bacteria > Pseudomonadota > Alphaproteobacteria > Pelagibacterales > Pelagibacteraceae > Pelagibacter. The sequence continues at coordinate 4,984 of QCDD01000012.1, read as the reverse complement.
ATCCACAAACTTGGTTTACTAAATAAGCAGGTTTGGATACAGGGATCCCAGCATTTACTGCTGCTTGTCTGGCAGGGTTCTGTCCTCCACCGGCAGTTAAGACCTGGCCCATTATTACTTCGTCAATTTGATTATTAGATATCTTGCTTCTTTTCAAAACCTCATTTATTACGATAGTTCCAAGTTGATCTCCTTTCAAATCTTTTAATGATCCCTTATAAGTGCCTATAGGAGTCCTAACAGCACTACAAATGACCACGTCATCAGGTTTGTTATTCATAAATTTTAATTTTATCTTATCATTAAAATACACTAAATATTGATATACTATAAACAAATATATTTATAAATGCGCCTGTAGCTCAATTGGATAGAGCGCTTGGCTACGGACCAGGAGGTTCTGGGTTCGACTCCTAGCAGGCGCACCATAAAAAAGGAAAAATATGTTAAAATGGTTAGAAAAAATATCTCTTCAAATGTCAGTAATATATTTTTTTGTTTCTATTTTTGTAATTATATTAATCTTAACTTTTGTATTATAAAAAATTATGTCTAATCAATTTGAACAAATCAGTCTCAAACCAGGTTTTATGAAACATAACGGAGGCCTTTTATTTAGAAATATCTCTGAAAATGAATACGAATTTAAATCAACGATTAATAATAATCATTTAAATGCTGCAGGAATTACTCATGGGGGTTATTTGTCTGCACTGATAGATGCTGGTGCCGGCACAGCAGCACATAGATCAGCTGATAATTCACCCTGCGTAACAATTTCTTTAGATATAAAGTTTATTGGATCATCAAAAGTAAATGATGAAATCTACGGGAAAGTTAAAATATTAAAAAAAACAAAAACTCTTGTATTTTTATTTTGTGAGTTAAATTGTAATGGCAAGATAATTACGTCAGCATCAGGAATTTGGAAAATTTTAAAAATCAAAACAACTGACTAAGCATTCAGCACATAATCTTTATAATTAATTTAATTATGTTAAGTTAAATTATTATTTTAAAAAAATGAGAACTTTTTATCCATCGATTCGGTCATGTTTTAGTCTATTTTTGTTCTTTAACAACAACTACATCTGGTAGATAAAAATTAAGATATACCAAAGATAGAAATGACAAAAAATAAAATTACAGCTGTCCTTGGCCCAACAAATACAGGTAAAACTCATCTTGCTATTGAGACTATGCTGTCGTTTGACACTGGAATGATAGGTTTTCCTTTGAGATTGTTAGCTAGAGAAGTTTACGACAAGGTAATTAAAAAGGTAAGTTTAGATAAAGTTGCATTAATTACTGGTGAAGAAAAAATAATTCCTACAAATGCAAAGTATTATCTGTGTACTGTTGAATCTATGCCTATTGATAAAGAATTAGATTTTGTAGGTGTGGATGAAATTCAAATGTGCGCAGACCATGAGCGAGGTCATATTTTTACAGACAGATTATTGAACTTAAGAGGAATAAAATTAACAATGTTAATGGGATCAAATACTATAAGACCAATTATTTCTAATCTTGATGATGACATCGAATTTATAAATCGAACTAGACTTTCAAAACTTTCTTATGTTGGTCATAAAAAAATTTCAAGAATTCAAAGAAAAACTGCAATTATAGCATTTTCTGCAGAGGAAGTTTACGCCATCGCTGAACTTATAAGAAGACAAAAAGGAGGAGCTTCTATTGTTATGGGATCTCTAAGCCCAAAGACAAGGAATGCACAAGTAGAGCTGTATCAATCCGGAGATGTTGATTTTCTAGTAGCAACTGATGCTATTGGTATGGGAATTAATATGGATCTTGATCACGTTTATTTTTCCAATTTAAAAAAATTTGATGGAAAAAAATTAAGAAAGCTAAATTTAGCAGAAATTGGCCAAATAGCTGGTAGAGCAGGAAGATATTTGAACAATGGAAATTTTGGTATAACAGGAGAATGCAAAGAAATAAATGCTGATGAAGTAGATTTATTGGAAAATCATAAATTTGAGGAAATCCAATCTTTATTTTGGAGAAATTCAAATTTAAACTTTGAGAGTCCTTTTAAATTATTAAAGTCTTTAGAGGAGAAGCCTAGTAGAAGATGGTTAAGAAAAATACATGAGTGTGAAGATGAAAAAGCCTTAAAATTTTTTTTAAGAGATAAAAATTTAGAAAATATTAAATTTGATAAAGATAAATTAAGTCTTTTATGGGAATGTTGCCAAATACCAGATTTTGTTAAAAAAACCTATGGCAATCACTATGAAGTGATTGAAAATGTTTTTAAATATTTAACAAGTGAAAAGGGTAAAATTACAGATGATTATATGCGACTTCAACTCGTCAAACTCGATAAATTAGATGGAAATGTAGATTCTTTATCAAATAGAATTGCAAATGTAAGAACTTGGTCATATGTTTCAAATAAAAATAATTGGATAGAAAATCAAAACTATTGGATAGAAAAAACAAAACACTTAGAGGATAAGTTATCAGATAGATTACATGAGGAACTTACAAAAACTTTTATTGACAAAAGGGCAAGTGTCCTAGCAAGAGGCTTAAAGCAAGATATGGAATTTGATACTAAAATTTTAGAAAATAACGAAGTAATGATTGATGATCAATTTATTGGAAAGATAAATGGACTTAAATTAGAACTAGATTTAAAAAAGGGTGCTTTAGAAACAGATATCAAATCGCTCAAAAAAGCAGCAAGACAGACAGTTGGTCCAGAACTTCAAAAGAGAATTGATACAATAATCGAGACAGGTTTAATAGAACTAAACGAGGATTTTAAAATTTATTGGAGAAAGTCTCCAATAGCAAGATTGCAACCAGGTAGAGATTATTTAAATCCAAATATTGTTCTTATAGTTGATGATATTCTTGAAACAGATCAATTAAAAAAATTAAATAATTATTTAGTGAAATGGCTAAAAAATAAAATACAAAATGTTTTGAGCAGTTTAATTGATTTGAGAAATCTTAAGGAAAAAAATTCATCAATTAAAGCTCTTGCGTATCAATTATATGAGAACAATGGAGTCCTTCAAAGAAATCAAGTTACAGATTATCTAAAAATATTAGGACAAAATGAGAGGAAATTTTTGAGAGATCAAGGAGTAAAATTTGGAAGATATCATGTATTTTTACACAAATTAATCAAACCAGAGGCTGTGTCCTTAAGAACTTTACTTTGGAAAAATTATCATCAAAAATATTTTAATTTAAAACCTCCTGTGTTTGGTTTAAATTTTTTAGAAAACGACAAAATTAAAAACAGAAATTTTATGTTACTTTGTGGATTTGAGAAATTTGACAATTTTTACGTAAGGATTGATATTTTAGAAAGATTATTTGTTCAAATTATTAATTCAAACACAGAAAAGAATGAAATTAAGTTAATTCCTGAAATGTTGAATTTACTTGGATGTAATAAGGACAACTTTAAAAAGCTTTTAAAAATTATGGGTTATAAAGTTTTTGAAAAAAATAATGATATATTTTTTAAATACAATCCAAGAAAAAGCTCAAAAAAAGTAAATAAAAAATTCATTAAAGAAAGTCCTTTTAAAGTGTTAAAAGATTTAAATTTAAACCAGTAAGTAATGTTTTTTAAAGAAAAAAAAGGAGATACTAAAACTAGTGATTTAGCAAGAGTTGCGGCATTATTGATTCATGCTGCAAAAATTGATGAGAACTTCTCAAAAGAAGAAGAGGTTATAATAAGTAAGGCACTTTTGAAAATAGGTGCAGACCAAGATAATTTAGAAAATATTTTAAAAGAAGGTAAAGAAATAGAAGAAAACTCTAACCAAATTTTGGATTTTACAAGGGAAGTTAAAAATATGGATGATAAAAAAAAAATTGAAATTATAGAAACCCTTTGGAGAATAATTTACTCAAATAAAGAAGCAGATATGTTTGAAACTAATTTGATGAGACGACTTGCAGGCTTATTGTATATTGACAATAACATCATGGGAGATATCAAAGAAAAAATTAAAAAAGAAAATCAATAATGACATATATAGTTAATGACAAATGCATTAAATGTAAGTTAATGGATTGTGTTGAAGTTTGCCCTGTAGATTGTTTCTATGAGGGGAAAAATATGCTTGTAATTAAACCTGATGAGTGTATAGATTGTGGCGTTTGTGAGCCTGAATGTCCTGTTGATGCAATAAAAGCTGATACAGAGCCAGGGTCTGATAAATGGCTAGAGATCAATAAACAATATTCCGAAATCTGGCCAAATATAACAGTTAAGAAAGATCCTCCATCGGATCACGAAAAATATAAAGATGAGCAAAATAAGTTTGAAAAGTATTTTAAAGAAAACCTTTAAAAAAAGTAAAGCTACTAAATCAAAAAAAAAGGCAAAAACCAAAAAGATTGTTAAATTAAAAAAAGTAAAAAAGAAGATAAATAAATTTCCAAAAAAATTAATTAAGACTAAAAAAATACCTTTAAAAAAATCTATAAAATCTGAAGTTAAAACTACAGAACAGAAAAGTGATGGTTTAAGAATTACAAAAAATAATGAGGCTAAGCCAGAAATTAAAAAAGTAAAAAAACAAGAAACAGAAAAAAGAGAATATAAAATCAAAGATTACGTCGTATACCCAAAACATGGTGTTGGGCAAATTACTGAATTCAAAAAAATAAATATTGGAGGAATAGACGTTGAAACTTACGTTATAAAATTTGAAAAAGATAAAGCAAATGGAATGGTGCCTGTTAATAAACAATTACACTTAAGACCATTAGCTACTATCAATCAGGTAAATAAATGCATCTCAATATTAAAAAGTAAGCCTAAAATAAAAAGATCTATGTGGAGTAGGAGAGCACAGGAATATGAAGCAAAGATTTCATCAGGTAAGATTTATGAGTTAGCTGAAGTAGTAAGAGACCTTAATAAGGGGGATGATTTGATGGTTGATCAATCTTATAGTGAAAGACAATTGTTTGAAAAAGCATA